>NZ_JASHIN010000010.1:0-148198 GCF_030733705.1 Roseovarius sp. MMSF_3298
CTCAAGATCGCCTCCCGTTTTAGATCTTGAATCAAACGAGAGGTGATTTGGGAACCCCTAAATGCAGACGCCGCCTAATATCTTAGACGCTGAATTGTTGGCTGGGTGGTGCCGGGGCCATGTCAGAGGAACTTGGCTTGAGGCGGGTTGAACCTCCGCCTACCCAGCCCGAATGGCAGAACGCGCCCCATTCAAGTACTTCAAATCCGGTCCCGAGATCATGCGTCTGACGGCGATGCTCTACGTCCGGCTCCCGCTCTCGCTGCGAAATGCCAAAACCTTCTCCACGAGCGCGGCATCGACGTCAGCGACGAGACGGTACGGTATTGGTGGAACAGGTTCGGCTCAATGTTTGCCTCAGAGCTAAGAAGAAAACGGGTTCAAAAGCTGCGTGCCGTCTCGAAATGGCAGCGGCACGTGGACGAAGTTTTCGTGAAGATTGAAGGCGAGCGCCACTATCTCTGGCGGGCCGTAGATCACGAAGGCGACGTACCGGAAAGCGTTGTTGCAAAGCGACGAAACAAGCAAGCCGCATTGAAAATGCTGAGGAAAATGATGCGGCGCTACGGTCGTCCAGAGGTGCTGGTTACCGACCGGCTCCCTTCGTATAAAGCCGCCCTGCGCGACCTCGGATGTGATGATCTCCAGGCATGTGGGCGCTGGCTCAACAACCGTATTGAGAATTCACACCTGCCATTCCGACGAAGGGACCGAGCCATGCAGCGCCTCCGCCGAATGCGAAGTCTTCAGAAATTCGCTGCCGTTCATTCTTCCATTTTCAACCACTTCAATCAGGGCCGAACACTCTCCAGCCGCGATATCTTCAAGCTGAACAGAACCGCCGCTCTCGCCGAGTGCCACAGTCTCGGCTCAGCATAAAAGACACCTTCACTGTCCAAGAGGAGGCGAGTTCGAATTGGTCTGACAGCACCGCTCATGTTCTTGATCCACCGTTTAAAAGAGCATTACGCTGCCGCCCAGTAGGCTGCCGTCCGCGACTCACCTTTCCGGAATCCTCTTTCGGCCAACCACTTGCGCGCCTGCTCTGCCTCGGATCTTTCAGCGGCGAAAAAGATGTACCGGTCGCTTTCGGGGAACGGCAGACCGGCCAGGGCCGACATCGGCGTTTCCCCCTTGCTCCGGATGCACCAGCGCAGGGTGACACCGTCGGGATGCGGTATCTTCTGAATGTCTTCCGAATGCGGCACGACGATCGCGGCCGCACCCCGCGCGTCGCGCGGCAAGGCGGACAGGATTCGCGCCATGACCGGCATCCCGGTTTCATCTCCGACAAGCCCAAGCCAGCCAACCGGCGCAGGATAGCCACTCCCGCCCGGGCCGGTCAGGGCGATCTCGTCTCCCGGGCCCACCCGGTCGCACCACGTGGTCACACGCCCGCCATCATGTCGAAACACGTCAAAGCTCAGGCGCGTGCCTTGCCGCGTGGGTTCGGCCTCCCGCGTGGTGTAGACCGGCCGATGCCACTGGCCGATCCCGCCGGGCCAATCCGTGGCACCCGTTTCGCCCGTCACCGGCCAGGGCGCGCCCGCCGGTCCCATCAACAGACGAAAATGCAGCGGCTCGGCGGCGAAACGCCCAAGCTCATCGCCCTCGATCACCACCCTGCTGTAGGAGGGCGATATCCGCGTCACCCCGGCGACCCGCGCAAGCGCCTGGTTGCCGGGCTTTTTTCCGGCCAGATCTTCCTGCCAGTCGGGGACAAGCCCCATACCGGCCAGCCGTTCGACAAGTGTGTCGCGGATCAACTGCAAGCCGACCGCATCGGTGGCATCGATGGTGATCGCAGTGTCCTTTCCCCGCGGCTCTACGACAAGACCGCCCGTCATCAGGCCGATGCGAATCCCGTCGCCGTGCGGCTCGACCGGTCGCTCGGCGTCCTCGGCAAAGACCCTGAAGGCGGCGACGGCACGTGTGCCGTCAACCGCCAGTATCGCTTTCGCAAACGTCACCCTCGCCTCAAAACGTGTAGTCGAGCTGCAGGCCGATCTCTTGCCGGTTGCCCAGCCCCTGAAGGCTCGCGCTGCTGTTCTCGTAGACCAGGTAATCCTCGTCGAAGAGGTTCGTCGCATAGGCCGTGATCCTGGCCTGATCCCACGCATAGCCCACGTTCAGATCGACCGTGGTGAAGGCGCTGAGCGTGTCCGGCGTCGCGTTGTCAAAGCGCGATTTCTGCCGCCCGGTATGCTTGACCACCCCGGAAGAGAACCATCCGGTCGGAGCGCCCCAGCGATACCCGACCGCGGCCGTGAATTACGGCGCATTGGGAAAGCCGAGACCTGTGTAGTTCACGCCGCCGGTGTTGAAATCCTTGAACTCGGTATGCAGCAGACCGACCGAGGCGAAAAGATCCAGCTTGCCGGTCGCCGCGTAGTCCAGCTCGAACTCGGCGCCGTAAGATTCGGACTCTCCCGCATTGACGATGCTGTTGTTCGGAAACAGGCCGATCTCGACCTGCTGGTCATCCCATGTCTGCCAGAACGCCGTCGCAGAGAAACCCAGCTGGTCCTGCACGAACCGCCCCTGGTAACCCAGTTCGACGACCGTGGAGGTTTCCGGATCGAAACGGTACGCGCCAGCCAGGTTGCTCCCGGCGCCGCCGGGGCGGTAGCCCTGCTGCACCACAAGCGATATCCTGTCCTCGTTGGCCAGTTCGCGCGTCAGGCCCAGCTTGCCCAGGGCGACCACGTCGTCATAGGAAAAGCTGGTCGTGGCGCCGGAAACCACCTGCGTCGTTTCCTGGTCAATATGATCCAGCCGTCCGCCCGCGATCACCGACCAGCCGGGCGCGAATTCATAGGTCGCCTCGCCGAAAATCGCGGTGTTGTTGGTTTCGATATCGGTCATCTGGTTGATGCCGATGGTCAGCGGCTGCGTCGGATCGGCCAGGATTCCGGTGTTGAAGTAGGTGCCGCGGCGATAGGTATCCCGCACCTCGCGGCCGGCATAGGCGCCCAGCACCCAGCGCAGACCCTCGCTCTCGTAGTTCAGGCGGAATTCCTGCGTGAAGAGGTCCTGCTGCTGCCCCGCATCGGCCGATGTAAACTCACCCGGGTTGCCGAAGTTCAGGGACCGCACGTCGGTTTCCGACATCGACACGCTCGTCATCGAGGTAAACTTGAGGTTGGCATTGATTTCGTGCGTGATCTCCAGCCCGAAATTGTTCGTGGTGGTATTGCGCACCTCTTCCAGTACCGTCAGCAGGCCCAGCTGGTTTTCCGGCGGAATGCCGAAGAACAGGCTCAAGGCCGCCGAGTTCGCCTGCAGGACCGGAAAGTTCGGACTCAGCGCCCCGTTGACATCACCGCGGTTGGTCCCGCTGGCCACGATGTTGGGGCTGGTATTGTCATAGGAGTGGGAATAGCTGAGCAGCACGCGCGTACGGTCGGTCGGCGTCCACAGGAGTTTGCCGCGCAGCGTGTGGTACTTGTCCTCGCTGATGTCGTCATACCCGCTGAACCCCTGGTAGGAGGGATAGTCGATCGAACTGTCCTTATGGTACCACTCACCGCTCAGCCGGATCGCCACGGTATCCGAAACCGGGCCGGTTCCCGCAATGCCCACGGTTCTACGGTTATCGCTGCCATAGGTCAGACGCATCGCGCCGCCGGGTTCGAACTCCGGGTCCTTGGTCTTGACGTAGACGGCACCGGCCAGCGCGGCGCGGCCGCTGAGCGTGGATTGCGGCCCGCGATAGACCTCCACCTGCTCGACATCGAAGGTCGAGCGTGAGCCACGGCGCGTGCCCTCGACCGTTTGCTGGACACCGTCGATATAGAAGGATGCCAGCGGCGCACCCAGCCCCGGCGTCTGGCCTTCGGAATTGACGCCGCGGATGACAAAGCCGGTCAGCGCGCTGTCCCCGCCCTGAACGTTGGGGATCAGGCCGAACGTGTCCTCGATCGACGCGATTGTGGCATCGTCCAACTGCTCGCCCCGCACGACGCTCAGAGGCGCGGTACTGTCCTCGGCATCTGTCGAAGTCCTGTCGCCGTAGATTTCCAGTGTGCCGAGGTCGAACGGAATCTGGCCGTCCTGCGCCTGTGCAGCCGTGACGGCAAGGATCGATATACTGCTGGTGAAAACCAGCTTCTTGAGCGGGAAAATAAGCACGGCCAGATGTCCTTCCGGAAGCATTTGAAAAGGAAATGGCTGGCGTAACGCTCGCTTTGTTGACCAAATTACTCAGGTAGGCCGCGCAAGCAAGGCGATATCATCGCTCGACGACGTTCTTGTATCAAATTAGCAACTTATTCCGGCAGTATGGAGCGGGGAACACACATTGGCCGCCCGGTCGCGGGGTCCTCCAGCACGTCGACATCCACACCGAAGACTTCGGCCAGGCGGTCTTTGGTCAGGGCTACGCGCACCGCGCCTTCGGCAACGATTCGGCCGGCCTTCATCATGACCACGTGATCAGCGTGCCGCGCCGCCTGGTCCAGGTCGTGCAGCACCGCGATCACGGTCAGGCCGCCTTCATCCACCAGTCGCCGCATCAGGCCCAGTACTTCCAGCTGGTGGCGCAGGTCCAACCAGGTCGTCGGCTCGTCCAGCAACAGGACAGGCGCGTCCTGTGCCAGCACCATGGCGATCCAGGCCCGCTGTCGCTGCCCGCCCGAAAGCACCTCGACCGGCCGGTCACGCAGCTCCGTCAGGCCGGTCTGATGCAAGGCCCGGTCCACCGCCCGCTGATCACAGGCCTGCCACGGGCTGAACGGGCCGCGATGCGGATAGCGGCCCTGCCGCACAAGCGCTTCGACGCTCAGGCCCTCGGGCGGCTCCGCCCCCTGCGCCAGCAGGCCCAGCGCCCGCGCGGCCTGCTTGGACCCGAGATCGGCAATCGCACGTCCGTCCAGCAGGACCTGCCCCTGAAGCGGCGCCAATTGCCGCGACAGCGCTTTCAGCAGGGTCGATTTCCCACAGCCATTCGGCCCCAGGATCGCAATGAACCGGCCCTTGGGCAGCGTGACCGACAAGCTGTCCACGATCGGTAACGCACCATAGCCAAGGGTCAGGGCTTCGGCGACAAGACCGGCCTGCGCTTCGGAGGGATCAAAGCTCATTGCGGCGGCTCCAGAGAAGGTATCCAAAGAATGGCGCGCCGATCAGCGCGGTGGCCAGCCCGACAGGCACCTGCACCGGCGCAAGCAGTCGGCGAGCGGCCAGGTCGGCCACCACCAGCAGTATCGCACCGCAGACCGCGGCGACCGGGATCAGCCGTGCGTGATTGCGCCCGGTCAACGCCCGCGCCACATGCGGCGCGGCCAGTCCGACAAAGGCGATCGGCCCCGAAGCGGCCACGGCCGCGCCCGCCAGCAAGGCGACGGCCACGATCACCAGCCCCCGCACCAGCTGCACCCGTTGTCCGACACCGCCCGCCACCCTGTCACCCAGCGCGATCAGGTCCAGCTCACGGGCCGCCAGCCACAGCGCCAGCGCACCCGGCAGGCCCCACAGCACGAGCCATTCCAGCTTGACCCAGCGCGCATCCTGCAACGATCCTGCCGACCAGGTGATCGCACGCTGCACCTCAGCGGCCGGACCGAATGCGGCGATGAAACTCGCCCCGGCCCCGGCCAGTGCGCCGACCCCCACTCCCACGAGGATCAACCGCAGGGACGACGTTCCCGCCCGCCAGGCAAACATCTGGATCGCCAGCGCGGTGATCAGCGCACCGGCGAAACTGACGGCGGGCAGAACGCTTTCGGGCAGGCTGGCAACCTCGACGATCACGATCATCGCGGCCAGGGCCGCACCCGCATTGATCCCAAGCAGGCCGGGCTCGGCCAGCGGGTTGCGCAGAACCGCCTGTGTCGCGGTGCCCGCCACCGCCAGCGCCGCCCCCACCGCGGCCGCCAGCGCCACGCGCGGCAGGCGCAGGCTCATCACGATCGTCTCCGAGACTTGCGACACCTCCACCCCGGCCAGCGCGCGCAGCACGTCCACCGGCGACACCGGCTGGTCGCCTGCGGCCAGCGCCAGCAGCATAGCCAGCAGCAGTAGGGCACAGAGCACCGCGCCGGTCATGCCAAGCCACCCGTGCGACGCCGCGCCAGCCAGATGAAGACCGGTGCGCCGACCAGCGCCATCGAGACGCCCACCGGCACGTCCCGCGCCCAGATCGCGCGCGGCAACGCGTCCGCCACCACGACCAGCGCGGCACCCGCCACCGCCGCGA
The DNA here is from genome assembly GCF_030733705.1 of Roseovarius sp. MMSF_3298. NCBI lineage: Bacteria > Pseudomonadati > Pseudomonadota > Alphaproteobacteria > Rhodobacterales > Roseobacteraceae > Roseovarius > Roseovarius sp. MMSF_3298. Next base: position 6,197 of record NZ_JASHIN010000010.1, read on the forward strand.
CCGGCAGGATCCGCCGGTAATCCGCTCCCACCGAAAGACGCACCATGTGCGGCACCACCAGTCCGACGAATCCCAGCGGCCCCGCCAGCGCCACGGCCACCCCTGCCAAGGCTACCACCAGTGCCGCGGATACCAGACGCCAAACGGTCTGCGCCTGCCCGATGCTCCGCGCCACCTCGGCCCCGAGACTCAGCGCCGTCACCTGCCCCGACAGCACCAGCGCCAGCCCCATCGGAAAGGCCACGTAGGGCACCAGAGGCAGAACCACATCGAGCGTCCGGCCACGCAGACTGCCAATCGTCCACTGCCGCACCACGTCCTGTGTCTGCGCGTCCAGCACGAGGATCGCGGCGGTGAGCGCGCCGATGAAACTGGCCACGATCACGCCGGCGAGGATCAGGCGCACCGGGCTCGCCCCCGACCGGCCCGCCGACCCCAGCGCCAGCACCAGCGCCGCCGCCAGCGCCGCGCCGAGAAAGGCCAGCCAGACCAGCACCCCCATCGCATCGACACCCAGAAAGGCGATGCCGCAGACCACGGCAAAAGCCGCCCCCGCATTCACGCCCAGGAGTCCCGGATCGGCCAGCGGATTGCCCGTCATCGCCTGGATAATCGCACCGGCAACGGCCAGCGCCGCGCCGGTCAGCAGCCCGGCCAGCACACGCGGCAGGCGCACTTCCTGCATCACCAGGCCCGCCCGGTCGGACCCGTCGGCAGTCAAGGCCTTCAACGCCTCCGACCACCCCATATCCGATGCGCCCACGGTCAACGCCCAGAGCGACAAAGCCAACAACGCCAGCGCGCCGGGCAGCAGTATCGACCAAAGAGGAAACTTCAAGGCGTGCCGATCAGGTATCGCTCGACATCATCCAGAACCGCGTTGGCGGCATCGAGCCCGCTGAACTCCATCCAGTGGGCGTGATCCACGCGATAGGCACGCTCCGTCTCCACCGCCGGCAGCATCCGCCACAGCGGGTTGCCCGTCACTTCCTCGAACCGGCCATCGGTGTCGGAATCATTGGTGCCACCGACAATGTAGAACAGCACGTCGCCGTCCAGCGCAGCCAGTTCCTCGAGGTCGGGACGCTTCATCGACAGGCTGGGGTCATCGGTGCTCTCGTACGCGCTACGCTGCACACCGAGTTCGCGCAAAAGCGCAAAGGGCGCGTAGGTCACCGGCGCATCCATGTAGACTTGGAAATCCCAGGACGTGATCCGCACCACCGACAGCGTCCGGTCGTGGGGCACCCGCGCCCGCAGGTCCGCCATTCGCGCCTCGAAGGCGGCAAGCCCGGCCTCGACGGCGGCCTCTGAAACCTCGTTCCCCAACGGCGCAAGCAGGCGATAGAAACCCCGCCAGTCGAGGTCTGTATAAAGCAAAGTTGGCGCAAGCTGACTCGCCATCGGGTAGATACCGGACGCCATGCTCTCGGACCCTGCAAAGCCCAGGATCAGATTCGGCTGCAAAGCCACGATCGCCTCCATGCTCGGCTCGGTCACGGCGCCTATGCTGGTCACACCCGCCCTCTCGGCGCGCGCCTTCAATGTCTCGTCACTCATCAGGTCCAGTGGCGCGCCGACGACCTGCAACCCTGTATCCATCGCCACGCCCAGTCCGAAACTCGGGTCCAGCACCACGACCCGCTCCGGGGCCGCGTCGAGGCACAGGTTCCCGCCATAGATCGCCGGGTCTTCGACCGCGACACCGTCACAGGCCACGGCGCCGCCGACAGACAGGAAAAGGGCGGCAATAACCAAAGATGGAAAACGCATGCAGACTCCGGGATCAGGTGGGTGTCTGGCTTCGGGCAAGGTCTGCACGCGTGGCTGAACATATGCTGCGAGCATAACCAAGCAATGTCAATCTGATCGCGGTATGCCGTTCTGGCGCAGCTTGCGATAAACGGCATTCATTCTCCGAAAATCTCGGCCACTGGCCGCACTGCGCCGGGATTGGCTGCACGATATCCCGGAAGGATCTTGATTGCGCTCGCGAACTCCCGGCTCTGCATGGCGGCGATGACCCGCTTCATGGCTTCCGACGCCAGCAGCGCGTCGCGACAGACGAACACGTAGTCCTCTGTCACCAGGGGCAGAAACTCCAGGTTGAACCGACGCGCGGCGGCCTCCACGCCGAAGCTCGCATCGGCCATTCCGCTCGCGACATAGGCGGCAACGGCGGCATGGGTGAACTCGAAGGGCGGATGCCCGCCGCCAATGTCCTCCGGCGTCATGCCAAGTTGCGCAAGGATCTGCTTGAAGAGATGCGCCGTCCCCGAGACCGGGTCGCGCGCGACAAAACGGATATCGGGGGTCTTCAGGTCCTCGACGCCCCGAATGCCCAACGGATTGTTGGCCCCGAGCATCAAGCCCATTTCGCGGGTGACGAAGCTGATCACGCTGTAGCGCTCTCCGGTCAGGAATTCCCGGTTCGCCTCGATCGCCTGCTGACGCAACGGCCCCTGTGGCAGATGCAGCCCGGCAAGATCGCATTCGCCTCGCTTTAATGCCATCAGTGAGGTTTCGTTGCTGACGTACCGCAGGTCAAAGACCATGTCGCCCTGACTGTCCAGGATGTGCTGCAACTGTTCCACGGCGAACCCGTGGCTGGCATGAGCACGAATCTCCGTGGTGGCCTGCGGAAGAAATTCCACCAGTTCCGCCTCCAGCTCGTGCACCAGGTTGGCGAGCTGCGGCATCAGCCGGGCTTGCAGCCGCTGTCCCGCCCAGACCAGCCGTTCGCCGAACGGCGTCAGGCTAGTGCCCTTGCCGCGTTTGCGCTCCACCAGCGGTGTCTCGAAGAAGTCCGACCATTTCTCGATCAGGTTCCACGCGTGCCGGTAGGAGATCTGCGCCTGCTCGGCAGCGCGCGTGATCTTGCCGGTGGCGCGGATCTCGTTGAGAAAATCCAGCATGACCATCATCGGCGGCTCGTCTTCGGACTTACGAAAGCGCCAGACGGGGACAATCTCGATCTGCATGTGGTCTCCTTAATATGCACATCAGTGCATAACTTTAAGCAGTCATTTCGGCTTATATGCAGTAAATATCATATTTTATCAAACGAAAACCATTCCTAAGTTGAGGGCATGCGGCTTCCAAAGCACGGAGCCGAAGGCTAAATATGAACTTAAATGCATATAGTGAGGACGCCATGCCCTACGACATCTCGACCACCCGCGCGGATCTGATCATTCATGGTGAACGGATGCCGGCGCGTTCCGGTCGCAGCTTTGAAACGCTCAACCCGGCCACCGAGCAACCGCTCGCACAGGTCGCCGAGGCGGGCGTGGAGGATGTGAACGACGCGGTCGCCTCCGCCCGGGAGGCGCTGACCGGTGACTGGGGCCGGATGCGCGCAGCCGATCGCGGCCAGATCCTGCTGCGCTTCGCCGACCTCATCCGCCGCGATCAGGACGAACTGATCGAACTGGAAAGCCTCGATTCCGGCAAACCGGTCTCGACCATCCGGCGGCAGGACATGCCGGCGGTGCTGGACACGCTGACCTACTACGCAGGCTTCGCCGACAAGATCAACGGACAGGTCATTCCCGCCCGGCAGGACGCACTGACCTACACCGTACGAGAGCCGGTCGGCGTGGTCGGGGCCATCGTACCCTGGAACTTCCCGATGATGATCGGCATGTGGAAGATTGCCCCGGCCCTGGCCTGCGGCTGCACCGTGGTCCTGAAACCGGCGGAACTCACACCGCTGACCGCGCTGAAACTGGGTGAACTTGCGCTCGAGGCCGGCATTCCCGCCGGCGTGCTGAACGTCGTGCCGGGCTTCGGCGCCGTCGCGGGGCAGGCACTGGTCGATCACCCGGACGTGGACAAGGTGACCTTCACCGGCTCTCCGGGGGTCGGCCGGCAGATCCTGCAAGGCTCCGCGGGCAACCTCAAGCGCGTCACTCTGGAACTTGGCGGCAAATCGGCCAACGTCATCTTTCCCGATGCCGACATTGAAACCGCGGCCAAGGCCGCCGCGTCCGGTATTTTCTTCAACAGCGGACAGGTCTGCTCGGCCGGCTCCCGGATCGTCGTCCACAACTCGATCCGCGAGCAAGTCGTGGAACGGCTCGTGGCGCGGGCCGAGAAGATCCGAACCGGCGATCCGTCCGATGGCGGCACGCAGATGGGGCCGGTCGTTTCCGAGAAACAGATGGACCGGATTCTCGACTATATCCATATCGGCGAGGAAGAGGGCGCACGGCTCGTGACAGGCGGCGCCCGCGCAATGGAGCGCGGATATTTTGTCGCCCCGACCGTGTTCGACGATGTCCGCCCCGAGATGCGCATCTCGCAGGAGGAGATTTTCGGCCCTGTCGCCTCGGTGATCGGCTTCGATGACGAGGATGAGGCGCTCGCCATCGCCAACGGTACCAGCTTCAGTCTCGCGGCGGGTATCTGGACCAATGACATGCGCCGGATGCACCGTTTCCTTCGCGACCTGAAGGCAGGCACCGTCTGGGCCAACACCTTTGGGCCGACCGACGTGCGGTTGCCATGGGGCGGCACTCGGGACTCCGGCTTTGGCCGCGAGCACGGCGAGATCGCGCTGGAAAACTTCACCGAACCGAAATCGATCTGGATCGCGCATGGCGCGTGACACCTGATCCGTCATCGCGGGGCCGTGTCTTCCTCCCATCCTCCCGGTCGGCAAGACCCCGCAAGCGCAACGGCCCGCCTCCTCCCGGCGGGCCGTTCTGCTGTCGAACCGTCATGCGAGTGTGCCAGGGCGTGAACACCTTGCCGTAGCTGAAACTGCGGTGTCGCAAGCAGCCCTGTCTGGATGGCCACGACATTACCCTCCGACCCCGCGCCTGGTCCCGAGCTTGGGCCAACTTGCGCAATGGATGGTTTTTCCACGGTCACCTGCATTAACCAACTGACAGAAAATCATCTCATCGCCTGACAATACTCCCGCCGGAGGCTCCAGCACCTGCCGCGCGCGATGAGGTCTGCGTTTCTTACCCCTGCCGCTTCGACACGGCGGGGTTGGCGGGCGGGCGCCGTGTCGAAGCGGCAGGCGTCAACACATCGCGCAGCAGCGCAAGCGGGTGCGCCTTCAGCGACAACCGCATCGAAACGTAATCCTCCACCACCTCCTCGCCCGTGGTCATGGCGGGCAGGTCCACGTCGGGCTCGAACACCGCCTCGCCCTCCATGTCCCCGGCGAACAGCGGCAGCGCGCTCTTGCCCACCATCGCATGCGTTTCCCACAGCGCCCCGCGCCGCGCCACGTCGATGCTGGCAAAGGCATCCGCCTCCGCCAGCCGCGTCATCACCTCGGGCGCCACGCCCGCGCGACGCCACACGTCGCTCACCTCGCGGTACCCGTTGCCCCGCGCCGCGGTGATCCAGTGGGCGTCTTCCTCCACCATCCCCTTGACCTGCCGGAACCCCAGCCGCAGGGCCAGCCCGCCGGCTTCGTCGGGCTCCATCACGTTGTCCCAGAAACTGGCGTTGATGCAGACCGGGCGCACCTCCACGCCGTGCTCCCGCGCGTCCCGCACGATCTGCGCCGGCGCGTAGAACCCCATAGGCTGCGCGTTCAGCAGTGCACAGGCAAAGATCCCCGGATGGTGCCGCTTGACCCATGCACTCGCATAGACCAGCAGCGCAAAGCTCGCCGCATGGCTTTCGGGGAAACCGTAGCTGCCGAACCCCTCGATCTGGCTGAAACACCGTTCGGCGAACTCCATGTCATAGCCATTGGCTCGCATCCCCCTCAGAAACCGCGTGCGGAATTCGCTGATATTCCCGTGCTTCTTGAACGTCGCCAGCGACCGGCGCAGCCGGTCCGCCTCGTCCGGCGTGAACCCGGCCCCGATGATGGCGATCTGCATGGCCTGTTCCTGGAACAGCGGCACCCCCAGCGTCTTGCCCAGCACCCGGCCCAGCTCGTCGGACGGAAACTCGACCTTTTCCTCGCCATTCCGCCGCCGGATATAGGGGTGCACCATGTCGCCCTGAATGGGCCCGGGCCGGATGATCGCCACCTCGATCACCAGGTCATAAAACGTCCGCGGCCGCATCCGGGGCAGGAAATTCATCTGCGCGCGCGACTCCACCTGGAACACCCCGATCGTGTCCGCCTTGCACAGCATGTCATAGACGCGCGGGTCTTCCGGCGGCAGCGAGGCCAGCGTATGCGTCTGCCCGTGATGCTGATCGATCAGGTCGAACGCCTTGCGCAGACAGCTCAGCATCCCCAGCGCCAGCACATCCACCTTCAGGATGCCCAGCGCGTCGATATCGTCCTTGTCCCAGCAGATGACCGTGCGGCCTTCCATCGTGGCGTTCTCAATGGGCACCAGCTCGTCCAACCGCCCCTCGGTGATGACGAACCCGCCCACGTGCTGGCTCAGGTGCCGCGGAAACCCCTCGATCTCGCGCACCAGCTCCATCGTCTGGCGCAGCCGCCGGTCGTCGGGGTCAAGCCCGATCTCGCGCATCCGCTCCCGCTCCACCGCGCCCGAGGTCGCAAAGAACCCCCATAACTGCGAGGACAGCGCCCCCACCGTGTCCTGGCTCAGCCCCATCGCCGCACCGACCTCGCGGATGGCCCGCTTGCCCCGGTAATGAATGACCGTCGCGCACAGCCCCGCGCGGTGCCGGCCATAGCGCTCGTATATATGCTGGATCACCTCCTCGCGCCGCTCATGCTCGAAATCCACGTCGATATCGGGCGGCTCGTTGCGCGCCTCGCTTACGAACCGCTCGAACACCATCGTGCCGGTCTCCGGGCTGACCGATGTCACACCCAGGCAATAGCACACCACCGAATTGGCCGCCGACCCGCGACCCTGGCACAGGATCCCGCGCGACCGGGCAAAGGCCACCACGTCGCGCACCGTCAGGAAATAAGGCTCGTAATTCAGCTTGGCGATCAGCGTCAGCTCGTGCTCGATCATCCCGCGCACCCGCTCCGGCGCGCCGTCGGGATAGCGCCAGCGCAACCCCTCCATGGCCAGCCGCCGCAGCCTTTGCGGCGCCGTTTCCCCCTGCGACACCTCGCTGGGATACTCGTACCGCAACTCGTCCAGCGAGAACCGCAGCCGCGCCGCCACCTCCCCCGTGCGCCGCACCGCGTCCTCGTGCCCCGCGAACAGCCGCAACATCTCCGCCTCGGACCGCAACCGCTGCTCGCCGTTGGCCAACGCATCCCGGCCCAACTCGTCCACCCGCCGCCCCTGCCGGATCGCGGTCAGCACATCCGCCAGCCGCCGCCGCCGCGCGTGGTGCATCGCGGGCAGGGCCGAGGCGACGGTTTCCAGCCCCAGCTCCCCCGCCAGCGCCGCCAGCCGTTTGAGCCGCTTCGCATCCTGCCCGTCATAGCGCGGCGCCATCAGCAGGTAACACTGCCCACCAACACCCTTCACCAACCGCCCCGCGTGACGCTGCCACTCGCGCAACGCCCCCTCGGGCGGATGCAGCAACAGCACGATCTCCTCCATCCTCTCCAGCAGGTCGTCCAGCCGCAGGTCGCATTCCCCCTTCTCGACCCGCAGCCGCCCGGCACTGATCAACCGGCTCAGCCGCCCCCACCCTTGCCGCGTCTCGGGCAGGGCGGTCAGCACCAGTCCCTCGCGCAGCACCAGCCGCGCGGCGGGGTAGAAGCGCGGCACATGGGCCCACTCGGGCGCGCGCGGCTGCGGCGCGGGCGGGCCTATGGCGCCGTCACGCGCCTCGATGCGCTCCCGCTCGGCCACCACGCGGGCGATCTCGCGCACCGCCGCATGGGCGCGCACCACGCCCGCGACCGAGTTCTCGTCGGCAATGGCCAGCCCCGCCAGACCCAGCTCTGCCGCCCGCGCCACGTATTCCTCGGCATGGGACGCCCCGGTCAGGAAGGTGAAATTGGAGGTGATCGACAATTCGGTGAACATGGCAGACCCGCATCATATTCACCTTTTGTTCTCATTTCGAGTCCGAATCGTGGGGTTGGTGAAAGCCGCGCGGGGCCCACTCACCCCGTCCCGGACCCGATCCGGGACCTCGTAGGGCGGGTGAAAACCCACGCGTCCCCCCTCACTTCAGCGGCACACACTCCAACCCGCCCATGCAGGTCTCCACCTGCTTGACCTGCTCCGCCGACGGCTCGGGAAAGGCCCAGCTGCCGCAAGGGTCGGCCACCATCACCAGCTTCCGCCCGTGCTTTTCCAAAAAAACGAGGTACTCCGCCCCCGACTGCGCCCCGCCACACCACGGCCCGAAACAGCTGACTTCCAGCGTGATGTCCCGCGCAAACGGCGTCGTGAACCCGGCCCGCGACAGCGATTTCCCCTCCAGCCGCGCCGGGATCGCCACGGTCCGCCGGTCCTGGTTGGTGCCGTCATTCTCGGGCAGCCGGCCCTCGTCGAACCGCAACGCGCCCGCCACCACCACATAGGCCTGCTCCGCCTCCGACGCCTGGCTGTAGGTCCGCGCCACGTCCGGCCGCAGGCACGACAGTGCCAGCGCCGGTCCAGCCGCCAGTACCAAGGCCATACTCGTCAAAAACGTCTTCATAGCCTGTCTCCAAACGCGTTCATCACATTGGCATAAACCCCGCGCTTGAACGGCACGATGGCGTCCACCACCTCGTCCGGCGATATCCACTTCCATCTGGAAAACTCCGCCGGCGGCAGGGTGATGTCCACATCCGCATCGACCCCATGAAACCGCAGCAGAAACCACTTCTGCATCTGCCCCCGGTATTGCGCCTTCCACAGCTTCGGCACCAGCTCATGCGGCAGGTCGTAAGGTATCCACTCCGGCGTCTCCGCCTCCACCGTCACGAGGTCGGCCTTCACCCCGGTTTCTTCCCACAGCTCGCGCAGGGCCGCGTCCCGCGGAGCCTCGCCCTCGTCGATCCCGCCTTGCGGCATCTGCCAGGCGTCATACTCGCTGTCGATCCGCTGGCCGACAAAGACCTTGCCATCCTCGTTCACCAGCATCACCCCCGCGCAGGGCCGATACGGCAGCTTTTCGATCTCTTCCGGTGTCATGCCGCCAATCCCCGTCCTTTCAAGAGCGCCTCAACGCCGGGCATCCGCCCGCGGAAGGCCAGGTACAACTCCTCCGCCTCGCGCGATCCGCCGGTCGACAGGATATTCTCCTCCAGCGCCTTCGCCTTCTCGGCGTCAAACGCCCCGCCCGCTTCCTCGAACGCGGCAAAGGCATCGGCATCCATCACCTCCGACCACATGTAGCTGTAATAGCCGCTCGAATACCCGTCGCCACTGAACACATGCGCGAAATGCGGCGTCGCGTGGCGCATCCTTATCGCGCGGGGCATCCCCATCTCCGCCAACACCGCGGCCTGTTTCGCCATCGGATCGTCGGGAGCCTCCCCCTCGTGGAAGGCCAGATCGACCATGGCCGAGGCCACGTATTCCACCGTCTGGAACCCCATGTCATAGGTGGCGGCGCCCAGCACCTTGTCCAGCATCTCCTGCGGCATCGGCTCGCCCGTCTCGGCGTGCGTCGCGAACTCCGACAGCACCTCCGGCACCTCCAGCCAGTGCTCATAGAGTTGGCTCGGCAATTCCACGAAATCCCGCGCCACGGACGTGCCCGAAATGCTCTCATAAGTCACGTCCGACAGCATCTGGTGCAGCGCGTGCCCGAACTCGTGAAAGAGCGTCCGCGCATCGTCATAGCTCAACAGCGCCGGATCGCCCTTGGCGAAATTGCACACGTTGATCACCACCGGCCCCTTCACATCGGGAAACTTCCGCTGGCCCCGCATGGCCGAACACCACGCGCCCGACCGCTTCGATCCGCGCGCAAAGTAATCCCCGATAAAGACAGCCACATGGCGCCCCTCCCGCGTCACCTCCCACGCCCGGCAATCGGAGTGGTAAAGCGGCACATCCAGCCGCTCGAACTCCAGCCCGAACAGCCGATGCGCACAGGCGAACGCCGCCTCGATCATCCGGTCCAGCTGCAAATACGGCTTCAGCGCGGTCTCATCCAGATCATGCTCGATCTTGCGCCGCTTTTCCGAATAGTATCGCCAGTCCCACGGCTCCAGCGGGCCGTTCACGCCATCCGCGCGCATCATCTCGGTCAGCACGTCCGCATCCGCCTCCGCCTGCGCGCGGGCCGGGCCCCAGACATCCATCAACAGCCCCCGCACCGCCTCGGGAGTCTTGGCCATCTCGGTCTCCAGCTTGAACGCCGCGAAACTCTCGTAGCCCAACAGCTTCGCCCGCTCCTCGCGCAGCTTCAGTACCTCTGCGGCAATCTCGCGGTTGTCCGTCTCGCCCCCATTGGCCCCGCGCGAGGTCCACGCCTCATAGGCTTTCTCCCGCAAATCCCTCCGCGGCGAGAACTGCAGGAACGGCACGATCAACGACCGCGACAGCGTGATCACCGGCCCCTCCGCGCCTTTCTCCTCGCCCGCCGCCCGGGCCGAGCGCACCACGAACTCCGGCAGCCCGTCCAGGTCCGCCTCGTTCAATTCCATGAACCACCCCGCCTCGTCTTTCAGCAGGTTCTGCGTGAAGGCCGTGCCCAGTTCCGCAAGCCGCGCGCGAATCTCGCGCATCCGCGCGTCCGCCGCGCCTTCCAGCCCGGCCCCGGCGCGGCGAAACCCGCGATGCGTCAGCATCAGCACCCGCTCCTGCTCCTCGGTCAGCCCCAGGCTCTCGCGCGCGTCCCACAACGTCGCGATCCGCTGAAACAGCGCCTTGTTGCCGTAGATCTCCGACGAATACGCGGCCAGCTTCGGGCTGAACTCCCGCTGCAATTCCTGCCGCCTGTCGTTGCTGTCGGCCCCTGCCACGGTAAAGAACACCGACAGAACCTTGTCCAGCCTGTCGCCCGCCACTTCCAGCGCTTCCACCGTGTTGGCAAATGTCGGCGGCGCGGGATTGTCCGCAATCGCCGCGATCTCGCCCCGCGCCTCTTCCAGGGCGGCCTCGAACGCAGGTGCGAAATCCTCGTCCGACACGATGTCGAACGGCGCCATCTCGAACGGCGTCTCCCACTCACTCAACAGCGGATTGGTCATCTTGCTCTCCTCTTTGGCCGCACACGGGGCAGTCCGCCCGGCGGCTCAGTGATATCTTCCGGCTTTCCCCATATAGGGCGTCATAGATCAGCATTTCACCCCGCAGCGCCGCACCCGCCTGCGTGATCACCTTCACGGCCTCCACCGCCATCATCGCCCCCACCACGCCCGGCAACGGTCCCAGCACGCCGGCTTCCGCGCAACTCGGCGCCAGCCCCGGCGCCGGGGCCTCGGGGAAAATGCACTGGTAGCAGGGCGCGCCCTTCGCCGGATCAAACACGCTCACCTGCCCTTCCCATTGCGACAACGCCCCTGAAATCAAGGGCTTGCCCTGCGCCACCGCCACCCGGTTGGCCAGGTAGCGCGTGTCGAAATTGTCCGTCCCGTCCAACACCAGATCATACTCGGCAAACAAGTCCGCCGCGAACGCCTCGCTCAACCGCCGCTGATAGGGGCGCATCTCCACGTATGGATTCACCGCCTCCGCCGCCTGCGCCGCCGAATGCACCTTGGGCATGTCGATCCGCGCATCGGTGTGTATCACCTGCCGTTGCAGGTTGGTCGCATCCACCACGTCGTCGTCGATCACACCGATCCGCCCCACGCCTGCCGCCGCCAGGTAGAGGATCGCGGGCGAGCCCAGCCCCCCGGCCCCGATCACCAGCACCTTCGCCTGTTTCAAGGCTTTCTGCCCCGGCCCGCCGATCTCGCGCAGCACGATATGCCGCGCATAGCGTTCCAGCTCCGTCGGCGCGAACAGCCCCTTCGGTTTCTCCGGCTCCGGCGCCGCCACCCGGCCCCGCAGTCGCCGCAGCACCTGCCGGTAGGCCAGGAGCAGCGCCACCGCTCCGGCCAGCAACAGCCAAGGCGCCGCCGTGCCGCCCGTCGCCTCGCGCAACCCGTTCCCATCGGGCAGCACCAGTTGCGTCAGCACCACGAACGCCCAAAGGATCGCGATCATCATCCAGCGTTGCCGCCGCGGCGCGCCCATCCACGCCCCAAGCCCCCAGATCGCACCGGCCAGCACAAGCACCAACAGCATCAGCCTGCCCCCGTCGACCCGAAACCGCCCGTCCCGCGCGCGGTGTCCTCAAGGCGCTCCACCACGTCGAATTCCGCCTGAACCACCGGCGCCACCACCATCTGCGCGATCCGCATCCCGTGCTCCACCGTGAACGGCTCGGCCCCGGCATTCATCACGATCACCCCCAACGGTCCGCGATAATCGCTGTCGATCGTCCCAGGGCTGTTGGGCAGCGTGATCCCGTGCTTCAACGCCAGCCCCGAGCGCGGCCGCACCTGCACCTCGTACCCCTCGGGTATCGCCAGCCGCAGCCCCGTCGACACCAGCGCCCGCGCTCCCGGCGCGATCACCACAGCGCCCCGATCGGCCAAGTTCGCGCGCAGGTCCGCCCCCGCCGCCCCCGCCGTCTCATAGCGCGGCAGACCCAACTCACGGTCCGCGCCGTCGTCCCACATCACCGAAATGCTCACCATGCGCCGGTTCTTCCTGCTTTTCCTCTGGCCATAAATATCCTCGCCGAAGGCAAGATACTCTTCGGGCGCAACCACCGTCGCCTCAGCCCAACGCCTCCGCGATCCGCGCCACCAGCCGTTGCGCCACGTCCGCCTTCGACATGTGCGGCCAAGCCTCGGCCCCGTCGGCCGTGATCAGCGTCACGGCATTCTCGGCACCGCCCATGATGCCCGTCGCCGGGCTCACGTCATTGGCCACGATCCAGTCGCACCCCTTGCGCGCCCGCTTGGCCGTGGCATGATCCACCACGTCATCGGTCTCGGCCGCAAAGCCCACCACCAGCGGCGGTCGCCCGGCCTCCATCCGGCTGATGGTGGCCAGGATATCGGGGTTCTCGGCAAACTCCAGCACCGGCAGCTTGCCACCTTCCTTCTTGATCTTGCGCGCTCCCGCGCTCGCCACGCGCCAATCCGCAACGGCGGCGGCAAAAACCGCCGCATCAACCGGCAGCGCGGCCTCCACCGCCTCCAGCATCTCCTGCGCGGTCTCGACGGCCACGACCTCCACACCGTCGGGCGGCGGCACATCCGCCGGCCCCGTGACGAAAACCACCTCCGCCCCCGCGCCCGCCAGCGCCCTGGCAATCGCCGTGCCCTGCGCGCCGGAAGAGCGGTTGGCGATGTACCGCACCGGGTCGATTGGCTCATGCGTCGGCCCCGAGGTGACGATCACGCGCCTGCCCGCCAGCGGCCCCTGCGCCAGCCGCGCCTCCACCGCCGCCACGATCTCCAGCGGCTCGGACATGCGGCCCGGCCCATGCTCGCCGCACGCCATGTCGCCCGCGTTCGGCCCGACAAACCCGATCCCGTCGTCCTTCAGCGTCGCGATATTGCGCTGCGTCGCCGCATGTTGCCACATCCGCACGTTCATTGCCGGCGCCAGCAGCACGGCTGTGTCCGTCGCGAGCAATAGCGTCGAGGCAAGATCATCCGCCTGGCCTCCTGCCATCTTCGCCATCAGATCCGCCGTCGCAGGCGCCACCACGATCAGGTCCGCGCTGCGGCTCAACTCGATATGCCCCATCTCGGCCTCGTCCGTGAGGTCAAAGAGGTCCTGAAACACCTTCATCCCCGCCAGGGCCGACACCGACAGCGGCGTCACGAACTCCGCGCCCGCCCGCGTCAGCACCGGCGTCACCGTCGCGCCTCGTTCGCGCAGCCGCCGGATCAGGTCCAGCGCCTTGTAGGCCGCGATCCCGCCGCCGATGATCAGCAAAACACGTTTTCCGGCCAGCATGTGACGGCTCCCTGAATCTTCGGCCAAACACTATGCCCGGACCCGACACGGTACAAGGCCCGGTCCCACGACATGAAAAAACGCCGCCGCAGGCCGCGACAGCGTTATTTCATACGTCAGGAACGGACGGGTATCAGACCAGCAGGCTCTGCACTTCGCCACCCTGTTTTTCCAGGTAGCGGCGCATCTTCTGGAACGCCGCCGCCTCGATCTGGCGCACGCGCTCCTTCGACAGGCTCAGCTCTTCGCCAAGGCTCTCCAGCGTCCGCGCCTCGTCCTGCAACTTGCGCTGCACCACGATGAACCGCTCGCGCTCGTTCAGCTTGGACATCGCACCGCCCAGCCAATTACGCAGCGCGCCCCGGTCATGGTCTTCCTCGACCAGCTCATCACCGCGCTTGCCGTCATCCTCGATGGTGTCGATCCACTCGCGGCCCTCATCCTCGGTCGATTGCGTCGCGTTCAGCGAAAAATCCGAGCCGGACAGCCGGCCTTCCATCATCTCCACGTCGCGCAGCGGGACACCGACCTCGATGGCGATCATCTCGCGCATCTGGTGCCGGTCCAACGTCTCGCCCTTGGCCATGGATTCCCGCTCCAGCCGCGCCTGCACCCGGCGCATGTTGAAAAACAGCGATTTCTGACTGCTGGTCGAGCCGGTCCGCACCATCGACCAGTTGCGCATCACGTAATCCTGGATACTGGCCTTGATCCACCACACCGCGTATGTCGAGAACCGCACGCCGCGGTCCGGATCGAACTTGTCCGCAGCCTTCATCAGCCCAAGACCCGCTTCCTGGATCAGGTCGTTCATCGGCGCACCATAGCGGCGATATTTCGACGCCATCGAAATCGCCAGGCGCATATACGCGGTGATCAGGCGGTGCAGCGCCCCCTCGTCCCGCTGGTCGCGCCAGGCATAGGCCAGCGTCAGTTCGGTTTCGGCGTCAAGCAGTTCGGCCTTCATCGCCGCGCGTGACATGTTGGTGCTGAAATTGCCATCCAAGGCCATGGTGAAGTACTCCCGGTCGCGATTTGAAAGCAGCTTTTTCGCCGTCTTTGGTGGTGGTACGCATCATCTCAACGCGCGGATCACGAAAAGGATGCAAAAAAAATGTTGCCGGGACTCACTTTTGTTTTAGGTACCGCCGGCTCGGGCAAGGCCGGGTTCGCGAAAACCCTCGTTACGGGCACGGGCCGCGGTCCCGTCTGCATCCTCACCGCACCCGCCGACGATCCCGCAGCTCAATCCAGCCTTGCAGGCCGCGAAACCGACTGGACCATCCTGCGCGCACCGCGCGATATCGGCCGCACGCTCGCCGGGATCAGCGGCGACTCCGCCGTCCTGCTGGACGCGCTGCCGCCGTGGCTCGACACCCTCATCGCCGACGGCAAGGACCCGGCCGAGGCCGAGGCGGAACTGATGGCCGGCCTCGCCCTCTGCGCCGCGCCCGTGATCGTGCTGAGCCACGAGCCAGCCCCGTCCGACCCGCCCGGCTCTTGCGCCGCGCTCTCCCGCCTGAACCTCAAGCTGGCCGCCAAGGCCGGCCTCGTGGTCAACGTCATCGCCGGCCTGCCCCAGGTGCTGAAAGGCGACCTGCCGTGAAAACCCGCCTTTTCTGGGTCCGGCATGGCCCCACCCACGCGAAAGGCCTCGTCGGCTGGGCCGATCTGCCCGCCGACCTCTCCGACACCGCGCGCATCGCCCGCCTTGACGCCCACCTGCCGAAACCGGCCATGCTCGACTCCTCCGACCTCAGCCGCGCCGCCGCCACTGCCGACACGCTGGCCCAACATCGCACGCGCCTGCCGCACGATCCCGCCCTACGGGAACTTCACTTCGGCGATTGGGACCTGCAATCCCCCGACGACATCGAGGACCAGGCCCGCTACCGGGCGTTCTGGGATCACCCCGGCGAGGTGCGCCCACCCTCCGGCGAAACTTGGCCCGAGCTTGTCGCCCGCGTGGACGCCGCCACCGACGCGCTCATCGCCACCCATCCCGGCGCCGACCTGGTGATCGTCGCCCATCTCGGCGTCATTCTCACCCAGCTTCAGCGCGCCCTCGACCTCACCGCGACCGAGGCGTTCTCCCACAACATCGCCCCCCTTTCGGTGACCGAATTGCACCACGTCCCCTCCGGCTGGCACGTCGAAGGCATCGATCACGCCCCGTGATGCACATGCGCACAAATGATCGCTTTGCCACATTCCCGGCCCGGCCTAACGTCGCGCCATGACATACGATCTCTTCATCGGCGATCGCACCTTTTCAAGCTGGTCCCTGCGCGGCTGGCTCATGCTCGAAAAGTTCGACCTGCCCCACCGCACCCATATGGTCGGGCTCTACGACGGCACCATGGCCGACGACCTCAAGGATCTCGTCCCGGCCCGCCTCGTCCCGGTGATGCGCGACGAGGGCGGCATCGTCATCTTCGACAGCCTCGCCATGGCCGAAACCCTGGCCGAACGTCACCCCGACGCCGGTCTCTGGCCCGCCGACCCCGCCGCCCGCGCCCTCGCCCGCTCGATCACCGCGGAAATGCATTCCGGCTTTTCCGCCCTGCGCGCCGACTGCTCGATGCAGCTTCGGCATCAATGGCAAGGCTTCACGCCGTCCGACGCCGTCAATGCCGACCTCGCCCGCATCGAAACCCTGTGGTCCCTCGCCCACAGCCGCCACGGCGCAGACGGCCCTTGGCTCTTCGGGCGCTTCAGCCTCGCCGATGCCTTCTACGCCCCTGTCGCCGCCCGCATCGCGGGCTACGCCCTGCCCGTGGGCAAAACCGCGCAAGCCTATGTCGACACCACCCTCGCCGACACATCCTTCCGCCAATGGCGCGCGCTCGGGCTCACCAAGTCCTACGACCCTGTCCCCTATGACCAGCCGCTCGACCACACCACATGGCCCGGCCCCCGTACCGCCCCGGCCCGTCCCGTCGCCGATGGCACGCCCGAAAACACCGCCTGCCCCTATTCCGGCAAGGCCCCCACGCACCTCATGGAAACCGGCGGCCGCATTTTCGGCTTCTGCAACGCCACCTGCCGCGACAAGACCGTCGCCGACCCCGACGCCTGGCCCGCCTTCACCGCAATGCGCGACGGAACCGCCTGAAAGCACCCTCTTTTTCTTGCCAAAAATACTCAAATCCCGACCGTGCCTCACGCACGCCGTCGGGGCTGCGTTAACCATTCCTAAACCACTTGCGCGCTATCCGTTAATCATTCTCACGGAACGGAGTCCCCCATGGTCGCCCGCGCCTACACCGTCGCCTTCGAGGGCGTCGAGGCCCGCCAGGTCGAGGTGCAATGCGCCGTCACCCCCGGCGTCCCGGCCTTCTCGCTCGTGGGCCTGCCCGACAAGGCCGTGTCCGAGGCGCGCGACCGCGTGCGTACGGCGCTCTCGTCGATGGCCATCGCCCTGCCCTCCAAGCGCATCACCATCAACCTGTCGCCCGCCGACATGCCCAAGGAAGGCAGCCATTTCGACCTGCCCATCGCCCTCGCCCTGCTCGCCGCGCTGGAAATCATCCCCCCCGACGCCGTCGAGTGCACCTGCAGCCTCGGGGAACTCTCTCTCGACGGCTCCCTCATCCCCGTCATCGGCGCTCTCCCCGCAGCCATGGCCGCGGCCGAGGAAGACCGCACGCTTCTCTGCCCAAAGGGCTCGGGGGCCGAGGCCGCCTGGGTCGGCGCCACGCAGGTCATCGGTGCCGCCACCCTCGCCGACGTGGTCCGCCATTACACCGGCCAGTCTCCCCTGCCCCCGGCGGAACCGGGCGAGGTCACGGCAGACGCCTCCGGCCGCGACCTGCGCGACGTCAAGGGACAGGAACGCGCCAAGCGCGCACTCGAAATCGCCGCCGCCGGGCGGCATCACCTGATGATGGTCGGCACGCCCGGCTCCGGCAAATCCATGCTGGCGGCCCGCCTGCCCGGCATCCTGCCGCCCCTCACCGCGCCCGAGGCGCTGGAAACCTCCATGATCCATTCCCTCGCCGGGCTGCTGACCGAGGGCGGCATCAACCGCACGCGCCCCTTCCGCGAGCCGCACCACACAGCCTCCATGGCCGCCATCGTCGGCGGCGGTCGGCGGGCGGGTCCGGGCGAGATCAGCCTTGCCCATAACGGCGTGCTCTTCATGGACGAGTTTCCGGAATACCCCCGCGCGGTCCTTGAGACCCTGCGCCAGCCCATCGAGACGGGCGAGGTCGTCGTCGCCCGCGCCAACGCCCATGTCCGCTACCCCTGCCGCTTCCTGCTGGTGGCTGCCGCCAACCCCTGCAAATGCGGCTACCTCCCCGACCCGGCCCGCGCCTGCGCCCGCGTGCCCCAATGCGGCGAGGATTACATGTCCCGCATTTCCGGCCCCCTGATGGACCGCTTCGACCTGCGCATCGAGGTTCCCCCGGTCAGCTTCACCGACCTTGACCTGCCCCCCTCCGGCGACAGCTCAGCCCAGATGGCCGAGCGGGTCGCCACGGCAAGGGCGGTACAACAATCCCGCTTTGCCGACCACGCCGACATGCGCCTCAATGCCGATGCCGAAGGCGAGGCCCTGGAAGAGATCGCGACCCCCGACACCGAAGGCCGCGACCTTCTGAACACCGTGGCAGAACGCATGGGGCTCTCGGCGCGCGGCTATCACCGCGTCCTGCGCGTCGCCCGCACCATCGCCGATCTCGACGGCTCAACCGACGTGCTTCGCCCCCACGTGGCCGAGGCCGTCAGCTACCGCCTTATGTCGATGAAAGAGACCTGATCCAGTCTCCCAGATCCGCCAGGGTCTCGCGCCCCTCGGGCAGCAGGTTGTGAAACAGCGGCCAGACATGCGGCAGGTCGTGCTCCACCACCTCCGTCACGTCCACGCCTGCCGCCCGCAAATGCGCCGCCATTCGAAGCGTGTCGTCGCGCAGCACCTCGGTATCCCCCACCCCGATCCAGACCGGCGCCGCGCCCTCGAAATCGGCGAAAAGCGGCGAGACGCGCACGTCTTTCGGGTCCGTGTCCCCAAGATACCATTCGCACATTTCCTCGGCCCGCTCGATCGGCAGCACCGCTTCGCTTTCGGCATTCTCACGGATGCTGTCACCCGAAAACGTCAAATCCGTCACCGGCGACAGGGCGATGCAGCCCCTGGGCTGCGTCAGGCCCTCCCGCGTGATCTCCGCCAGCACCGCCAGCGCCAGGCATCCCCCCGCGCTGTCGCCCGCCAGCACCACCCCGCCGGGCCGGTCCATCACCGCGCGATACGCCGCCATGCAATCGTCGAACGCACCGGGAAAAGGCGTCTCCGGCGCCAGCCTGTACTGCACCAAAGCTGCCGGCGCCCGCGCCTCGCGCGACAACACCGCCAGCATCTTGCGATAGACCCGAGGACTGCCGAATACGAAGCCACCCCCATGGAAGTAGAGGATCAATGGCCCGTCCTCGCGCCCCGTGCCCAGCGCCCATGTCCACAGCACCGGCACCTCGCCCAACTCGTCCTCGGCCACAGAGGTGCCGCGCGGCGCATGGAACAGGACCTTTGCCTTGGTCTCGAAGGAACTGCGCGCCTTGGCGACCGTGGCCTTGCGCAGGTGCGGCTTCTCGGTCAGCCGCAGCCACCGGTTCAGCAGTGGCCGCATCACGCTCATGCGCGTTTCGCCTCGATCGCGTCCCAGATCGTCCCGGCCACGTTGGTCCCGTCGAACCGCTCCAACTCCTGGATACCGGTGGGCGAGGTCACGTTGATCTCGGTCAGGTACTGCCCGATCACGTCGATACCCACGAAAATCTGCCCAGCTTCGCGCAGCCGCGGGCCTATGATCGAACAAATCTCCCGGTCGCGATCGCTCAAGCTGACCTTCTCGGGTCGCCCGCCCACATGCATGTTCGACCGCACCTCGCCCTTGCCGGGCAGACGGTTGATCGCGCCCACGGGCTCTCCATCCACCAGGATCACGCGCTTGTCGCCGTCCTTGATCTCGGGCAGGTATTTCTGAACGATAAGCGGCTCGCGGCTGAACCCGGTGAACATCTCGTGCAGGCTTGAAAGGTTCCGGTCGCTCTCGGGCAGGTGAAACACCCCCGCGCCGCCATTGCCGTAAAGCGGCTTCAGGATCACGTCGCCATGCTCGGCCTTGAAGGCGCGGATCGTGCCCAGGTCGCGGGCAATCGCCGTGGGCGGCATCAACTCCGGGAAGTCTAGGATCAACAGCTTCTCGGGAAAGTTCCGCACCCAGAACGGGTCGTTCACCACCAGCGTCGTGTCCTTCACCCGCTCCAACAGATGCGTGGTCGTGATGTAGAACATGTCGAACGGCGGATCCTGGCGCAGCCAGACAACGTCGAACTCCGACAGGTCCGCAACCCGCTCCTCGCCCAGGCTGAAATGATCGCCCTTCACCCGCTGCACCGTCAGCGGCCAGCCCCGCGCGGTGATCCGCCCCCGGTCATAGGCCAGCTTGTCGGGCGTGTAATAGAACAGCTCGTGGCCCCGCGCCTGCGCTTCTTCGGCCAGGCGAAAGCTGCTGTCCCCGTCAATGTCGATCCCGTCGATCGGATCCATCTGAAAGGCGATTTTCATGGGCCATCCCCGTCTTGTGCTGCCCTCTACATGGGCCAAGCACCGACAGGGATCAATTCAGAAATGCCCGAACGCGTTTTCCATAACCGTCACGATACCTTGCCCGTCCATGACCGCGAGGTCAAAGCGCACCTCGCTAAGCTGCCCATCAGGCGTCTGCCCAAGATATTCGGACGCCGCCACGTGAATGCGCTGCATCTGGGCCGGGCGCAGCAGCGCCATCGCGCCTTCGACCGTATCCGACGCCTTCACCTCGCAGAACACGTAAACGCCGTTTTCGAGAAAAATCAGGTCGATCTCACCCCCCTGTCCGCGCCAACGGGTTTCCAACAGGTCGGCGCCACGACGGTCATAGTCCAGCGCGACCGATTTCTCGGCGGACGCCCCCTTCTGATAGGCGCGTTGCCCGCGTTCCCTGCGCCTGCGCAGGATGGTGTCGCATGTCATTCCGGTCTTCCTTACTTCATCTCACCCCGGCATCTCACACCAAAACATCTAATTTTTTCCTAACCGCTCAATTCCAGCGCCCGCTGATACACGACCCGCCGTTTCAGCCCCAGCCGCGCCGCCACCGTATCGGCCGCATCCCGCACGCTCAGCGTTTCCAGCGCCGCGCTCAGGGCCACATCCAGATCCTCCGCACTGCCTACCTCTGCCGCTCCGCGTTCGATCACCACGACGATCTCGCCCTTGACCGGTTGTGCTTGCAGGCGTTCGGCCAGCTCCTTCAGCGTGCCACGCAGCACCTCTTCGAATTTCTTCGTAAGTTCCCGGCACACCGCCGCCTGCCGTTCCTCGCCCAGCACCTCGGCCGCGTCGCGCAGCATCGCCGCCACCCGCTTGGGCGATTCGTAAAACACCAGCGTGCCGGGCACGCCCGCCACCTCCCGAAGTGCGGATTTCCGCTTGGATCCGCCCGACGGCAGGAAGCCCGCGAAAAAGAACCTGTCGGTCGGCAATCCCGCCACGGTCAGCGCCGTCACGACCGCCGACGGCCCCGGCGCCGAGATCAGCGCATGCCCCTCCGCCACCGCCGCGCGGGCCAGGTCATAGCCCGGATCGGCCACCATCGGCGTGCCCGCCTCGGACGCGTAAACCACTGATTTGCCGCTCTCCAGCGCCGCCATCAGGCGCGGGCGGGCGCGGTCGCCATTGTGGTCGTGATAGGACACGAGCGGTCTGTCGTTCAGCTTGAGACCGTGAATTTCCATCAGTCGCCGCAGGCTGCGCGTGTCCTCCGCCGCCAGCACATCGGCATCTGCAAGGATGTCGAGCGTGCGCAGCGTGATGTCCCGCGCCGCCCCGATCGGGGTCGCCACCAGGTACAGCCCGGGCGCAAGGCTCTGCTTGTCGGGATTCATCACTGGACCCGCCTCTCTGGACGTCTATTATCGTGACCAACTGCGCCGTCCACCCGGACCGCGCGAAAGAAGGAGTTCGTACCCTGATGTTTGCCGTTTTCGATGCCGTCCGCAAGCCGTTCCACCGACTTGCCCTCTTGGCCACGTTCCTGCTGCTCGCCGCCTGCGACGCCGGCATACCGGTGGTCGGTGGCAATAGCGGCCAGCGGATCGACCCGGGCGCCGCCGTGCCGGTCGCCCTGCTGGTGCCGCACGGCGCGGCAAACCCGAACGAACAGCGCCTTGCGCGCGACCTGGAAAACGCCGCCCGCATGGCCGTGGCGGACCTTTCCGGCGTCAATATCGACCTGCGCGTCTACGGCACTGCCGGCAATGCGGGCAAGGCCCAGCAGGCGGCGCTCAATGCCGCCGCCGACGGTGCCAAGATCATCGTGGGCCCCCTGCACGCCGAATCCGCCAACGCCGTCGCCGTCGCAATGGCGCCCAAGAACATCAACGTGCTGGCCTTCTCCAACAACCCCACCATCGCGGGCGGCAATCTGCTGGTCCTCGGCCAGACTTTCCAGGATACCGCCAATCGCCTGACCGGCTATGCCGTCAGCCAGGGCAAGCGCCGCATCTTGACTGTGCATTCGCGCAACCTCGCCGGGGAACTGGGCCGCGACGCCATCGCCCAGGCCATTCGCGCCAACGGCGCGACATCGGCCGGCGTGGTGAACTACGAATTCTCGCAAGGCGGTGTCGTCGGCGCCATCCCGGCGATCAAGGATAACGCCCAGACCAACAGCGCCGACGCGATCTTCCTGACGGCCAATTCCGCCGGCGCGCTGCCACTCTTTTCTCAGATGCTGCCCGAGGCGGGCCTGTCCCCGGCCGAGATGCAGTATATCGGCCTTGCCCGCTGGGACGAGCCGGCGCAGACCCGCACGCTGCCGGGCGTTCAGGGCGGCTGGTTCGCCATTCCCGACCCGCAGCGCGCCAACCAGTTCAAATCGCGCTTCCAGGCGGCCAACGGCAACCCGCCGCATGATCTTGCCGGTCTCAGCTACGACGCCATCGCCGCCATCGGGGCGCTGACCAGCTCCGGCCGGGCCGATGCCCTGTCGCGCTCCCGCCTGACGCAATCGTCCGGCTTCCAGGGCGTCAACGGCATCTTCCGCTTCCTGCCCAACGGTACGACCCAGCGCGGCCTTGCGGTGGCCACCATCCGCAACCAGCAGGTCGTGGTGCTGTCGCCCGCCCCCGCCAGCTTCGGTCGCGCGGGTCTCTGATCCCGCGCCGCCGACCCATGCCATGAAGGACACGCTGACGCCGCCGGACGCGCTGATCTGTCCGGCCGAGGTCATTTTCGACCAGGACGCCGTGCAGGCGCGCATCGACGCCGTGCGCGAGGCCGACCCGTCGGATACCGTCGCCCTGCGCCGCGAGACGATGACCGCGACGCGCGAGGCCATGACGGCGGGCTACGCCGCCATTGCCGAGGCGCTTCTGCAGACGCCCTTCGCCGCACGCGAGGCGACGCGCGCCTACACCTGGCTCACCGACTGCGCCGTGATGACCGCCCTGCAAGTGGCCAGCCGCTACCTGCACCCCCTGCCCAACCCCACCGAATCCGAGCGCCTGACGGTCTTTGCCGTTGGCGGCTATGGCCGGGGGGAAATGGCGCCTTTCTCGGATGTCGACCTGCTGTTTCTCACGCCCTACAAGATGACCGCCTGGGCCGAGAGCGTGATCGAAAGCACGCTCTACATGCTGTGGGACCTCAAGCTGAAAGTCGGGCACGCCAGCCGCACGATCCGCGAATGCATCCGCCTCGGGACGGACGATTTCACGATCCGCACCACGCTGCTGGAAAAGCGCCTGCTTTACGGCGACGACAGGCTGGCGGGCGATCTCGACCACCGCCTGCGCAACGATCTCTTCAAGGGCACCGAACGCGAATTCGTCGAAGCCAAACTGGAAGAACGCGACGCCCGTCACGAAAAGCAGGGCGAACGCTACATGGTCGAGCCCAACGTCAAGGAGGGCAAGGGCGGTCTGCGCGACCTGCAATCGCTGTTCTGGATTTCCAAGTACCTCTACCACGTCGACAAGGTGTCCGACCTCGTGGACCACGGCCTTTTCATGGAAGACGAGTTCGAAACCTTCCTCAAGGCCGAGACCTTTCTCTGGGCCACCCGATGCCACCTTCACCTCGTCACCAACCGCGCGACCGAGCAACTGACCTTCGACCTTCAGGTCGAAGTGGCCGAGCGCATGGGCTACAAGGACCGCGCCGGGCGCCGCGCGGTCGAGGTGTTCATGCAGGAGTATTTCCGCCACGCCACCGCCGTCGGCGACCTCACCCGCATCTTCCTGACCAAGCTGGAAGCGGCGCATGTGAAATCCGAGCCTCTGCTGCAACGCCTTTTCACCCGCAAGCGCAAGCTCAAGGACGGCTACAAGGAAGTCCACGGGAGGCTGGCCATTGTAGACGAGAAAGACTTCCTGTCGGACCCGCTCAACCTCTTGCGCGTGTTCGAGGAAGGCCTGCGCACCGGGCTGCTGATCCACCCCGACGCGATGCGGCTTGTCACCGCCAATCTCGACCTCATCACCGAAAGCTTCCGCGAAAGCCCCGAGGCCCGCAAACTGTTCCTCGGGCTGCTGCTGAAGCACGGCAACCCCGAACGGGCGCTGCGCCGGATGAACGAGCTTGGCGTGCTGTCGGCCATCATCCCCGAATTCGAGCCGATCAGGGCCATGATGCAGTTCAACATGTATCACAGCTACACGGTGGACGAGCACACCATCCAGTGCGTCAGCCAGCTCTCCAAGATCGAGCGCAAGGAGTTGACCGAGGACCTGCCGATCGCGTCCTCGATCCTCGATGCCGGCGTGAACCGCAAGGTGCTTTACGTCGCCATGCTCTTGCACGACATCGGCAAGGGCCGGGACGAGGATCACTCGATCCTCGGCGCCCGCATCGCCCGCCGCGTCGCCCCCCGGCTGGGGTTGAAACCCAAGGAGGTCGACACGGTCGAATGGCTGGTGCGCTATCACCTGCTGATGTCCGACATGGCCCAGAAGCGCGACATCGCCGACCCGCGCACCGTGCGCGACTTCGCCAAGGCTGTGCAGACCCGCGAACGGCTCGATCTTCTTTGCGTGCTGACCGTCTGCGACATTCGCGGCGTCGGGCCGAACACGTGGAACAACTGGAAGGCCTCGCTCATCCGCGCGCTCTACCGCCAGACGCGCCGCGCCATGGAAGGCGGGCTCGAGGCGCTCAACCGCGAACAGCGCGGCACCGACGCCAAGCGCAATCTGCGCGAGGCCCTCACCGACTGGGACGCAAAGGACCTCAAGACCGAGCTGGAGCGCCACTACCCGCCCTACTGGCAGGGCCTGCACGTCACCGCGCACGAAGATTTCGCCCTCCTGCTGCGCGACATTTCCGAGAACGAGATGCGCATTCAGCTCACCCCCGACGAGGACCGCGACGCCACGCGCGTCTGCTTTGCGCTGGCCGACCACCCCGGCATCTTCAGCCGCATGTGCGGCGCGCTGGCGCTGGTGGGCGCCAACGTGGTGGACGCGCGCACCTATACCACCAAGGACGGCTATGCCACCGCCGCCTTCTGGATCCAGGACGCCGACGGCAGCCCCTACGAGGCCGACCGACTGCCGCGCCTGACCCAGATGATCCGCAAAACCCTCGGGGGCGAGGTCATCACCGGCGACGCGATGCAATCGCGCGACAAGATCAAGAAACGCGAACGCGCCTTCCGTGTGCCCACCCACATCACCTTCGACAACGAAGGCTCGGAAATCTACACGATCATCGAGGTCGACACCCGCGACCGCCCCGGCCTGCTGTTCGACCTGACGCGCACGCTTTCCAATGGCAACGTCTACATCAACTCGGCGGTGATCGCGACCTATGGTGAACAGGTGGTCGACACGTTCTACGTCAAGGACATGTTCGGCCTGAAATTCTATTCCCCCGCCAAGCAGCGGGCGCTGGAACGCAAGTTGCGCGAGGCGATTTCGGACGGCGTCGAACAGGCGATCCGCTGAAAACGGGCGTGAAAGTGTAGCCCCCGGCATTGAATAGGTTGCCACGAATGGCGGTTGTGCGGGACAGAGCAAACGGTTGTTCGTTGTTGCCGCGCCTCGACGGGCCGCGGCGCGGCGTTCCAACGATGGTTCTGCTGCACTTTATCCCCGCGAACTCCGCAAAACCTCCGAACGGCGCAACCAGCCTCACCAAATCGCCGTGCCGGTGGAGCGGCCCGTCGCGCCGAAGGCACGCATAAAAAGTGACGCGCCTCTGGCGCGATGCGCGGCGGTGCAGCAAGCTGCACCTTGATCCCGCGCGGGGCGCTGCCTTCGACCGTCCGCCATGCGGGACGAAGCGGACTTTCTCTGCGACGACGCCAACGCATGCTTCGGGTTGCCATCTCCCCGAAAGCGTCTGAACGGTGAGCGCCGGTCGACTTGTTGAGCCCTCGACTTCATTTCTGGCAATTTGGCGTTTTTATTCATATCCTGCGCCTATTCTCAGGAGACATTTCATGGCCCAGTTCTCCGTCAACACCCATCGCCTCGACCCCTACAAGAACTTCAAGTTTCGTGTGAAGTGGGACGGCCGTTTCGTTGCGGGCATCAGCAAGGTCAGTGCGCTCAAACGCTCGACCGAGGTTCTCAGTCTCCGCGAAGGCGGCGCCCTCAGCCGCCCCCTCCGCTCTCCTGGCAAAACCGCTTATGAACCCATCACCATGGAACGCGGCATCACGCACGACACCGCGTTCGAGGATTGGGCCAATCAGGTCTTCAGCCTGCAAGGTGATGCGGCAGTCTCGCTCAAGAACATGCGCAAGGATATCCAGGTCGAGCTCTACAATCTCTCCGGACAGCTCGTTATTCGCTACAACGTTTTCCGCGCTTGGGTATCGGACTACGAGGCACTCCCCGAGTTGGACAGCCAAGGCGAGGCCATGGCCGCGATCGAACGCATAACCCTGCAACATGAAGGGTGGGAGCGTGACAGGGACGTCACTGAACCGACCGAGACCTGAGGCCGCGGCGACTGAGCGGCGAGGGCTCGGTCCGGTCCTTCGTCGCAAGCTGCCTGAAGGTCGCCAATGCGGACGGAGCTGCCGTTCATGACGGAGGCGAGCGTCAGCCCCTGGGGTGGCGATCCGACGGCAATTCTGAAGCCCTTTATGCCTGCCAAATACATCCTCGGAATGATCGTTGCGCCCAGCCTCAGCCAAATCGCCAGCCCAAGGGAGGGGCTGACGATGGCCGGGCCGCTTCGCGGCTGTTAACCGGCTGGTGACTCGATACTAATGTCTCGCAAAGGGCTCGCAGCGGTCATCGCGCTTCAACTCCACCGCAGGTTCCTGCAGGCCCCATTTCCTGCGCAGGAAATGGCCGTGAAAATACGTATTTTCACGCCCGGAATTTCCGAAAATTCCGGCACGCGCCCGCATCACCTCTCCGGCGACAAATCCACCCGCTCGCCCCGTCGCGGCGGGTCGATCTGCGCGCCGGTGACTGTCCGGGCAAAGTCGTGGCCCGCATGCACCGCCGCCGCGATGGTGCCCGGGCAATAACAATCCCCGATCTGCGTCACCGCCCTGATCCCCGCCGCATCCCAGTCGGCCTCGTGCTCCTTCAGATTGGTCCAAAGCGCATCATTCGGCACCCGCGACGTCACCGGCACCAGCGTCGCGCAGGGGATCTGCCGCCGGGCGTCGGAATAGACACAAGCCAGTTCCAGCGTGCTGCTATCTCCCTCCGCCACCTTGTGCAGCGGAATGATCGTGACCCCCAGCCCGATCAACCGCGCCTGGATGCGCTCTTGCTCCAGAGTGTTCGTCGTCCACGGCGCTACCACCGCTTCGGGCGTCACGAACACCACCTCGCGCCCGGTCTGCACGGCCAGCTCGGCCAGCACGTTGCCAAAGTAATACCCGTCATCGTCATAGATCACGATCGGCCCCGATCCATCATCCTGCTCCAGCCCGCCCTGCATCGCGCTTTCGGGCGACAGCACCGGCAATGCCCCGAATGCCGCGACCGGCAGGCGGTGCGTGCGCCCCACCCCGTCCAGCCGCCAGCTGGCCCCGGTGGCCAGCACCACCTGCCCGATCCCGTAGTCCAGGATCTCCGACGCGCTCAGCCGGCTTTGCAGGTAGAGATCGGCCGCATCCTTCTGCTGCAACTGCCACAGCCGCCAGTCGCGCACCCGGCCCCATTCCGCCAGCCCCGGCAAGGCGCTTTCGATGGCCACGCGCCCGCCCCAGGCGTCACTGGCTTCCGCCAGCACAACCTCGTGCCCCGCCGCGACCAGCCCGCGCGCCGCCTCCATGCCCGCAGGCCCGCCACCCACGATCAGGAACCGCTCCGACGCAGCCTTGTCCCTGGTCATCACCTCCGGATGCCAGCCGCGCCGCCACTCCTCGCCCACCGTCGGGTTCTGGGTGCAGCGCATCGGCATCAGCAACTGATCCCCCGACACGCAGATATTGCACCCGATACACTCGCGGATTTCCTCCAGCCGCCCATCCTTGATCTTGTTCGGCAGGAACGGGTCGGCAATCGACGGTCGCGCCGCGCCAATCAGGTCCAGATGCCCCGACTTGACCAGCCGCACCATCGTGTCGGGCGAGGTATACCGCCCCACCCCCACCACCGGCTTCGTCGTCACGGATTTCACAAAGGCCGTGTAAGACTCCTGGTACCCTTCCTTTGCAAACCGCGACGTCTGGCTGTCATTCGACCAGTCCGAGATGTTCACGTCCCACAGGTCCGGCTCCTCGGCCAGCGCCTCAACGATGTCGCGCCCCTCGACCTCGTGGCGCAGCCCGTCCGCGCCCATCAACTCGTCCACCGCCAGCCGCACGGCAATGGCGCAACTGTCGCCCACCGCCTCCTTGGTATCGGCCAGCACCTCACGGAACAGCCGCAGCCGGTTCTCGAAACTGCCGCCATATTCATCCGTCCGGTGATTGTGCCGCGCCAGCAGGAAATGCTGCAGCAGGGTCATGTCATGCCCGGCATAGACATAGACGATGTCGAAGCCCGCCCGCCTGGCCCGCTTCGCCGCGTCCACATGCCAGCCCCGAAACGCCTTGATGTCGGCCTTGTCCATCGCGCGCGCCTGCCATGGATCGCCCCAGTCACTGGGCGTGGGCGAAGGCGCCAGCATCGGCTGCCGCGCATAGCGCCCGGTGGCATGAAACCCGTTATGCGCCAGCTGGATCGCCGCAAGGCTGCCATGCGCCTGCACGGCTTCGGCCATCAGCTGCAGCGCCGGAATGTCCCCGTCATCCCACAGCCGCCCCTCGTTGGCCGGCGTCAGGTCGGAACTGGGATGGATCTCTGTTTCCTGGGTCGAGACCACGCCCCAGCCCCCTTCCGCCTTCACGCCGCGATGCGCCGCCTCGGCCTGCGGATAGCGAAAGCCCATGCCAGTGCAATGCGGCACCTGGTAGAACCGGTTGCGCGTGGTCTTGGGCCCGATCCGCACGGGCTCGAACAGGATGTCATAGGGCGAGGTCGTCATCGGGGGCACCTTCCGATCCGGGTGGGGTTGCCCGACGCTACCACCCTCGTCGCGGGGCGCCAGACCTCAATATGCGACAAACGCACCGCGCGGTGGCCTCAGGAAGTCGCGTGGCACGACGCGCGAAAATTCCACCGTCGCAAAACCACCCGAATACCGACGCGATACCGACGTCCGAAATCGGCGGAAACAGGACCGTTAATACCCGATTCGGCCGACAGGCACGCATTCCCACACTTCCCCCGCCCCCGGCAATCGGCTAATGCTCTTGAAAACAAGGCAGACGCAGGCACCGCACATGAAACCCATCCGCCTTCTCTCCGGCGTCCTGACCGTGGGCGTCTGGACCCTGGCCAGCCGGATCCTGGGCTTCGTGCGCGACGTCATCATCGCCAACCTCATCGGCCCCGGCGTGCTGATGGATGCCTATGTCGCCGCTTTCCGCCTGCCCAACATGTTCCGCCGCTTCTTTGCAGAGGGCGCGTTCAACGCCGCCTTCGTGCCGATGTTTTCCAAGCGGCTCGAGGCCGACGAAGACCCCATCGGCTTTGCCCGGCTGGCGCTCTCCGGCCTCAGTTTCGTCCTGCTGATCCTGACCGCGCTGGCGATGATCTTCATGCCCGCGCTGGTCTATGCCACGGCCGAGGGCTACTACGGCGATCCGCGCTTCGACATCACTGTCGACTACGCGCGCATCACCTTTCCCTACATCTTCTTCATCTCGCTCGCAGCCCTGTTTTCCGGGGTTCTCAACGCCGCCGGGCGCTTCGCCGCCGCCGCCGCCGCGCCGGTCATCCTGAACGTGCTCTTGGTCGGCGCCATGATGATCACGTGGTACGTGGGCGGCCCCGTCGCCGACGCGCTGATCTGGACGATCCCCTTCGCCGGCGTGGCGCAACTGGCGCTTGTCTGGATCGCCGCCGACCGTGCGGGCATGGCGATACGCCCCACCCGCCCCCGCTGGACGCGCGAGATGTCCAAGCTGGTGCGCGTCGCCGTGCCGGCCGCTCTTGCGGGCGGCGTGGTGCAGATTAACCTGGTGGTGGGTCAGCTCGTCGCCTCCAACACCGAAAGCGCCGTCAGCTGGCTCTACGCCGCCGACCGCCTCTACCAGTTGCCACTGGGTGTCGTCGGCATCGCCGTCGGCATCGTCCTGCTGCCCGACCTGTCGCGGCGCCTGAAAGCCGAGGATCACGAGGGCGCCCGCCACGCCTATTCCCGCGCCGCCGAGATCTCATTGGCGCTGACCGTGCCCTGCGCCGTGGCGCTGATGGTGATCCCCCTGCCGCTGGTGTCGGTCCTGTTCGAGCGCGGCAAGTTCGATGCCGACGACACCGCCGCAACGGCGCTCGCGGTGATGATCTACGGTCTCGGCCTGCCCGCCTTCGTGCTGCAAAAGGTCCTGCAACCCGTGTTTTTCGCTAGATCGGACACGAAGAAACCGTTCCACTACGCCCTTGTGGCCATGGTGGTGAACGCCGCGCTGGCCGTGGGGCTGGCGCAAGTCGTCGGCTGGTGGGCCGCCGCCATCGCCGCCACGGCGGCCGGCTGGGCCATGGTCTGGCTTCTGCTGCGCGGCGCACGCGGCTATGGCGAGGTGGCAAGCTTCGACGACCGCTTCCGCCGCCGCATCTGGCGCATCCTGCTGACGTCGGTCCTCCTCGGCGTGATCCTGTGGGGCCTGCAAGTGCTGATGACACCGTTCTTCGGCCTGGGCGGCTGGCGTTGGCTGGCACTTCTGGTGCTGATCGGGCTCGGCAGTGTCAGCTATTTCGGCCTCGGCCAGCTTCTGGGCGCGTTCCGCCTGTCGGAATTTCGTGCCGCGGTGCGCCGCTAGCGCACGTCGCGCAAAAGTGGGCACCGGGTTTGCGCTCCTCGGACGTGCGTTATCAAAAGGTTGGAGCGCGGCGCGTGAATGCAAATGAACGCGACACGCTCTAACGCCGCTGCAACTTCTCGCGCAGCCGCGCCATGCCGCCGGGGACCAGCACGAAGGACAGAAAGAACCCACCGACGAAGCCGCCGATATCGGCCACCCATGTGAAATTGTTGCCATAGAGCAGCCCGAAGATCAGCTGCAGCCCCAGCAGAACGCCGATCATCACGAAAGCCCGCATCTGGTTTTCGCCGATCGCCCCCAATTGCAGCCAGACAAGGCAGGTAAAGCCCCCGATCAGGCCATAGACGCCGGGGAAACCCCCTATTAACCCCGGCCCGTCAGGATAGATCAGGCCAAAGACCAGCGCGCCGAAGATGGATGAGACGAAAAATAAAATCGCCACCGCCCACCCGGCCATGCGCTCGGCCACGAATTTGCCGATGGCCAGCGTCATCACAATGGCGAAAACCGCCTGAAGAAGGCTGGCGTGAACGAACGGATAAGTGACGAAGCGGATAAGATAATCAATCCTTAACTGACCGGTCTCCAGCATCCAGGTCATCGCCCGGTTGGAAAACCCGAATTGCTGGATGGTCGAGATTCGCCAGCCGATGGCCTCGGGCCCACCGGCGAGGCCACGTGCGCCCAACTGGAACACCGCCTCGGCTGCGGCCATGGCGGCCACGATGACCAGCACCAGCGGCGGGATCGGGTTGACCGGGCTGTCGCCGGGACCTGTGGCTCGGGGATCGGACATCGGTGTGGCCTCCTTGACGGCTGTTGGCCGCAGCAGTAAGCGAGGCGGACACGAATTTCCAGACGGAGTCCGCCATGGCCGAGGCCAGCTTCACCCCCCGCGTCTTCTCGGGCATCCAGCCGTCCGGCAACCTGCATCTGGGCAATTACCTCGGTGCGCTGAAACGCTTTGCCGACAGCCAGAACAGCGGGGTCGAGTCGATCTTCTGCATGGTCGACATGCACGCCATCACCGTCTGGCAGGACCCCGAGGCCCTGCGCCGCGCCACCCGCGAACTGACCGCGGGCTTCATCGCCTCTGGCGTCGATCCGGCGCGGTCGGTCCTCTTCAACCAAAGCCAGGTCTCGGCCCATGCCGAACTGGCCTGGATCTTCAACTGCGTCGCCCGCATGGGCTGGATGAAGCGGATGACCCAGTGGAAGGACAAGGCCGGCAAGAACCAGGAAAACGCCTCGCTTGGCCTTTTCGCCTACCCCGCGCTGATGGCCGCCGACATCCTGGCCTACCACGCCACGCATGTGCCTGTGGGCGAGGATCAGAAGCAGCACCTGGAACTGACGCGCGACATCGCGATCAAGTTCAACAACGATTTCGAGGTCGATTTCTTCCCCATCACCGAGCCGGTGATCGAGGGGGCAGCCACCCGCGTCATGAGCCTGCGCGACGGGTCCAAGAAGATGTCGAAGTCCGATCCGTCCGATATGTCCCGGATCAACCTCACGGACGATGCCGACACGATTTCCAAGAAGATCCGCAAGGCCAAGACCGATCCCGAGCCGCTGCCCTCGGACGCCGAAGGGCTGGAGGACCGCCCCGAGGCCCGCAACCTGGTGAACATCTACGCGGCGCTCAACGACCAGAGCGTCGATGGCGTGATGCGCGACGTGGGCGGGCAGCAGTTCGGCACGTTCAAGCCCGCGCTGGCCGAGCTGGCGGTGGAAAAGCTGGCGCCGATTTCCCAAGAGATGGCCCGCCTGATGCAGGACACCGCCGAGATCGACCGCATCCTGTCGGACGGCGCCGGAAAGGCCCGCGAGATCGCCGCGCCGATCCTCAAACGCACCAAGGACATCGTCGGCATGGTCGGCGCCTGACCCGATTGAGTGGCTTCGCCACGCTCGATTGAAGGGCATGAGGGGCGCTGCGCCTCAAACACCCCGGAGTATTTGCGGCAAGAAAAGCGTCTGCATTTTCGCACGATCTCTGCGTCAGTGCGCGGAATTGCGCGGTGCGTTCAACTGGCCCATCTATGGCGCAAGCAAGAAAGGGTCATATCATGACATTCACAACGCATCCTGAAACCCGTATCGGCCACGTGCACCTGCGCGTGTCGGATCTGGAACGGGCCATCGCCTTCTATTCCGGCGTTCTGGGCTTCGAGCTTCAGCAGCGCTATGGCACCGAGGCCGCATTTCTATCCGCGGGCGGCTACCACCATCACATCGGCCTGAATACCTGGGAGAGCAAGGGTGGGACGCCGCCCCCGTCCGGGCATACGGGCCTTTACCATACGGCATTCCTCTACCCCGATCGCACCGCGTTGGCGCAAGCTTTGAAACGCGTGCTGGAGGCGGGCATCGCGCTGGAAGGCGCCGCCGATCATGGCGTCAGCGAGGCGGTCTACCTGTCCGACCCCGATGGCAACGGCGTCGAGCTTTACCGTGACCGCGCCCCCGAAGACTGGCCGCGCGACGCGCAGGGCAATCTCAAGATGGCCAACAGCCGGCTGGATATCGAGGCTTTGCTGGCCGAAGCCGGCTGACACCTCTGGACCCTTTGGGCGACCGGGCTTAGGGTCCGCGCCAAAGGGAGGCGACCATGGCCACAGGCAGCAACATCCGGACCTATTTCAACGGCACCTGGCATGACGGGGATATCCCGGTGATGCGCGCCGCCGATCACGGCATGTGGCTGGGCTCGAACGTCTTCGACGGGGCCCGGTTCGCCCACGGGCTGACTCCGGACCTCGACCGGCACTGCGCCCGCGTGAACGCTTCGGCCGAGGCGCTGATGGTCACGCCGACCGTGTCGGTGCAGGACATGGTCGAGATCGTGCAGGACGGGTTGAAGGCCTACGCCCCTGATGCGGCCGTCTATATCCGCCCGATGTACTGGGCGATCGAGGGCGGCATGTCGGCCATCGTGCCCAAGGACGGCGGCGCCACCGGCTTTGCCATCAGCCTTGAGGAAATCCCCATGGCCCCGCCCGAGCATTCGGCCACCATCACCCGCACGCGGTTCCGCCGCCCGGTGCTTGAGGACGCGGTCGTCAACGCCAAGGCCGCCTGTCTTTACCCCAACAACGCCCGGATGCTGGCCGAGGCGAAATCCAAGGGCTTCACCAACGCGCTGGTGGCCGACGCGCTTGGCAACGTGGCCGAAGCCGCCACCGCCAACGCCTTTGCCGTCAAGGATGGCGAGGTCTTCACGCCCGTGCCCAACGGAACCTTCCTGGCCGGGATCACCCGCGCGCGGCATATCGAGAACCTGCGCACTGACGGCGTGACCGTGCATGAATGCATCATGTCCTTCGACGATTTCCACGATGCCGACGAGGTCTTTCTGTCCGGCAACATGATGAAGGTCATTCCGGTCACGGCGTTTGACGACACCAACTACCAGATCGGACCGGTCACGCGCCGGGTGCGCGAGATGTACTGGGACTGGGCGGCCAGCGCCTGAGCTCGCTCAGGCCGCCGCGTCGTAGCTGGAAAAGACCTCGGTGCTGCCGTCCCGAAGGATCAGGTGCACGTCATAGGCCTCGCGCCGGTCCTCCGGTCCCATCCCCGGCGAGCCGTAGGGCATCCCCGGCACCGCAAGGCCCACCGCGTCGGGGCGCTCATCCAGCAGGCGGCGGATATCGGCGGGCGGCACGTGACCTTCGATCATGTACCCGTCGACCTTGGCCGTGTGGCACGAGATCATCTGCTGCGGAATGCCGTTGTCGATCTTGTAGCGCGACAGGATCGTGCCGAACGCATCCTCGCTGGTCACGGCAAAGCCGTCGCCTTGCAGAATGTCCATCCACGCGCTGCAGCAGCCACAGTTGGGATCTTTCATCACGTGAATGGCCGGGCCGGATTGCGCCAGACCAGCGAGCGGGGCCGTGGCCACCAGACCGGCGGCACCGGCGAGAAGGTTGCGTCGGGTCAGCATAGGCGGTCTCCTTGCATATTTGGTTGGCGCGAAGTTTGGACAGGATCACACACTGTCGTCAACCACTCGCCCCCGCACCCGGCATCACATCCGGGTGACCCGTTCCGCCGCCTAACGCAGCGTCGGGCGTGACAATCGCGGCTGACGTGACCATGGTGCGCGTCAACCTACGTTTTGATCCGAACGTCCCCCGGGAGGCCGCACATGACCCAATATCCCCACCTGCTCGCCCCGCTCGACCTGGGCCACGTGACGCTGAAGAACCGCGTGCTGATGGGCTCGATGCACACCGGGCTGGAAGAGACCAAGGACTGGAACCGCGTCGCCGAATTCTATGCCACCCGCGCCCGTGGCGGTGTGTCCATGATGGTCACCGGCGGCATGGCCCCCAACCGCGAAGGCGGCGTTTTTCCCGGCGCGGCGGGCCTCTTCAACGATCAGGACATCGCCAACCACAAGGTCGTGACCGACCGGGTGCACGACGCCGGCGGCCTGATCGCCATGCAGATCCTGCACGCGGGCCGCTACGCCTATGGCCCCGAATGCGTCGCCCCCTCGCCCATCAAGTCGCCCATCTCGCCCTTCCCGCCCAAGGAACTGGACGAGGACGGAATCGAAAAACAGATCGCCGACATCGTTACCGCCGCGGCCCGCGCCCGCCAGGCGGGCTATGACGGGGTCGAGATCATGGGCTCCGAGGGGTACTTCATCAACCAGTTCCTCGTGCGCCACACCAACAAGCGCGAGGACCGCTGGGGCGGATCCTACGAGAACCGGATGCGTCTGCCACTGGAGATCGTACGCCGGGTGCGCGAGGCCGTTGGCCCCGATTTCATCCTGATCTACCGCCTGTCGATGATCGATCTCGTCCCCGAAGGTTCGACCTTCGACGAGGTGGTGCAACTGGCCAAAGCGGTCGAAAAGGCCGGGGCCAGCATCATCAACACCGGCATCGGCTGGCACGAGGCGCGTGTGCCCACCATCGTCACCTCCGTCCCCCGCGCGGCCTTTACCTGGGTCACGAAGAAGCTGATGGGGCACGTGGGCATCCCGGTCATCACCTCGAACCGGATCAACACGCCGCAGGTGGCCGAGGACGTGCTGGCCGACGGCTGCGCCGACATGGTTTCGATGGCCCGTCCGTTCCTGGCCGATGCGGAGTTCGTGAAAAAGGCCATCGAGGGCCGCGCCGACACCATTGCACCCTGCATCGCCTGCAACCAGGCCTGCCTCGACCATACCTTCTCGGGCAAAATCTCGACCTGCCTCGTGAACCCGCGCGCCTGCTATGAAACCGAGCTGCCGATCACGCCCACAGACACCCCCAAGACCGTCGCCGTCGTCGGCGCCGGTCCCGCGGGCCTTTCCACCGCGATCACGGCGGCGCAGCGCGGCCATGACGTGACGCTTTTCGACCGCGACGACAAGATCGGCGGACAGCTCAACATGGCCAAGCAGATCCCCGGCAAGGAGGAATTCTTCGGCCTCGTCGACTGGTACGATACCATGCTGAAAGAGACCGGCGTGACCGTGAAACTGGGCCATGATGTGCTGCCCGAAGACCTGGCCGGGTTTGACGAGGTGGTCATCGCCACCGGCGTCCTGCCCCGCGACCCCGAGATCGAAGGCCAGGAGGGCGACAACACGCTCTCCTACATCGACGTGCTGAAGCACAACAAGCCGGCGGGCGAGCGCGTCGCCATCATCGGTGCGGGCGGAATCGGATTCGACGTGGCCGAGTTCCTTGTCCACGAGGGCGAAAGCCCGACCGAGAAACTCGCGGAATGGAAAGAGGAATGGGGCGTCGGCGACCCCGCCAAAACCCCTGGCGGCCTTGCCCCCGAAGGCCCGCAGCCGGATGCGCCCGCCCGCGCCGTCACGCTCTTGCAGCGCAAATCCGAACGCGTGGGCAAGCGGCTGGGCAAGACCACCGGGTGGATTCACCGCGCATCGCTCAGGATGAAAGATGTCGAGATGGTCGGCGGCATCAATTATGAGCGCATCGAACCCACTGGCCTCGTGGTGTCCAATGGCGAGGGGCACGAAGACCCGCGCACGCTGGAAGTCGACACTATCGTCCTGTGCGCCGGTCAGGTCAGCGAACGCAGCCTTGCCGACGCGCTCGAGGCCAAGGGCATGACCTGTCATGTGATCGGCGGCGCGGATGTGGCGGCGGAACTCGACGCCAAGCGCGCCATCGACCAGGGCACGCGGCTGGCGGCGACGCTCTAGGTCTTGTCGCCGCCAACGCCCGGCCCTAGGGTCGCGCCATGCCCGTCTGCGCCTTCGATATCGCCCCCGATGGCACCGCCCGCCCGGCCTCGGAAAACGGTCCGGACAAAGGTTATGCCTGGTGGCATTTCGACCTTGCCGATCCGGAGCTACCGGCGTGGCTTGAGGCGCGCGTTCCGTCCATCCCGGCCACCGCGCTTTTGGCCCCGGAAACCCGGCCGCGCTGTGACCGCTACGGCGACGGGCTGATGCTGAACCTGCGCGGCGTGAACCTCAACGCAGACGGCCCCGCCGACCAGATGGTGGCCGTGCGCATGTGGGTGACCGAGCGCCTGGTCGTGACAGTGCGCAAGCGCCGGGTCTTCGCCATCGACGCCATCCGGGAAGACGCGGCCAACGGCGACGCGCCCGCCAGCCCGGTCGCCTTCGTGCATGACCTCGCGCAGCGGCTCATGACGCGGGTGCAGGACACGGTCTTCGACCTCAGCCGCCGCGTGGACGACATGGAAGACAGCGTCGAGGACGACGATGAAGATCCGCCCGAGGATCTGGCCGAGGATCAGCGCATGGCGATCCGCCTGCGCCGCTACCTCGCCCCTCAGCGCGACGCGCTGATCGCGCTCGTCGGCACCGACAGCGAGCTTGTCACGTCCGACGCCCGCGCGCGGCTGCGCGAGTTGGGCAACCTGGCAAAGCTGGCGGTCGAGGAACTGGAATCGATGATCGGGCGGATGGAGGCCGTGCAGGACCATCACGCCACTCAGGCCGACCAGCGGCAGAACCGCAACGGCTATATCCTGTCGATCGTCGCGGCGGTCTTCCTGCCGCTCGGGTTCATCACCGGCCTTTTCGGCGTGAACGTGGCGGGGATGCCCGGTGTGGACACCCCCTGGGCCTTCGCCGCCCTGTGTCTTGTGCTGGTGGTCCTGACCGTCGGCGCAGTCTGGATCTTGCGAAAGCTGAAGTGGATCTGACCGCGCCTACTCGACCGTGATCGTAATCTGGTCCGACGTCACCGGCGGGTCGTGTGGCACATGGTTCATGTCACCCAGCACCAGTTGCAGCGTGTGCTCGCCCGGCTCCAGGTCCAGTTCCACCTGCGTCTGACCACCGCCGAAATGCACGTGGTTCTCATCCGACGGGATTGCGGATTGCAGTTCCTCCTCGCCATCGGGGCCTTCGCCCAGAGGCGCGCGGTCCACCAGGATATGGTGGTGCCCGGTATTCTCTTTTTCGGTGCCGGCAGGCGCCACGCCCATGCCGCTCAGGCCGAACACGACTTTCACAGGGGCCGAGACGGTCGCGCCGTCTTCAAGATTGACGAAATACACCTCTGCGCCGTCGGGGACTGGTGTGCCTTGGGCAAAGGCCATCGAGGCGGTCAGCACCAAAGCGGCGGCAGTCTTGGCAAGAAGTTTCATGCGAGCTCTCCCTTGTTCGAATCCCGCAGGCGCCGCGTTGCCTGAACGAACCTGCGACATTGCTAGACATGGGGCGCGCGGGCAACACGGCAAGGTGGCAGGCTCCGGATCAAGGCGCAAACATGTTTCCGGGCCACGAACGATGCACCACAAAACCAAGATATTGTCTGGCCCGCGCCGCAGTTGTGCCTGAATTTCCCGCGATACCTTCAATTCAACAATAAACGACGAGGGTATCGAGAATGGATCGCCTTACCGAAATGGAGGCCTTTGCGACCGTCGTGGACCAGGGTGGGTTCACCGACGCCGCGCGCAAGATGGGCATCTCCAAATCCGCCGTATCCAAGCACGTCTCGTCGCTCGAGGCCCGACTGGGTGCGCGCCTGCTGAACCGGACCACCCGCCGGGTCAGCCCGACGGAAATCGGTTTGGCCTATTACGACCGTGCCCTGCGCGTGCTCAACGATGCGGGCGAGGCGGATGCGCTGGTCAGTTCCATGCAGTCCGACCCTTCGGGCCTCTTGCGCATCTCGGTGGCCACCGATTTCGGTGTGAATCACCTCAGTCCGATACTTGGGCAGTTCCTCGACGATTTCCCCGACATCACCGTGAACATGGTGCTCAACAACCGCTACGTCGAGCTGATCTCCGAGGGCTTCGACATGGCGATCCGAATCGGCGAACTGGAAGACAGCACCCTGCGCGCCCGCAAGCTGACCGAGACCACGAAGCGTATGATCGCCAGCCCGAGCTACCTGGAGAAACACGGCCGGCCCGGCAAGATCGACGATCTGAACGAGCACAAGCTCCTGCATTATTCCAGCCAGTCCAACGGCTCGGTCTGGAAGCTGACCGCGCCCTCGGGCGAAAAACGCCAGGTACGCACCGCGGGTGGCCTGTCGGTCAATGACGGCCAGTCGCTCCTGAACGCCGCGATCTCTGGCCTTGGCATCGCCTACCTGCCCAGCTTTCTTTACGCCAACGCGCTGAAAGAGGGGCACGTGGTCGACGTCATCCCCGACCTGCCGATGGAAACCCAAGGCATCTACGCGGTGTATCCCCCGGGCCGCTTCACACAGCCCAAGGTCCGCGCCTTTATCGACTTCCTCGTCCACGCCTTCGCCGAGAAGGGCCCGACGGACTGGTAAGATTTTCCTCCGCCTGCCAGGCAACCTGACCCCGGGCGGCGCGCCACCCGGGGCTTTTTCGCATCCTCAGGCCATGCGCACAGGCCGCCGCTTGCGCCCCCAGCCCCCCGGCGGGCCGTCGATCACGCCGGGAAAGCGCGTGCCGCAGGTGACGCACCCGCCGAAATCGTCCAGCTTCCAGTCCGACAGCGCGTGCCAGTCCCGCCCGATCACGCGATCTCCGCACCCGGCGCAATAGCTCGACTGCGCGTCGGGGTGATGCGCGTTACCGATATAGACATGCCGCAGCCCCGCCTGATGCGCCACGTTACGCGCCCGCAGCAGCGTCTCCAGCGGCGTGCGCGCGTGCGACAGCATCCGGTGATCGGGATGAAAGGCGGTGAAATGCAGCGGCACGTCGGGACCGCATATCTCCATCACACAGGCCGACAGCGCCTCCAGCTCCGCCGCGCTGTCATTCTCGCCGGGGATCAGCAGCGTCGTCAGTTCGACCCAGCATTCGGTCTCGTTCACCGCATAATCGATTGTCTCCAGTACCGGCGCGATCTCCGAACCGGTCAGCTTGCGATAGAACCCTTCCGTGAACCCCTTCAGGTCGATATTCGCCGCATCCATCGCGGCAAAGAATTCCGACCGTGGCGCATCACAGATATACCCCGCCGTCACCGCAACACTTTTCACGCCAGCTTCACGGCAGGCTGTGGCGGTGTCCAACGCGTATTCGTGAAAGATCACCGGGTCATTGTACGTGAACGCCACAGACGCACAGCCCTCTGTCCGCGCCACTTGGGCAATCTTCTCCGGCGCCGCCTGATGCGCCAGGCTGTCGACCTCGCGGCTCTTAGATATCTCGTGGTTCTGGCAGAACTTGCACGCCAGGTTGCACCCCGCCGTGCCGAAACTCAGCACCGGCGTACCCGGCAGGAAGTGATTCAGCGGCTTCTTCTCGATCGGGTCGATGCAGAACCCGGTTGAGCGCCCGTATGTGTCCAGCACCATCCGGTCGCCCTGCCGCATCCGCACGAAACACATGCCGCGCTGCCCGTCCCGCAAGGTGCAAAAGCGCGGGCATAGGGTGCAGCGCAGCCTGCCATCGCTTTCAGTCTCCCAGAATCGCGCGGGGTGCATCGCCGGTCGTTTTCCTCCATGATCCTGCCTACCAGATAGGCATGCGATCCCGAAATGAACAGTGAACCCGACCCCATGATGCGCCAACCAGCCGTCGCCGGAACCTTCTACCCGGCCGAGCCCGACGCGCTCTGGTCCGAGGCCGAAAGCTGCATCACCCGTGGCACCAGCGGCTGGCGGCCCGAAGGCTCGGTGCCCCGCGCGATCATCTCGCCCCATGCCGGCTATCGCTTTTCCGGCTGGCTGGCCGGCGCGGCGTGGCGGGCTACCGCACGCGGGCGCCCCTCGACCATCGTCATCCTGTCGCCGTCGCATGCGCACGCCTTCGAGGGCATCGCCCTGCCCTCGCAAAAGGGCTACGCCATGCCCGGCTTCGACGTGATGATCGACCGCGCAGCCGCCAACAGCCTCGTGCAGGCAGAGCTGGCCCATGTCGAGGACGCTGCCCATGACCGCGAGCACGGCATCGAGACGCAGCTTGCTTTCCTGCACCGCCTGCATCCCCGCGCCAAGGTGGTGCCGCTCGTCATCGGCAACGCCCCCCAAGACCAGGTGTCCGCCGCCATCGACCACCTCAGTGCGCTGGACCAGCCGCTTTTCGTCCTGTCCAGCGATCTCAGCCACTTCCTGCCCCGCGAGGCGGCGGACGCCAAGGACACCGAGACCGCCAAGCTGCTGGAAACCTCCAAGGGCAAGATGCTCACATCCCGTCATGCCTGCGGCGCCACCGCTATCACCGAGTTCCTCGCTTCGACCACGGGCGCGGGCCTGCGCGTCGCCCGTCTCGCCATGGCCTCCAGCGCCGATGTCACCGGCGACACGTCGCGTACCGTTGGTTACGGCGCCTGGGCGCTTTTCGACACCACCGACGAGATCATCATCCCGCGCCACCGCCAGATGTTGCTCAGGGCCGCGCGGCAGACGCTCGACTCTTTCACCAAGCGCGGCAAGCCGCCCAAGCTCGATGAAACCAGCTTTCCGCAGACGCTGCGCGGCCACGGTACCAGTTTCATCACGCTGCAACAGGACGGACGCCTGCGCGGTTGCATCGGCTCGCTCTCCGCGCATCAACC
Source organism: Roseovarius sp. MMSF_3298 (assembly GCF_030733705.1). NCBI lineage: Bacteria > Pseudomonadati > Pseudomonadota > Alphaproteobacteria > Rhodobacterales > Roseobacteraceae > Roseovarius > Roseovarius sp. MMSF_3298. The sequence goes on from NZ_JASHIN010000010.1 coordinate 48,250, forward strand.
GCTGGTGCGCGACGTGTCGGACAACACGGTCAAGGCCGCATCCGCCGATCCGCGTTTCAAGCCTGTGACCGCCGAAGAGGTCCCCGACTTGCGCCTCAAGATCGCAGTCCTGTCGCCCTCCGCGCCAATGACGTTTTCAGGCGAGTCCGACCTGCTGCCACAACTGACGCCGTACCGCGACGGGCTGATCCTGCGCGACGGGGCCAAGCGCGGTGTGTTCCTGCCGATGGTCTGGGACAGCCTGTCCGACCCCGTCGAATTCCTGACTGCCCTGAAGGTCAAGGCAGGCCTGCCCAAGGATCACTGGAGCGACACGCTTGAAATCCACCGCTTCTGCGCCGAAAGCTTCGCCGAACCGGACTAGGCGCTCAACCAGCGTTGGAAATCTCGATCAGGTTGCCATCCGGGTCGCGCACATAGATCGAGGTCAGCGGCCCCGTCGCCCCGGTGCGCGGTACCGGCCCTTCCTCGACCGTCACGCCCTGCGCATGCAGATGCGCCTGCCAGTCGGCCAAGGGCAGGTCGCTCAGGAAACACAGGTCCGCCGTGCCGGGCGCGGGATGCGCTGCCTTCGGCTCAAACTCCGCCCCGGCCTTGTGCAGGTTGATCTTCTGCACTCCGAACTTCAGAGCCCACCGCCGCGAGCCGTCGGCAGGGGTGAACGCCTCCGCATTCATCCCCAGGGCATCGGTATAAAAGGCCAGTGTCGCGTCGATATCCGCCACGGTCAGCACAAGATGATCCAGCGATGTCAGTGCGGGGGGCATCAGCGTCTCCTTTGCCAGGGGGATTGTCATCCTTGCAAACCCGGGCATAGACATACGCCAAAACCAGACTGCAGGCCACGATGACAGACGCCACGCAAACCCTTATCGATCCGATCGACCCGGCCCGCGCTCGCGCGCTTCAGGCGACGCTGGGTGACACGCCAGCCATACAGGAAGGAGACGCCCTTCCGCCGTTCTTCCACCAGATCTATTTCTGGGACCCGCAGGTGCCCGTCGACCTTGGCCGCGACGGGCATCCCAAACTTGGCGGCGTCATCCCCGACATGGGCCTGCCCCGGCGCATGTGGGCGGGCGGCCAACTGCAGTTTCACGCGCCCTTCCGCGCCGGACAGCCCGCCACCCGCCGCACCACCCGCGAAAAGGCCGAACACAAGCAGGGTCGCAGCGGCCCTCTGGCCTTCGTCACCCTGCGCCACGAAATCTGGCAAGACGACATCTGCTGCATCACCGAGCATCAGGACCTCGTCTATCGCGAGGATGAGACGGGCAAAAAACCCGAACCGCCCCGCGCCCCCGACGGCGCGGTGAAAACCTGCACGGTCAGCTTCGACAGCACGCTGCTCTTTCGCTACTCGGCGCTCACCTTCAACGGCCACCGCATCCACTACGACGAAGACTATGCCCGAAAGGTCGAAGGCTATGACGGCCTTGTCGTCCACGGGCCCCTTCTGGCGCATCACCTGATGCAGATGGCCGATGCCGAACTGGGCGGTCTGAAACGCTTCGGCTTCCGCGCGACCAGCCCCCTGATGCACTTTGAGACGGCAGAGCTCTGCTGGGGCGAGGACGGCTCATGTTGGGTGCGTGGCCCGGACGGGCGACAGTGCATGGCCGCAAAGGCAGGCTGATCATCCCGACTTCGGCAAAGACGCCTCGGGCCTGAACGGCGCCGGGATCTCGTCCCGCCCGTCCAGCACAAGATCCGCCATCACCTGCGCCACCTTCGGCGCCATGCCGAACCCGATCTTGAAGCCGCCATTGGCAATGAACTGGTCCGGGTAAAGCGGATGCACCCCCAGCATCGGCGCCCGCGACCGCGCCCGGGGCCGCACCCCGGCCCAACGCTCGATCACCTTTGCGTCGCGCAACGCCGGCACCGCCGCGCGGGCGCGTTCCAACACCTCGTCCAATTGCGTATCCGTGTCCGTCGCGCTTGCATACTCGCGCTCCGAGGTCGACCCAACGGCGGTCGTCCCGTTTCGATGAAAAATCACGTGCAGCGCGTCGGCAAACACCTGCGGAGCGTCCGGCGCGGCGAAATCCAGCACCGCCCCCTGCCCCTTCACGCCATTGCCCACCGGCGCGCCCAGCTTGTCGGACAGCTCCGCCAGCCCCGCGACACCCGTGGCATGTACCACGCGCCCCGTCGCATGGCCTTCCGCCAGTATCTCTCCGCCACGTTGCAGGATCGCCGCCGCCAGCGCCTTGCCGCCTTCGCGCGGATGCAGCCGCGCCGACAACGTGTCGAGGATCAGCAACCCCGTGGGCGTGACCGGCGCATGGGCCACCGTATCCACCGCCACCACCTGCCACGTCGCAGCCTCGCCCCACAGTTCGCGCGCCGTGACCTCCCGCTGCCGCGCCAGCGCCAGCGCGGCCTCGTCCGCCACCGGCTGCACCCGGCCCGTTCGCGCATACCCCGAGGGCAGGCCCGATACCTCGGCCACCTCGGCCCAGAACGCCTCGGCCAACAGCAGGCTCTCCAACTGGAACGCCTTCTTCTCGTTCCAGTTCTCGGGCACGTGCGGCGCCAACGCGCCCACCACGCCGCCCGACGCCCCCGCACCCACGCCGCCGGGGTCGATCACCCGCACCGACGCCCCCCGCGACTGGCACGCAAAGGCGATGGACAAGCCGAAGATCCCGGCGCCGAATATGGTGACGTCTGCCATTGTCATTTCCCCTGCCCGGCGGCATGGTCGCCGGGATTTTCCCTGACTACCGGAAGGCGCGATGCAGGACCAGCAGGCAGAACTGGAATGGCGTGACGGCGATGTGCCGGTCTCCACCCAGTTCGACGACCCGTATTTCAGCCTCGAAAACGGCCTGGCCGAAACGCGCCACGTCTTTCTGGACGGAAACGACCTTCCCGCCCGGTTTCGCAACGGCTTTCACATCGCCGAGCTGGGCTTCGGCACGGGCCTCAACTTCCTGACCGCACTTCAGGCGTGGCGCACGGCGGGCGCGCCGGGCACCCTGCATTTCACCAGCTTCGAGGCATTCCCGATGGACCCGGCCCAGATCGCGCGCGCCCTTTCGGCGTTTCCCGATCTGCCGGTCGAAGCGCTCGAACTGGAACGCTGCGGCCCCTTCGGCGACCCTCTGACCGGCCCCGATTTCACCCTGCGCGTCATCCAGGGCGACGCACGTGCCACCCTCCCGGGCTGGGACGGCATGGCAGACGCCTGGTTTCTCGACGGCTTTTCCCCGGCAAAGAACCCCGAGCTTTGGCAAGAAGACCTCATGCGCGAAGTGGGCCGGCACACCGCGCCGGGCGGCACCGCGGCCACCTACACCGCCGCGGGCTTCGTCCGGCGCGGATTACAGGCGGCGGGATTTGAAGTCACGCGCGTTCCGGGATACGGGCGCAAGCGACACATGACCCGCGCAAGAAAGATCTGACCATGGCAGAGCAGAACACTCGTCTCGGCATCCTGATGATGGTGACAACCACCTTCATCTTCGCGGTGCAGGACGGCATCTCGCAATACCTCGCGCGGGAATACAACGTGCTGATGATCGTGATGATCCGCTATTGGTTCTTTGCGGCCTTCGTGATGACCGTGGCCAGCCGCACCGCCGGGGGCCTGCGCGCTGCCGCCCGCACGGATCAGCCACTGGTACAGGGCTTCCGCGCCGTGCTGCTGGTAGCCGAGATCTGCGTGATGATCTTCGGCTTCACCCTGCTGGGCCTCGTCGAAAGCCACGCCGTCTTTGCCTGCTATCCCCTGCTCATCGCCGCGCTCTCCGGCCCGGTCCTCGGCGAAAGCGTCGGCTGGCGCCGCTGGGCGGCCATTGGCGTGGGTTTCGTCGGCGTCACGATCATCCTCGAACCTGGCTTCGGCGTCTTCCAGCCCGAGGCTATCGTGCCCCTGATCGCCGCCCTGATGTTCGCGCTCTACGGGCTACTGACGCGCTATGTCGGCCGCCGCGACAGCGCCGCAACCAGCTTTTTCTGGACCGGCACGGTGGGCTCGGTCGCCATGACCGCCGTCGGCATCTGGTTCTGGGAGCCGATGTCGGCCTATAACTGGCTCTGGATGGCCGCACTCTGCGTTACCGGCGCGGCGGGACACTATACGCTTATCAAGTGCTACGAGGTCGCCGAGGCAAGCGCGGTCCAGCCCTTCGCCTATCTGCAACTGGTCTTCGCCAGCACCATCGGCATCCTGTTCTTTTCCGAAACGATCCGCCTCAATGTGGCGCTCGGTGCGGGGCTCATCGTGGCCGCCGGGTTGTTTACCCTCTGGCGCCAGCGGCTGCGCGGCTAAAGCATTTGCAGGACACAGTGAATCGCTTTTCACTGCCTCTTGAGACGCAAAAAGCGATGCATGTTTCAGACTGACCCGGAAACGCTTCAGTGCGGCATTTTACCGGGCTTTCCCGCGCACGGCAGACGATGTATCAAAACGCGTGGACGGCAAGGGAACACCCCATGCGCAAGGCGCGAAACGTGACAGCGATCTGCAAGGCAGCACTGACGGTACTCGTCGCGCTGTTCATCGCGATCCGCGTTGTGGCCCAGCCCACGATCCTAACCGCGCCTGACCCAGGGCTGATGGCGCTCTGCTCGGGCGGCCAGATCGTCTACGTCTCGATGGAGACCGGCTTGCCGGTGGAAAACGACGACGAAACCGGCCTGCTGGCCGACTCCTGCCCCTTCTTCGGGGTAACGGCCTTCAACCTCGGCGCGGACCGGACTCTGCCGACGCCGTTGCAGGTGCCCGCCGCGCTCGCCCTATTCCAGACGGGCACGTCACAGCCGGTGACCACCGCCCCGGTTCAGAACGCCGCACGCGCTCCGCCGCTGCGGGCTTGACTTGGTGCGCGCACAGCGCCCGCACAACACTCCCCCAGACAATAGACGCAGGCGGGCTTCGGCCCGGAGCGTTGTCATACCACACCCGGCACGCGGCACATGGCCCGCGCCACCACACCACAGGAAACTGACATGAAAACCCTTCTTACACTTGCATCTGCCCTCATCCTTTCGACAGGCATCGCCACCGCGCATGATTACACCGTGGGCGACCTTGAAATCATGCACCCGATGGCATTCGAGACGCCGAAAATGGCCAAGGCCGGCGCCGGTTTTCTTACCATTACCAACAATGGCGACACCGACGACGTCCTGCTCGAGGTGCGCGCCGACTTTCCCAAGGTCGAGGTTCACACCACCGAGGAAACCGACGGCGTCGCCAAGATGATGCATGTTGAAAACCTGCCCATCGCCGCCGGTGAAACGGTCGAGCTCGCCCCCGGCAGCTATCACGTGATGTTCATGGGGCTGGAGGCACCGTTCGAGGACGGTCTGGAAATCCCGGCCACGCTGGTCTTCGAAAAGGCGGGCGAAGTCGAGATCACGTTCAACGTCGAGGCGCGCCCCGAGGGCGGCGAAAGCATGGACCACTCCAACCACTGATCCGTGCGGAAAGTGGGACGAGGCGGATGCCGCCCCCGGCACCGCATCACCGAGTCACCGGGTCAATCCACCGTCGGTGAAAGCGTATTGCCGACCAGTTCCTGCGAAAACGGCACCGGGTGCGGCTCTTTTCCCAGCCGCGCCCGGTAGACCGGCAGGCTTTCGGCCACGCGCATCACGTAGTTTCGCGTCTCGTTGAACGGGATATGTTCGATCCAGTCGATGATGTCCCCGCCCTCCTGCCGCGGATCGCCGAACCGCGTCATCCAGCGCGGCGGTCGTGCGGGACCCGCGTTATAGGCCGCGGCCATCATGATCACATTACCGTCGAACTGCGACGCCATCTGCGCCAGATAGGCCGAGCCAAGCCGTGCGTTATAGGCCCAATCGTCGAAAACGCGCGACCGGGTGTGCCCGGGCTCGCCCAGCCGCCGGGCGACCTCGGCGGCGGTGCCGGGCATAAGCTGCATCAGGCCCATCGCGCCCGCGCCGCTGGCCACGCCCTGGTCGAACTCGCTTTCGCGCCGCGCGATCGCCAGCGCCAGCTCCATCGGCACCGGAAGCTCCAACTCGTGCATCGGGTGCAGCGGATAGTATGGCGCCGGCAGCGTGATCCCGCGCTGCGCCGCCGCCTTGCCCACCATCACCTGCAGGTGCGGCGACCCAAGGTCGTGCATCGCTTGCCCCAACTGGCCCAGTTCGGGCGGCTCCAGCGTGGCTGCGAGGTGCTTGAAGAACCGCTCAGCCAGTGACACGCGCCCGTTAGCCAGCGCCAGCACACCGGCCTGGAACACCTCGCCCTGCGCAAAGTCCGCCTCGCGCCAGTCCGCAAAGCTCTGTCGCCCGCTCAGCTTGCGGTCGAACGGGAACCCGCCCCGCTCGGCCGCCAGCAACCCGTAAAAGCTGGTCTGGTGCAGCGCCCCCAACTCGTAGGCTATCTCGGCGGCACTCTCGTTGCCCGCCGCCTCCTGCGCCCGGCCCAGCCAGTACCCGGCCCGACCCAGCGAGATCGGCGTCTCGACCCCGTCCATGAACCGCTGGAAATGGAAAATCGCCAGTTCGGGGTCGTTCAGGTCCGTGAGCGCGATGAACCCCGCCAGCCATTCCAGGTCGGCGAAATGCGAGCCTTCCACAAGCCCGTGCACCGATGCCAGGTCATAGGCCGTGCGGGCCGCACCGTCGCGCATCCGGTCGCGTGCCAATTCCCGCCGCCAGCCGGCCCACCGTTCGGCATCGCCCAGCCCGTTGCCTTCCAGCCGGCTTTGCCGAAGGATCAGTTTGATCGCGTCGTCCGGCCGGTTTTTTTGAATATGGCGGTTGTACAGGGCATAGGCGATATGCGGGTTGCTTTTTGCCGCATCAGGCAGCAGCTCCAGCCGCTTGTCCGCACCGTCCGCATCGGCCTCGATCGCCAGCCGGGTCTGGGCGATATCGCGCGTCTCCTCGTCCACAAGCGGCAGCATCTGCTGCACGTCCCGCAACCCCCGCCACAAGGCCATGTCCAGCCGCGCCGCATGATGCGGCTTCAAAAGGTTCGGTCGCGCCCGGATAAAGGCGTCATGCTCCGCCGTCGACAAGTCCAGCGTCCGCCACGCCAGCACGATCGCGACATCGGCATCGCCGGGCCGGCCGGCCTCCTGCAGCGCCCGCGCATAGGACAGCGCGCCAAGGCCCGATTGCGGCACCCGGTCTTCGTAGAAAGTAATGATCTCCTCGGGGGAGGCGTCGATCATCGCCACCTCGGCCTGCGTATGCAGGTAATCCAGCCCTGGCCAATCGGCATGGTCCTCGAGAAAGGTCAGGATTTCCTCCGGCGTGCCCTCGCCCGCCCGAAGCCGGTGCCATTCGATCAGCGTCACGCCCGCAGGCCCAGCCCGTTCAGCAATCTGCACCGCCGTAGTCCAGCGCCCGGCCAGCATCGCATCGAACGCGCTCGACATCGGGCGCGGCGGTATGCGCGGCGCGGGGGCGACCATGACGGTTTCCTCCGCACTCGCCTCGGCCTCGGCCTCGGAGACGGCAGCGGGCTCCGCCTGCCCCCCATCCTCGGACTGGGCCACCGCGAGCAGCGGCCACAGCAGGGCCATTAAGGCCACGACAACTCTTTGAACGCTGAACATCTCTTGCATTTTCCCGGGCCAGCGACGATAGACACAGCCAGCCTAGTTTCAAGGGGACGGATCGTCCATTCACAAGCTGGGCAACGCCGCGGCACGATTGCGTGTTCCACCGCGGTCATCCACCAGCCCCACGGGCTATGACATAGAGAGGAGCGTATCATGTTCAAAGGATCATTTCCTGCCCTGGTCACGCCGTTCAAGGACGGCGAGCTGGATCTCGATACGCTCAAGAAACTTGTCGAGTGGCATATCGCCGAAGGCAGCCACGGCCTCGTGCCCGTTGGCACCACCGGCGAAAGCCCTACGCTCAGCCATACCGAGCATGAAACCGTGGTGTCCGAAGTAGTGCGCGCCGTCAACGGCCGCATTCCGGTGATCGCGGGCGCGGGCAGCAACAACACGCTCGAATCGATTCGCTTCCTCCAGCACGCCGAAGAGGTCGGCGCCGATGCGGCTCTGGTGGTGACGCCTTATTACAACAAGCCCACGCAGCGCGGCCTGATCGCGCATTTCACCGCGCTGCACGACTGCTGCAACCTGCCGATCATCATCTACAACATTCCCGGGCGGTCCGCCGTGGACATGATGCCCGACACGATGGGCGAACTGGCCAAGCTGCCGCGCATCGTCGGCGTCAAGGACGCCACCGGCGACCTGGCCCGCGTCAGCCACCAGCGCATGACCTGCGGCAAGGAGTTCTGCCAGATCTCCGGCGAGGACGCGACGGCGCACGGCTTCAACGCCCAGGGCGGCGTTGGTGTCATCACCGTCACGGGCAATGTCGCCCCCCGCATGGTGGCCGAAGTACAGAACGCCACGCTGGCGGGGGATTACGCCAAGGCGCTGGAAATCCAGGACCGGCTGATGCCGCTGCACAAGGCGATTTTCACCGAACCGGGCCTCGTGGGTGCGAAATATGCCCTGTCGCGGCTGGGCCTGTGCAGCGACGAGGTACGCTCGCCTCTGACCGACCTCAGCGACGAGACCAAGGCGATGGTCGATCACGGCTTGCGCCATGCCGGGCTGATGAACTAGGGCACGGCCCATGGCCGAGCTTCTGATCGTTTATCATTCCAAGACCGGCGGCAGCCGCCAGATGGCACAGGCCGCCGCCGAGGCCGCGCGGGATGAGACGACCACGACGCTCCAGACCGCCGAAGACACCGGCCCCGATGACCTTCTGCGCGCCGACGGCTATATCTTCTGCGCGCCGGAAAACCTCGCCGCCATCGCGGGTGTTATGAAGGACTTCTTCGACCGCTGTTATTACCCGGTGCTGGGCCGGATCGAGGGGCGCCCCTATGCCCAGATGATCTGTGCCGGGTCCGACGGCACCAACGCCCAGCAACAGATCGCCCGCATCGCGCAAGGCTGGCGGTTGAAAGCGGTGCAGGAGCCATTCATCATCTGCACCCACGCCCAGACGCAGGACCAGATCCTGGCCGAGAAACACCTGTCAGAGGGTGACCTTGCCCCCTGCCGCGAGCTGGGTCAGGCGCTCGGGGCGGGGCTGGAAATGGGCGCGTTCTAAAGCGTTTCGCGGGTAAGCTGTGATTCAGGTTTGTCGCGAAACGTGTTAGTCGACCCGGCGCACCAGCATCTGGTTGCCCGGGCCCGACTTGGTCTCGAAGACCTTCAGCTTGCCCACAAGGTCGCTCAGCTTCTTCTCGCCATAGGTCCGCGTGTCGAAATCCGGCTTGTCCGCCTGGATCTGCTGCCCGATCCGGCCCAGCGGGTACCACTCGCCCTCTTGATCGATCTTCTCCATCGCGTCGAAAATCAGGTTACGGGCATTGGAGGCGGATTTCGAATCGAGCCCCGCCTTGGCCTTGGTGCGCGCGGATGATCCGGCCTCCTGGTAGATGTTCTCGATCGCCACGAACCGGTTGCACGCATTCTTCAGCGCGTCGGGCGCCTTGGCCTCGCCGATGCCGATCACCGTCAGGCCCTGTTCGCGGATGCGGCTGGCCAGCCGGGTGAAATCGCTGTCCGACGAGACGAGCACGAACCCGTCGAAATGACCTGCGTGCAGGATGTCCATCGCGTCGATCACCAGCCCGATATCCGACGCGTTCTTGCCCTTGGTATTCGCCGTCTGCTGGTGCTGGACCAGCCCGAGGTTCTGCGCCGTCTTGGTCCACCCGCTCAGCTGCTGGCTGGACCAGTCGCCATAGACCCGCCGCAGGCCCGGCTCGCCATAGCTGGTGACCTCCTTCAGGATGGCCTCGGCGTATTTGGAGGGCACGTTGTCGGCGTCGATCAGCACGGCAAGCAGGTGGGAACGGTCGGGCATGGAAACTCCTTCTCAGGATGCACCCTGCCCTATCCGTCAACGCGGCGAAAGCCGATACTTGGCGCTCAGCCCTTGTCGCCGATTTTGTCCTGCGTCTTGGTCTCGAAATCCGAAGCGTCGTGCCGCTCAAGCAACTGCTCGTGCGGCTCGCCAAAGGTGCGGTTTACCATGCGCCCGCGCTGCACCGCATCCCGATCGAGAACTTTTTCGGCCCAGGCCACCACGTTCTTGTATTCGTGCACGCTCAGGAACTTGCCGGCATTGTACTGCCGCCCCAGCGCCAGGTTGCCGTACCAGGGCCAGATCGCCATGTCGGCGATGCTGTACTCTTGCCCTGCGATAAAGGGCCGGTCTGCCAGTCGCTTGTCCAGCACGTCCAGCTGCCGCTTGGTCTCCATGGCGAAGCGATTGATCGGGTACTCGTATTTCTCGGGCGCATAGGCATAGAAATGCCCAAAGCCGCCGCCAAGATACGGCGCACTGCCCATTTGCCACATCAGCCAGTTCATCACCTCGGCGCGTTGCGGGCCTGATGCAGGCAGGAAAGCCCCGAACTTTTCCGCCAGGTGGATCAGGATCGACCCGGATTCGAACACGTCGATCGGCTCGGGCCCCGACCGGTCCACCATCGCGGGGATCTTGGAATTGGGGTTCACCTCGACAAAACCCGACCCGAACTGGTCGCCATCGCCGATGCGGATCAGCCAGGCGTCATATTCCGCGTCATGGCCCGCCGCCAGAAGCTCCTCGAACATCACCGTCACCTTCACCCCGTTGGGCGTGCCCATGGAGTAAAGCTGGAACGGATGCTCGCCCACAGGCAGCTCCTTGTCATGGGTTGCCCCGGCGATCGGCCGGTTGGTCGAGGCGAAGGTGCCGCCGCTTTCGGCGTCCCAGGTCCAGACTTCGGGCGGGGTGTAGGTATCGTCGGTCATGTACGGCTCTCGCTTTGTCCTTTGTTCATGAGAACAGCTAACCGACAGCGCCGGCAATGCAAGGTGCAGCCCTGCACAGATTTCTGTGCGATGCGGTCAACCCAAGAGAACACAACGGTTTTCAAATCTGTCGGCGTTAAGGGTTGCACAGCCGGCATGCTTTGGCCAATGCTGCCTTGGAACGCGCGAAGGAGACTTGATGATGCGGTGGTGGGCAATAGCGACACTGGCAACCGTGGCGGCCTGCGGGCCGGCCGTGACGGATAACGGCGTGCCCTCGCGCGCCGAAGAGGAAGGCCCCGACATCTGCAAGGCCGCCAACCACGCCGACCTTGTGGGCCAGCCGATCGCGGCTTTCGACCAGTCCGCGCTGGACCAGCCCGTGCGCATCATACCGCCCGGCGGCATCGTCACGATGGAATACAATCCCAAGCGCCTGAACGTCGACTTGGACAGCAGCGACAACATCGTGCGCTTCTGGTGCGGCTAAGGCCGCGTCCTGACGCCTGATCCCACCCAGGCGTCCCGGCCCGAGGGCAATTCTTGTCTTGCGCTTATTTCAACGCAGTTGATACTGCGTTGTTAGTAATGTTTGATTTCGCACAGATAAGCGAGGCCCCTCATGGACAGCTGGGATGAAGTCCGCACAGCCTTTCACGTGGCGCGCGTGGGAACGGTCAGCGGCGCCGCCGAAGCGCTGGCTGTTCACCACGCCACCGTCATCCGCCATATCGACGCGCTCGAGGAGCGGCTGGGCGTCAAGCTCTTCCAGCGCCACGCCCGCGGCTATTCCACCACCGAGGCCGGCGAGGACCTGCTGCGCGTGGCCCAGGCCACCGACGACCAGTTCAGCCAGCTTGCAGGCCGGATCAAGGGCCGCGGCAACGATGTGTCCGGGGAGCTCGTCATCACCTCGCTAGGCGGGTTCAGCCACCTTTTGGTACCGGTGCTGACGGAATTCCGGAAGGAATACCCCGACATCATCCTGCGCTACCTGACTGGCGACCGCCTGTTTCGCCTTGAATACGGCGAGGCGCATGTCGCCATCCGCGCGGGCCGCGCCCCCGATCAGCCGGACAACGTGGTCCAACCCTTCTACAAGCAGGCCCACACGCTCTACGCCGCGCAATCCTATGTCGACAAGCACGGCCTGCCCGCCTCCGAGGACGAGTTCGACCAGCACTGGTTCGTCAGCGCCGACGATCCAAAGAACCGCGCGCCCTTCAACCAGTGGCTGCGGCAGACAGCGCCCGACGAGCGCATCATCTTCCGCAGCCAGGACGTGCACGCCCAACGCCGCGCGATCACCGAGGGCGCGGGTATCGGGTTTCTCAGCAAGGTTCTCGCCAACCAGCTCGGTAACCTGACCGAGGTCATGCCCGCGCGCGACGAATGGTCCGCGCCGATCTGGCTGGTCACACACATGGACCTGCACCGCACGACCAAGGTTCAGGCCTTCCTGCGGTTCCTCAAGGATCGCGCCAAGGCGTGGGAGGTCGAATGACCGACCGGCTGCGCGGCCATGCCGCGATGCTGGCCTTCTCCGGGCTGATCGCCGGGTCCTTCGCCCTTGGCTCCATGGCGGCCCCGCATATCGCGCCCACCGCGCTCAACGCCGTGCGGTTCATCCTCGCCTCGGTCCTTCTGGGCAGCGCGGCCTGGGCCACCGTCGGCATTCCGCGCACCACGTGGCAGGCGCCCTGGCGCTATCTGCTGCTGGGCGGGTCGATGGGGCTTTACTTCGTGATGATGTTCGAGGCGCTGAAAACCGCCGCCCCGGTCAGCGCGGCGGCGGTCTTTACCCTGACACCCATCATGTCCGGGCTTTTCGGCTATATCCTTCTGCGGCAGGTGATGACCCCGCGCATGGGCGTGGCGCTGGCCATCGGCGCGGCGGGCGCGCTCTGGGTGATCTTCGACGCTGACCTGCAGGCGCTCTTGCGGTTCGAAATGGGCCGGGGCGAGGTGATCTTCTTCTTCGGCTGCATCGCGCACGCGTTTTATACCCCGCTGGTGCGCAAGCTGAACCGGGGAGAGCGGCCCATCGTCTTTTCCTTCGGCGCCATGGTCGCCGCCGCCGGTCTGATCGCGCTGGCGGGCTGGTCCGACATGCGCAGCACCGACTGGCCCGGCCTGCCCGCCATCGTATGGATCACCATCATCTATACCGCCGTCGCGGCGACGGCGATCACCTTTGTCCTGCTGCAATACGCCTCGCTGCGCCTGCCCAGCGCCAAGGTCATGGCCTACACCTACCTCACGCCCACATGGGTGATCTGCTGGCAGGCCGCACTTGGCCACGGCCTGCCCCCGCCCCTGATCCTTGTGGGCGTCGGGCTGACCATTGTGGCGCTGGTGCTGCTGTTGAAGGACGAATAGCTACTCCGCCAGGTCTCGCGCCGCCTCGTAGAGCCGCCGGAATTCTTCGCCGAGCGAATCCTCGGGAACACTGCGCAGGAAATACTCCACCGTGCCGATCGGCGCCGGCAGTTGCACATCCATCGTCATCGTGTTGCCGGCGCAAGCATAGGTGATTGTCGGCTCGTACCCAGCCCCGCCCATCACCGGTGCGGTCATGCCATCCCCATTGGCCGTCATCGAAAACAGCGCGGGGGCGGAGCCTGCGTCGCAGAACGTGATCCGTCCGGCCTCGCCATTGATGAACCCCACCTGTGTCGGCGCGGCAAGGTCAAGCCGCACGTCCACGACATCGCCGGTCTCGACAAAGGTATCGGTGAACTCCGTGGCATGGTGAAAAGGCAGCGTGTGATAGAACCCGTCCTCGTAGATCGAGATCCCCAACGCGGGCGACGCGCCCGCCGCGATTTCACGGATCACGCGGTCAGGCACCATCCCCTGCAACGCGTCCCGGATGCGCGCAGGCGCCGTGTTCTCACCAACCCAATGTCCGATCATGCAGGGGTCGCCTACAGGCGGCGGCGCGACACAAGCGTTCTGGGCCAGCCCAGGCGCGGCCCAAATGGCCAGTATCAAGGTCAGGGCAGATGTCTTCATGGCGCTACTCCTCCGTTTGGTCAGAGAAACCCGCCCGCCTCCAGTTTCCGCACAAGGCGCCGATAATCCAAGGGCGGCGGAACGTCCTCTGACACCTGTCCGTCGTCGGGGCGCAACAACGGGTTCATTTTCACAAGGTCCACATCACAGAACGCGTCGATCTGGTTGACCAGCGCATCGAACGCCCCCTGCCGCCAACGCCGCTGGATCAGGCCCACCTTTGTGCCGGGCCGCATCACGAAAGGCGCCAGGTGAAACGCCGAACCATCGGGCCCCACAATCTGCCGCGCGGCGGCATAGCGGGCGCATTGCTCCGGCAGGCTGTGGCGCTGCGGATGCAGGATCGTGTAACCCGCCTTGCGCATCAGCCGCTCGATCCGCTCTTCCTGGTCCACCATCTGGCCCGCGCGTTTCAGCAGCGACCGCGACAGGTAGATCTTCTCATCCCCCTCCGGTGTCACCACGGCCTGAAGCCGTCCGCGAATGAACCGGCGAAACTCCGGTGTGCCGGAAATCCAGTCGCGGTGTCCCATGCCCTGCGTCGGCACGTCCAGTTCCTCGATCCGCACAGGTGACTGCACGAAATGCACCGGCAGGCCATCGCTCAGAAGGTCCACGAACGCTTTCAGTCGCCGCTGGAACACTGCCCCGAAATCAATGCCATGCATCGGGATCAGGACCAGCCCGTCATAGCCGCCATCCGACAGCGGCCACAGCCGCGAGATGCATTCCAACAGGAAATGCCCGAAATGATGCCGCCCGATGCCGATGAACAGGTGCCGCCCCGGCAGGCTCTCCGCCGCCTCCGGAAAATCCGGCTGCGCGGTGAAACGATTGGAGGAATAAAGCGTCCGCGACTGCTCCACGAAGCTCCGGTCAGCGCGAAACACCCCGCAGGCCAACTCCCGCCCCTCCGGCATCGGCGCCACCAGCGCCTGCTCCACCGTCTCGATACGCGGCTCCGGCAAAATGCGCGGATCCAGCCCCGCACCGGACGCCGCGTCATCCATCATCGCGAAACTCTTTCGCCAGGAACTGCTCGAACGCATCCAGGTGCACCGCCTCGAACTGGCCGAAACTCTGCATCCAGATGCTGGCATCGCGCAGGGCATCGGGCTCCAGCTTGCACCACACGACCCGGCCCCGCCGTTCCTGGCTGATCAGGCCCGCGCGCGTCAGGATGCCAAGGTGCTTCGACACGGCCGCCAGCGACATCTCGAACGGCTCGGCCACGTCCGTGACGGCCATGTCATCCTCGAGCAGCATCGACAGGATCCTGCGGCGGGTCGGGTCGGCCAGTGCGGCAAATACGGTGTCGAGCGATTGGGCCATGGTGCACCGTTTAAGCCTTGCCGGGCTGGCCGCGTCAACTCTCTTGGCCCTTTCCCGGGCATTGCGGACTCGACTCCGGTCGCGGCACGCCCTAATTTGGAACATATCAAGAACATCTGCCCGCTGCTGCCCCGGTCCCGCTGCCATGCCCGAACGGCGTATCCTTTCTGTCTGGTTCCCCCGGCTGGGGGCCGAACGGCTGCTGCGGCGGACCGGGCTGGATGCGGACGTGCCTTTTGCCGTGGTGCGCGACACCGGGCAGATGCAGGTGCTGTGCTCGCTGTCCGAGGCGGCCGAGGCGGCGGGGCTGCGGGGGGGCCAGCCCTTGCGCGATGCTCATGCGATGTGTGCGACGCTGGTCACCAAGCTGCAGAACCCGCATCAGGAGGCGGCGTTCTTGGCCAGCCTCGGGCGGTGGGCCGAACGGCTGAGCCCGTGGGTGGCGACGCAGCCGCCCGATGCGCTGCTGCTGGACATCACGGGCTGTGCCCACCTCTTTGGCGGGGAAGAGGCGATGGCGCGGCAGGTCATTGAGGAGGCGGCGATTTTCGGGCTGACCACGCGCTGCGGGCTGGCCGGAACCGTGGGCGCGGCCTGGGCGCTGGCGCGCTATGCCGGGGCCGTGCCGGGCGCGCATCGCAGCGGCGACGCCATCGACCAGGAGGCCCGCGCGACCCGCTCCCGCGCGGCAAAGCGGCGGCATTGGGAAAAGGGCGGCGCAGCGCCGGTGGCGGGCGTAAGCCGTTCGAATCAAAGGCCGTTTTCCATCGCGCCACCGGGAAAAGCGCGCACCTTCCTCTCCCCCCTGCCCATCGCCGCCCTGCGGCTGGAAGAAGAGCAAGTCGCCGCCCTGAACCGGCTGGGCCTGCGCAAGATCGGTGACCTGCTGAATCAGCCGCGCGGGCCGCTGGCGCGGCGCTTTGGCCGGGGGCTGCTCTTGCGGATGGATCAGGCGATCGGCGCGGCGCCCGAGCCGGTGTCGCCCGCGCGGGTGAAGCCGCGGCTGGCGACACGGCTGACCCTGCCAGAACCCATTGGTTTGATTGACGATTTGCAGGCCGGGCTGGACCGGCTGGTGCCGCGGCTGTGCCAGCTTCTGGCGGACCAGGGAGAAGGCGTGCGCAAGGTCCGGCTGGAGGCGTGGCGGGCCGATGGCACCATGGGCTGGATCGAGGCGGGGCTGGCGCGGGCGACGGACGAGCCCGACCGCATCCGCCCCCTGCTGGCCATGCGCCTGGATGAGATCGACGCAGGCTTTGGCATCGACACGTTGCGCCTGATCGCGGCCGTGAGCGAGCCCATACAGCACCGCACCGCCGCGGGTCACCTGGATGCCACCGTCGCCGCCCGAGACCGGCTGGCGCGGGATACGGGCGTGGAGGATCTGATCGGTCGGATCGGCGGGCGGATCGGGCTGGAGGCGATCACCCGCCTGCATCCGGCAAGCAGCCATATCCCTGAAAAAACGTCACAAATCCTGGCCGCCGCATGGTCCGAGCCGGCAGCGGAGTGGCCCCGGCCCGCCACGCCGCGCCCCTTGCTGATCTGGGGCCCCGAGCCGGTGAACGCCCCGGACGAGCCACACCTGCCCGCCACCTTCCGATGGCGCGGGCGGGCGCATGACCTGGCCGAGGCGAAGGGCCCGGAGCGGATCGCGCCCGAATGGTGGCTGGACGATCCGAACTGGCGGTCTGGCGTGCGGGATTACTGGCAGGTGGTCACCGGCCGGGGGGAGCGGTTGTGGCTGTATTATGCCCATGGTGGGACGATGTCATCGGGATGGTTCTGCCAGGGGCGGTTTGCGTAGGCGAATCAAAAGGTTAACGGGGTGGATCGTGGGAAATCCGATGTCGGTATCGCGTCGGTATCCGGGTGGTATCGCGACGGTGCGGTGCCCCGGGGGCCGGAATTAACCGGGCGTTCGGGGCGCGTGGGTTTTCACCCACCCTACGCGGGATCGCGGATGGGGAGGAGGGACCGGGTCGAGCCCGGGACGGGGTGGGCGCAGGCCGGGATATTTCCTGGCATGGCCGGGCGACCGTCAGACCGCGGGCTGGCGGACTGACGGATGTTCAGGGCGCTTTATGGCAGCCAAGTCCGTTGGTGTTCAAATCGAAGAGCCGACGTCAGCCAACCGCCAGACCGGGGGGCGGTCTGACGGTCGCGCGGCGGCGCGGCAGGGCCGCGCCTTTGTACCGCGCGAGACGAGAGACAAGCCGTCATCCCGGACTTGATCCGGGATCTCTCGGGTCAGGCCCAAGGATGACGGAAACGGGTTCAGCCGTAGTTGCCCTTCACCCGTTCCTTGGTGGGATCGAAATGCGGGTAGGGCACGACCTTGGCCTTCAGGCGTTTCTGCAAGCCATCGAGCTGGCCCACCTCGATATCGGTGCCCGGCTCGGCATGGGTGACGTCCACGCGAGCCAGCGCGATGTTCTTGCCGAGGATGGGGGATTTGACGGCGGAGGTCACCTCGCCCACCTGCGCCTTGCCGATGCGAACGCAATCGCCGGGGCTGGCGACACGGCCGCCTTCCAGTTCCAGCCCGACCATCTTGCGATGCGGGTGGGCCTTGCGTTCTTCCAGTGCGGCGCGCCCGATGAAATCGTCGTTCTTGGACTTGAGCGGCACCGCGAAACCGATGCCGGCCTCGAACGGGTCGGTCTGGTCGTCGAACTCACTGCCCGCAAAGATCAGCCCCGCCTCGATCCGGATCATGTCGAGCGCGGCGAGGCCAAGCGGCTTCAGTCCCATCGGCTCGCCGACGGTCCAGATCGTGTCGAACACCTCTTCGGCGTCCTTGGGGTGGCAAAAGATCTCGTAGCCCAACTCGCCGGAATACCCCGCCCGGCCCACCACGATCGCCGTGCCGTCGAAATCGTTCAGGCGCGCGGGGGTGAAGCGGAACATGCCCAATTCCTCCAACGTCGGATTCGCGGGCGCGGTCCAGATGATCTGTTTCAGGATATCCCGCGACAGAGGCCCCTGCACGGCCACGTTATGCAGCTGATCGGTGGAATTGCGGACCCAGGCGTTCAGGCCCAGTTTCTCGGCCTGTTCACGGATCCACAGACCCGACGTGTCGTTGCCGCCGATCCAGCGGAAGGCATTCTCGCCCATGCGAAACAGCGTGCCGTCGTCGATCATGCCGCCGTGTTCATAGCAGATGGCGGTATAGACCAGTTGCCCCACGGCCAGCTTCTTGACGTTGCGGGTGACGCAATACTGCATCAGTTCCTCGGCGTCGGGGCCTGTGACCTCGTACTTGCGCAGGGGCGACAGGTCCATGATCGCCGCCTTCTCGCGGCAGGCCCAGTATTCGCCGATCGTGCCAACCGACGGGAAGCTGTTCGGCAGCCAGTACCCGTTATACTCGACAAAGTCCCGCGTGTGCTTGGCAAAGCAGTTGTGGAACCCGGTTTCCTTGGTGTGTTCCAAAGGCGCCTCCGCTGATTTTCTGTAGCCGATTGAGCGGCTGAAGCTGTTGGTCTCACCATAGGTGCGGACCTGGATATCGGTGGGGTTCCAGCCGTTCGCCTCGTCCACGTCGCAGGGACAGGCGGTGGAAATGCAGACCAGATCGGTCAGCGCGCGCAAAAGCACGTAATCGCCCGGGCGCGACCACGGGTCGTCCATGCCCAGCGTGTTGGTCTCGTCCAGCATGGTGTTGAAGAAGAAGTTGATCGCGGGCCAGCCGGCGCGGGGGCGCACGCCGTATTGTTCGAGATCCTTGTTCATGTTCTCGGAACAGTTGACGTGACCGGGATAACCCAGTTCCTCGTAATACCGCGCGGTGCAGGCGAGGCCGAACGTATCGTGCCGCCCGCAGGTGTCCTGCACGATCTCGACCAGCGGTTCCTGGTCGACGTTCCAGTATTTCGCGAAGATACCCGGCTGGGGGTAGAGCGAGCCCATCAGGGTGCGGGTCGTGGTCGGGTCGATCTCGCGGTCGAGGCCCTTGTCGAGCGAGCGCAGCGAGAACGCCTGGAAGTCCGAGCATTCGCGGCCTTGCACGTCGAGGACCTGGATGAACTGGCCCTTCTGCACGTGATAGGATTTCGCCTCGCCCGGCTGGATGTTGATGTCGTGGATCGGGTCGGCCAGCGGGTCGGGCGGCATGTGTCCGCCCTTGGCGACGCCGGGATCGGCGCGGCGGATATAGAGGATAAGGTCGGTGGGCGGGGCCTGCGTGCCCGGGTCCATCGGGCCGCCGGGGGCGGCGACGATCAGTAACCCGTCGCTGTCGGCCTGGAATGTCGCCATCTCACCGGCGCGGGAGCCTTCGGAGAACACCTTGATGCACTGCGCGTCGCCCAGCTTGAACCCGGCGCGGTCGAGCGCCGAGGCCACGCGGCGGCCCGAGACCGAGCCATTGTCCAGGACCGACAGAACGCCGTCCGGGCGGCCGTGGCTGGAAGCGCCGAGGCGGCCGGGGTCGGACTTGCCGTCGGGGGTAAAGAAGACCATCTCGCCCGGTTGCAGCCCCTGGAAATCCAGCACCGACACCTCGTCTCCGCGATAGATCGGCACGGCGCGCGATCCGCCGCCGGGGATGGGGTGTCGTTCCGTTCCGTGGGGCAGGATGGGCAGGCCGGGCGTGATGACGCCGGCGCGTTCATAGGGGGTTTCGAAAACAGGTTTAACGGTCATGGGTGCGCCCCTTATCACTCGTGATTTATGGCATCAATCGAGGCCCAGCGCCTTCTTGCGGCGGTTGGCCCAGCTGAGGATCGCCATGTCGAAGGTCAACGCCATGAGCGAGACATTGATCCCGAGGACGAAGTTTTTCCCCAGGTCCGTGCCCGCCAGCGTGCGCTGAAGCTCCTGCCCAAGGTCCTGCGTGCCGATGAAGGCCGCGATGATGACCATGAAGAAGGCGAACATGATGCCCTGGTTGAAGCCGACGGCCATGGTGGGCATGGCCAGCGGCAATTGCACCGAGGTCAGTTTCTGCCAGCGCGAGCAGCCGGCCATGTCGGCGGCCTCGGTCAGTTCGGGGGGCACGCTGCGCAGCCCCTCGATGGTGTAGCGGGTGAGCGGGACCATGGTGAAGATCACGATGGACAGCACCACGGTGGTGTCGGTGATCCCGAAGAGCATGATCGCGGGCAGAAGGTAGATGAAGCTTGGGAATGTCTGCGCGGTGTCGCAGGCCAGCAGCATCCGTTCTGACCATTTTTCGGACCGCGCGGCGAGGATGCCGATGGGAATGCCGATCATCATCGAGATCGCCATGGCCGACAGCACCGAGTAGAGCGTGATGACCGACCGGTCCCACCAGCCGGAGAAGGCGACGATGGAGAAGAAGATCGCGGCGTAGATCGCCGGTTTCTTGCCGCCCACGCCGTAGGCGAAGGCCACCACCAGCAGGATGAAGGCCGAGGTTGGAATCCACAGAAGCGCGTCGCGGAAGGGGATCAGGACCCAGACGTTCAGCACATAGCGGATGGTGCCGGTGATCGCCTCGACGGAATCGAGGTTGAGGAAGGTCTCGAACACGCCGTCGATCTCGCGCCCCATGGACAGCGATTGGCGGCGGCCGACCTCGTTCAGGATCTCGATCGGTTGCGCCAGAAGGTACAGCCCGGCGAAGACCACCACGGACAGGACGGTGTACTTGTAGCGAATGTAGAACGGCGTGTCCTTGGGGTGATGCTCGGGCAGCTTGCGCACCCACGCCTTTGACAGTCGGTCGAGGGTGATCGCGACGAGCACGATGGTGATCCCGATCTCGAAGGAGCGGCCCAGTTTCAGGCTGTTCATCATCGCCAGCAGCTTGCCGCCAAGCCCCGGCATCCCGATGAAGGCCGTCAGAACGACCATGGCGAGGCAGAGCATGATGACCTGGTTCACGCCGACGAGGATTTCGGTACGGGCCGAGGGGATGAACACCTTGGTCAGCATCTGCCAGCGCGAGGCGCCCGACATCTTGCCGGCCTCGACGATTTCGGGCGAGACCTTTTTCAGACCCACGGTCGTCATCAGGATCATCGGCGGGGTGGCATAGATCGTGGTGGCAATGGCCCCCGCGGTGGGGCCGACCTTGAAGAAGATCACGGCAGGCAGAAGGTAGGTGTAGAAGGGCAGCGTCTGCATGACGGCCAGCAGCGGCTTGATCGCGTTGTCGAACCACTTGTATTTCCAAGCCGCGATACCGATGACGAGGCCCACGAAAAAGCCCAGGGGGGCCGCGACCAGCAGCACGGAAAGCGTCTGCATCGTCAGTTCCCACTGACCCATGAAGGCGGTCCAGACAAAGGTGCCACCGGCCAGGAGCGACAGTTTCCAGCCGCCGAGGTAATAGCCGATCACGGCGGCCAGCCCCGCCACGGCGGCCCAGGGGATGGGGTCGGCCATGTAGGGCCAGCGGTACTTGCCTTCCAGCAGGTTGGCGGTGACGCCCAGCAGGAAATCCAGCGGGCCTTCGGCGAACCAGCGGGTGATGTAGATCAGGCCAAAGCGCCCTTCCTGCATGTCGCCGGTGATGAAGTCGAAGAACGCATCGAGCCACTGCGCCAGCGGCGGGATCCACGCCTCGGGCAGGCGGACGAGGAAATCCGGCAGGATGGGCTTGGCCGCGCACAGCAAGATCGCGGCCAGTAAAAGCGCCACCAGCACGGGGTCGCGGGTGGCCCCGGGCTGGCGCATCGACAGGGAGGTGCGGGTGGCGTTCGTGGCGACATCAGCCATTGGCGCTGTCCCCCAGAAGCACCTCCAGCGCCTCTTGCCGGGCCATCACGCCCATCACCTCGCCGTCCTTGCCCGCCACCGGCAGATGCTCGCGCGGGTCGCTGACAAGCTGGCGCGCGATCTGGTGAATGGTGCGGTCGCCGTCGATTGCGTCACCTTCGACGGCGTGTCCGTTGACGGGTTTGGCCAGAACGCTGGCATGAACGACATGCGCCTTGTCGATATCCTCGGTGAACTTGCGGACATATTCGGTCTGCGGGTCCAGCACGATCTGGTCGGGCGTGTCGCATTGCTCGATCGCGCCGTCCTTCATGATGGCGATACGGTCGGCCAGGCGCAGCGCCTCGTCGAAATCGTGGGTAATGAAAACGATGGTCTTGCCCAGCATCGCCTGAAGGCGCAGGAACTCGTCCTGCATCTCGCGCCGGATCAGCGGGTCGAGGGCCGAGAACGGCTCGTCGAGAAACCAGATATCGGGCTCGATGGCGAGGCTGCGGGCGATGCCGACGCGCTGTTGCTGGCCGCCGGACAATTCGCGCGGGAAATATTCCTCGCGTCCTTCAAGCCCCACCAGCTTGATAACCTCCAAAGCGCGTTCGCGGCGCGCGTGCCGGTCCTGCCCGCGCATTTCCAGCGGGAACGCCACGTTTTCCAGAACCGTGCGGTGCGGCAACAGGCCGAAGGACTGAAACACCATCCCCATCTTGGAGCGGCGCAACTCGATCAGCTCTTTCTCGGGCAGGGCCATGATGTCCTGGCCCTCGACCTCGATCGTGCCGCCGGTGATGTCGTGCAGGCGCGAAAAACAGCGCACCAGCGTGGACTTGCCGGAGCCGGAAAGCCCCATGATGACCAGCATCTCGCCCTTGGCGACCTCGACCGACACATCCTTGACCCCGGCGATATAACCATCGGCGCGGATATCCTCGTAACTGTGCCCGGCGGGCATGGATTTGAGGTATTGGCGCGGGTTGGGGCCGAAAAGCTTCCACGCGTTGCGGCAGGAAATGACGGGGCTGTCCGAGGTCATGAGGGGCGCAGGTCCTTGATGAAACGCCGGCGGTACGAGCCGCCGGCAAGGCCCTGCCCGGTGCGTCACCGGACAGGGAAAGGCGAAGAGATCAGGTGTCGCCGCCGGGCAGCCAGCCCTTCCAGACGTCCTCGTTGTCTTCCAGCCAGATCTCGGCGGCTTCCTCGGGCTCGTAATCCTCGACATCCACCAGCTTGGCCATTTCGGCGATCTGCGCGTTGGTAAAGGAGATCTTGGTCAGCACCTCGTAGGCATTGGGCCATTTTTCCTCCATGCCGTCCCACGCGGCCTTTTTCAGGTAGCCGTCGGCGGGGTTGCCGCAGTCGTAAAGCGCGTCGGGATTCGGGCCAACCGAAGGATCAGTGTCGCAGCCGTCTTCCCAGGCCGGGAACTCGACGAATTCACCGGGCCAGACGGCCTCGGCAAAGTTGGGGGTCCAGTTGAAGACCAGGATCGGTGTCTTGTCTTCCTCGGCGGAGGCGATATGCGCCCAGAGCGCCGCGGCGGAGCCCGCGTTTTTCACGACATAGTTCAGGTCCAGCGCCTCGGCCCGTTCCTTGCCGTGCTTGAGCCAGTCGACCGGACCGTCGAGGAACAGGCCCTTGTCGCCGGTTTCGGGCGTGGCGAACAGCTCGGCACAGTCGTTCAGCGCCTTCCAGTCGGGCAGGCCCGGGCAGGCGTCCTTGGTCCACATCGGGTACCACCAATCCTCGCGCGTGACGGCGTCGTGATCGCCCGCGTCATGCAGGCCGCCCTTTTCCAGCGCCTCGCGGAAGGACGCGCCGAAGGCACCTTCCCAGACTTCCAGTTCCAGCGTCACGTCGCCCAGGCGGACCGATTCGTACACGGCTTGGCTGTCGGTGGTGACGAATTCGACGTTGTTGCCCATTTCCTCGTAGATCTGGCCCACGACGTGGCTCATCACGATCTGGCTGGACCAGTTGTGAATCGGGATGACGATCGGTTCGGAACTGTCCTCGGCGGCGAAACCGGCCGATGCGGAGGCCAGCGCGACGGCTGCCACGGACATCATTGAATGGATTTTCATGTTAACTCCCAGTCGGTTGCATGGGCCTGATTCTGAGTGCCGGCCCTTTGTTGGAGTGGGAAGTATCGCGCAGGTGCGACAAAATTCTGATTATAAACTTTTTGTGCCATGCCTCTAAAAATGTTTGGCAATGAGAGGTGGGCGTGGCTAGGCTCGGGTCATTGTCCCGAGTTTGAGGAGTGAGAAGGATGCTGCGCAATCGCGCCGTGTTGCCGCGCCTTGAGTACCTGCTGGCCTTCGAGGTGGCGGCGGACCTGGAAAGCTTTGCCGCGGCGGGCAAGGAACTGAACGTCTCGGAAACCGCCATCAGCCGCAAGATCCGGCTGCTGGAGCAGCATTACCAATGCGCGCTCTTCGTGCGGGGGCACCGCTCGGTGCAGCTGACGGATATGGGGCGCAAGCTGCTTTCGGGGATCACGCCGGCGCTGAAGACGCTGGTGCGGGTGTCCGAGGACATGTGCGCGGACCTCGAGAAAAGCACGGTGCGGCTGGCGGCGACCAACTCGGTCTCGTCGCTGTGGCTGATGCCGCGGCTGCGGGCCTTTCACGAGGCGAATTGCAACATCACCATCGCACTCACGTCATCGGACGTGGACGAAGAGTGCCTGGCCGAGGGCATGGACCTTGCGATCCTGCGCGGCGAGGGCGACTGGCCCGGGTTCGAGGCGACGCAGCTTTTCGGCGAGACGGTGTTTCCGGTCTGTGCGCCGGGCTACCTGCAGGGGCAGGCGCGGATCGACAGTATCGAGGCGCTGCGCCAGCATGACCTGATCGAGGTCAGCAACAACCACACCGAATGGCTGAACTGGCGCACCTGGCTGGACCGGAAAGGCGCGGACCCGGACTCGGTGCGCCCGTCGGCGTCGGTCAATACCTATCCGCTGGCGATCCAGGCGGCGCGGGATGGCCTGGGCGTCGCGCTGGGCTGGGGGCATCTGGTGGATCACCACCTGCAATCAGGCGACCTGATCCGGCCCATGGGGGGCGAGCATGTGCGCACGCGCTCGGGCTATTACCTGTTGCGACGGCAGGGGGTCGAGCCGCGCAACGAAAGCGCCATCGTGGCGCATTGGCTGCTGCAGGAAAGTGCCGCACGCCAGAGATACGCGGCGGAGTGAAACACGGGGCGTCTTGCAGATTATTCTGCGAATAATCTGCGCCCCAGAAAATTCGTACGAATTTTCTGGGGCTGTACCCATTTCTCAGAAAGGCGGGCGCAGGACCGCGTGCAGGTAGGTGCGGGTTTCGCCCATCATCTCTTCGGCCAGCGACAGGGCCGTGGGCCAGGGCGGGTCGAGCGTGGCCTCGACCTCGCCGATATCGAAGGTCAGCGTGGCCTCGTGCCGGCGGGCCAGGCGCTGCATCCGCTCGTTCTCGGGCAGGCACATCATGTAAAGTGAGCGCACGCCCCGGTTTTGCGCCGCGGCCAGCATTCGCACGAAAAGCGCGTCGCCAATGCCCTCGTGCTGCCAGTCGGGGTCGACGCTGAGCGCGATCTCGGCCCGCACCGGCCAACTGTTCAGCAACATCCGCAGCTCGCCCACGCCGTGCAGATCCCCATCGACAAAGGCGCCGTGAACGACACTGTCGAGGCTCAGGATGGAGTCGGCGTAGTCGGTGACGTAGTCTTCGGTCACACTGGCGCCGAAGCGCAGGCGCCGCATTTCCGGGTCGAGCCGGGCAAAATGGGCCAGCAAAGCAGCCTTGTCCGCCGGCCAGAGGCGGCGAATGTCCGGTCTTATCAGGATCTTGTCACGATTGATATCGGCATTCATGGTCATGGACTCCTTGGCGCGGGCCATTCCGCGCAGAGGTGCCCTCCCTGACGCCAAGATAATGCCGCAGCGCGGCATTTTCCATGAGTTTTCGATGAAACGGTTAACTTACGTTACGGCAGGGCGCCGTCCCGCTCAGCCACCGGCGCGGATCAGCTCATCCAGATGCACCGCCCCGCTGGCGGCCAGCGCGCGCAGGTCATAGCCGCCTTCGAGGCTTGAGACCACGCGCCCGTCGCACTGCTCCGCCGCTATTTCGCACAGGCGGCGGGTGACCCAGGCGAAATCGTCCTCGCGCAGGTTCAGGTTGGCCAGCGGGTCGTCGGCATGGGCATCGAACCCCGCCGAGATCAGGATCAGTTCCGGCTTGAACTCTTCCAGCCGGGGAAAGACCTGGCCTTCGTATTCCTGCCGGAACCCCTGCCCGGCCGTCCCCGGTGCCAGCGGCACGTTCAGCACGTTGTTGTGATCGCCGGTTTCGTGCGCCCCGCCCGAGCCGGGCCAGAGCGGCATCTGGTGGGATGAGATGAAAAGCGCGCGCGCCTCACCGCGCAAAAGGTCCTGCGAGCCGTTGCCGTGATGCACGTCGAAATCCACCACCGCGACGCGGGACAATCCGTGCCGTTCCAGCGCGTGTTTGGCGGCAATCGCCACCGTGCCAAAGAGGCAAAAGCCCATTGGCGTCGCCGTCTCGGCGTGGTGGCCCGGCGGGCGCATGGCGACGAAGGCATTGCCGACCTCGCCCGCCATCACCTTGTCCACGGCCAGCATCGCGCCGCCCACGGCCCGCGACGCGCAGTTATACGACCCGGGGGACAGCCAGGTGTCGCCATCCAGCTGGTTGAACCCCTGCGCCGGGATCGCCTCGCGGATCATCGTCACGTAATCCTGCGGATGACACAGCGTCAGGTCGGCGTCCTCGGCCAGCGGCGCCTCGGCGCGCACAACGTCCTTGCCCTCGAGCGCGGGCCACAGGTGTTCCAGCCGTGCCACGCGTTCAGGATGACCGTCGGGCGTAACGTGGTTCAGGCCATCCTCGTGGGTGACTAGTAGGGTGGACATGGGCGCGGCTCCTCCTGTGCAATGCCTTGTCACGGCGGCGAAGGGTCGCCACCGCGCAGGTGCCACAACTTAAAGACCATGCGCCGACTGTCCAGCGCGACTTGTCCACAAGCAGCGGGCGTGTAAACTTGAGCTTATGGAAGAGGATGCCACAAGCGCCCCGACCGGCGAGGAGGCCGGGATGAGCTCGCCCGCCGAGGCGACGCCGGACGTTGCCAACGACGCGATCGAGCAGGCGCAGACCATCGCCATCGGGCTGTGGGAACAGGCGCAACTGTTCATCGTCGGACTGCTGAGGCCCTGGAGCCTTTACCAGGTCGGCATCATTCTGGGACTGTGGGTTGCCGCGACGATCCTGGCACGTGTCTTCGGCCCGCATTTGCACAACTGGATGCGCACGCGCGAAGGCTGGCCCAAGTGGCGCATGCGCTTTCTGGTGATGATGCACAGGCGGCTGCGGCTGATCTTCATGGTTCTGCTGATCTGGCCGGTCTACTGGGTCATGCAGGAGATGACCTGGCCCAGCCGGTCCTACCTGATCGGCGTGATGGCGAGCCTTGCCACGGCGTGGCTGTTCATTGCGATCATCACGCGCCTGATCGGCAACGCCTTTCTGCGCGGCATGGTGCGCTATGCCGCCTGGACATGGGTCACCCTGTCGATCATCGGGCTGACCGACGAGACGATCCAGGTTCTGGACAGTGCGGCGGTCAACGTGGGCGAGATGCGCCTGTCGGTCTGGCTGGTGCTTCAGGCCATCGCGATGATCGCGCTCCTGATGTTCCTGGCGCGGTTCGTGTCGACCACCTCGGCTTCGCGCATCCGGTCGAACAAGGACATCTCGCCGTCGATGCAGGTGCTGGCGGTGAAGGTCATCCAGATCCTGCTCTACGGTGCGGCGTTCTTCATCGGGCTGCGGGCCGTCGGGGTGGACCTGACCGGCCTCGCGGTGCTGTCGGGCGCGATCGGTGTCGGTCTTGGTTTTGGTCTGCAGAAGGTGGTGTCGAACCTTGTGTCGGGGGTGATCATCCTGCTGGACAAGTCGATCAAGCCGGGTGACGTGATCAGCCTGGGCGAGACCTTCGGCTGGATCAATTCGCTGGGCGCCCGCTATATCTCGATCACCACCCGGGACGGCAAGGAGTACCTCATCCCGAACGAGGACCTGATCACCGGCCAGGTGGTGAACTGGTCGCATTCCAACGAATTCGTGCGGCTGGATATCTATTTCGGCACCGCCTATGGCGATGACCCGCACCTGGTGCGCAAGGTGGCCATCGACGCCGCCAAGGCGGTGGAGCGCGTGCTGGCCTTCAAGGCGCCGGTCTGCCACATCGTGGGCTTCGGCGACAGCAGCGTGGATTACATCCTGCGCTTCTGGATCAGCGACCCGACCGCGGGCCTGACGAACATCCGCGGCAATGTCTACCTGGCGCTGTGGGACGCATTCCAGGAACACGGCATTTCCATTCCCTTCCCGCAGCGCGAGGTCACCGTGCTGGAAGGCTCGGAGCTGGGTACGCGGACGCTGGACCGGGGCGACCCGGGCAAAGCGCCGCAGGGCGGGGCGGCAGAGGAACACGGCCCCTGATCGCGGCGTTGGCTGGCGAAAAGGAGTATTCGCATGGCCCATACACTGACCCTGCAATCACAGGAGAGCGTCACCCACGACACGCATCGCTACGTGTTCGACCGTCCCGAAGGCTTTGATTTCAAGCCCGGGCAGGCCGCCGAACTGGCGATGTGCCGCGACGGCTGGAAGGACGAGGGGCGTCCTTTCACCTTCACCTCGCTGCCCGCGGACAAACACCTGGAGTTCACGATCAAGAGCTATCCGTCGCATGACGGCGTGACCGAGCAGTTGCCCGGGCTGAAGCCGGGCGAGGAGGTCACGCTGGACGGTCCCTTTGGTGCGATCACCGACGAAGGTGCGGGCCTGTTCCTGGCCGCGGGCGCCGGGGTCACGCCCTTCATCGCGATCCTGCGCAAGCGGGCGAAAGAGGGCGACCTGGACGGCTGCCAGTTGATCTTTTCCAACGAGACCGAGGGCGACATCATCCTGCGCGAGGAATGGGCGCGGATGCAGGGCCTGAAGGTCGATCATGTCCTGTCCGAGGAAGACGTGCCGGACCTGCATTACGGCAAGGTCGACAAGACGTTCCTCGAACGCCACGCGAAGCTGTCCGGGCAGGTCTATATCTGCGGGCCGCAAGGCTATGTCGACGCGATGCGCGACGCGGTGAAGGCACTGGGCGTTCCGGGCGACCGCATTCATACCGAGGACGGCTGGTAAGCGGTCTTTCCGGTGCGGTCAGACACAGGCCGCGCCGGAATAGCGGCGCTTTTCGAGGCACCAGCGGACAAGAGCCGCCGATTGGCGAAAGCCTTCATTGAATTGTGACAGACGGGTTGCTATTTTGGAACCATGCCCGGCACCGGGGCGGATCGGTGCGTAGTAGAAGGAGGACAATGTCCTGTCTCTTACAATCGACGCGGCCCCTGCCGCTGAACGGGGCGCAGCCTTGAGCGCGTCCGACATGGCGACAAGCAGTGACGCACAGCTTGCGCGTATCCTTTCCGCTCTCGAAGAAGACAAGGCCGAAGAGATCGTGCAGATCGACCTTCGCGGCAAATCCGCGATCGGCGATTACATGATCATCTGCTCGGGCCGGTCCTCGCGCCAGGTGACGGCCATTGCCGAAAAGCTTTCGGAGCGGCTGAAATCCGAGATGGGCGTGCTGACCAAGGTCGAGGGCAAGGACGCGGGCGACTGGGTGCTGATCGACACGGGCGACGTGATCGTCCATGTGTTCCGCCCCGAAGTGCGCGAGTTCTACCAGCTTGAGAAGATGTGGCTGCAAGGCCACGAGGCTACCCAGGCCGCCAAGAGCTGAATGCGTGTCCATATCTGCGCGGTGGGCCGGATGAAACCCGGCCCGGAACGCGCTTTGCTCGATGATTACATGTCCCGCTTCGACCGGACCGGGCGCGCCCTTGGGCTTGGCCCGGCGCAGATGCACGAGGTCGAGGACCGCAAGGGCGGCGGGATGGACGCCGAGGCGCAATTGCTTGACCGCGCCTTGCCCAAGGGGGCCGTCATCGTGGCACTGGACGAGCGTGGCAAGCTGCTCTCCTCTCCGGACTTTTCCGACAAGCTGGCCGGCTGGCGCGACACGGGGCGCGGCGACGTGGCCTTCGTGATCGGCGGCGCCGACGGGATCGCGCCCGCGCTGCGGGACCGGGCGGAGTTCAGGCTTTCCTTCGGCAAGATGGTCTGGCCACACATGCTGGCCCGGGTGATGCTGTCCGAACAGCTTTACCGCGCCGCCTCGATCCTGGCGGGCGCGCCCTATCATCGGGCGTGATCCGACGGAGTGGCTGCGCAACGCTCTGTTGGTTCGATGAGGGGCGCTGCTCCTCAAACTCCCCGGGATATTTCCGGCCAGAGTAAGCGGACAAGAAAGCGGTTCACGACCCGGTTCAGACGGGTTAGAAGCGGCCAAGGATTCAGGAGGCAGGATTGAGCGCGCCAAGACCGGTAGTTCTGTGTATTCTCGACGGTTGGGGGCTGAGCGAGGAGCGGGAGGCGAACGCGCCCGCGCTGGCCGCGACGCCGCATTTCGACCAGCTGATGGAAACCTGTCCGAATGCCACGCTGATCACGCATGGCCATGATGTCGGCCTGCCCGAGGGGCAGATGGGCAATTCCGAGGTCGGGCACCTGAATATCGGGGCCGGTCGCGTGATCGAGATGGATCTGCGGCGCATCGACCGTGCGATCGAGACCGGCACCTTCGGTGCGCTGCCCGGCTTCGTTCGTTTTGCCGACAAGGTCGAGGCCGCGGGCGGTACCGCGCACCTGCTGGGCGTGCTGTCGGATGGCGGCGTGCACAGCCATATCGGGCACATGATCGCCGCCGCCAACGCGCTGACCGCGCGCGGCGTGCCGGTCGCCATTCACGCCTTTACCGACGGGCGCGACGTGGCACCGACCTCGGCCAAGGTGTATCTCGAAGCCCTGCGCGCGGCGCTGCCCATGGGCGCGGTCATCGCCACCGTTTCGGGCCGGTATTACGCGATGGACCGCGACAATCGCTGGGACCGTGTGCAACTGGCCTACGAGGCGCTGGCACGTGGCGAAGGCTACACCGCCGAGACCGCCGCAACCGGCATCGACGACGCCTATGCCAAGGGCCGTACCGACGAGTTCATCAAGCCGCGCGTGCTGGGCGATTACCAGGGCATGAAGGACGGCGACGGCCTTTTGTGCCTGAACTTCCGCGCCGACCGGGCGCGCGAGATCCTGGCCGCCTTCGCCGACCCGGAGTTCGACGATTTCGAGACCGGCCAGCGCCCGGCCTTTTCGGCCGTGAGCGGCTTTACCGAGTATTCGCGCCGCCACAGCGCCTACATGGATTCCATCTTTCCCGACGAGCAGCCGGTCAACACGCTGAGCGCGTGGCTGGCACAGCATGGCAAGCGACAGTTCCACACCGCCGAGACCGAGAAATACCCGCACGTCACCTTCTTCCTGGCCGGCGGGCGCGAGACGCCCGAGGACGGCGAGGCGCGGTACATGGCCGCCTCGCCCAAGGTGGCCACATATGACCTGCAACCCGAGATGTCGGCGGAGGAGGTGACCGATCACCTGGTGGATGCCATTGCCGAAGGGTATGATTTCATCGTGGTGAACTACGCCAATCCCGACATGGTTGGCCACACCGGCGATCTGGGCGCCGCGATCCGCGCCTGCGAAGCGGTCGATGCGGGGCTGGGCCGCGTGCTGGAGGCGCTGGACGATGCGGGCGGCGCCATCATCGTCACCGCCGATCACGGCAACTGCGAAACCATGGTGGACCCGGTGACCGGCGGCCCGCATACCGCGCACACTACCAATCCGGTGCCGGTGATCCTCAAGGGTGGGCCCGAGGGCGCGCGCCTGCGCGACGGGCGGCTGGCCGATCTCGCGCCGACGGTGCTGGAGCTGATGGAGCTGCCGCAACCGGACGAGATGACAGGCAAGAGCCTGCTGAAATGATCCGCGCGGCGCTTCTTTCACTGGCACTTGTCGCCGCCGCGCCCGCCACGGCACAGGACCCCGGCGCCGAGGCGCGGGCCGCGTCGGACCGCCTGAACCGCGCCGCCGCCTTGATGGAAGCGGCCGAGGGCGCGGCCAACCGCGTGAAGGCGCTGACCGAGGTGGTGGGCGCCTACGAGGACGGGCTCGAAGCGATGCGCGAGGGCCTGCGCCGCGCCGCCATCCAGGAGGAGACCCTGACGCGCCGCCTGCAATCGCGCGAGGACGAGATCGCCAGCCTGCTGGGCGTGTTGCAGAGCATGGCGCAGTCAGAGGGGCCGGTTCTGCTGTTGCATCCCTCCGGCCCGATCGGCACGGCGCGGTCCGGCATGATCATATCCGACGTGACACCGGCGCTGGAAACCCGCGCCGCCGCGCTGCGGGCGGAACTGGAGGACGTCACCGTTCTGCGCACCCTGCAGGAAAGCGCGCTCGATACCCTGCGCGACGGGCTGAAGGGCGCACAGGACGCCCGCACCGCGCTGAGCCAGGCGATTGCCGACCGCACCGACCTGCCCCGCCGCTTTACCGAGGATCCGGTCAGGACCGCGCTGCTGGTGGCCTCGACCGAAACGCTGGAGGGGTTTGCCAGCGGGCTGAGCCAGATCGCGGTGGACGAAGTGGCCGGATCGCTGCCCGGGATCG
Organism: Roseovarius sp. MMSF_3298; assembly: GCF_030733705.1. Classification (NCBI taxonomy): domain Bacteria; kingdom Pseudomonadati; phylum Pseudomonadota; class Alphaproteobacteria; order Rhodobacterales; family Roseobacteraceae; genus Roseovarius; species Roseovarius sp. MMSF_3298. The sequence goes on from NZ_JASHIN010000010.1 coordinate 80,702, forward strand.
ACGCGCGCAAGGGCAGCCTGCGCCTGCCGGTCGAGGGCCGCATCCTGCGCCGCGCCGGAGAGGCCGACGCCGCCGGGATCGTCCGGCCCGGCATCGTCATGGCCACCCGGCCCCGCGCGCTGGTGACGACGCCCGTGCCCGCCACACTGCGCTATCGCGGGGAACTTCTCGATTACGGCAACGTGGTGATCCTCGAGCCTCAGGCGGGCCTTTTGCTTGTCATCGCGGGGCTCGACGTGGTCTACGGTGACATCGGCGAGGTTCTACCGGGAAACAGCCCTGTCGGGATGATGGGCGGCGACGGGCGTGACACTAACGCGCTGTTGATCGAGAATGGCAAAGATGCGGGTGCGTCCCGAACCCAAACACTTTATATAGAAGTGCGAGAAGACAACGAACCCGTCGATCCGGAGACCTGGTTCCAGACAAGCGAAGGATGAGCAACCCGATGAAGAAGTTTCTGATCGCCGCCCTCGTCGGCAGCCTGACCGGCGCCGTGGTGACGACGCAAGTCGCGGCACCCCTGCTGGCGCAGGAAGCGGCCAAGACCACGAATGTCTACGAACAGCTTGATCTCTTTGGCGATATTTTCGAGCGCATCCGCTCGCAATATGTCGAGGAAGTGGACGAAAGCGAGCTGATCGAGGCGGCCATCAACGGCATGCTGACCTCGCTCGACCCGCATTCCAGCTACCTCAGCCCCGATGATGCCGCCGACATGCGCGTCCAGACCCGCGGCGAGTTCGGCGGGCTTGGCATCGAGGTGACCCAGGAAGACGGATTCGTGAAGGTGGTGTCACCCATCGACGGCACCCCGGCGGAAACCGCGGGCATCGAGGCCGGCGATTTCATCACGCACGTGGACAGCGAAAGCGTGCTGGGCCTGACCCTGGACGAAGCCGTGGAAATGATGCGCGGCCCGGTCGGCAGCGAGATCGTCATCACCGTGGTCCGCGAAGGCGAGGCGGAACCGTTCGACGTGTCCATCGTGCGCGACACGATCAAGCTGACCGCCGTGCGGGTGCGGACCGAGCAGCAGAGCGTCGTTCTGCGGGTGACCACCTTCAACGACCAGACCTTCCGCAATCTCGAAAGCGGGCTGGCCGAACAGATCGAAGAAGCCGGCGGCATCGACAATATCAGCGGCATCGTTCTGGACCTGCGCAACAACCCCGGCGGCCTGCTGAACCAGGCGATCCAGGTATCGGACGCGTTCCTGGAGAAGGGCGAGATCGTCAGCACCCGTGGCCGCGCGCCCGAGGATGGCGAACGGTTCAATGCCAAGCCGGGCGATCTGGCCGAGGGCAAGCCCATCGTGGTGCTGATCAACGGCGGTTCGGCCTCGGCGTCGGAAATCGTTGCCGGCGCGCTGCAGGACCATCGCCGCGCCATCGTCGTCGGCACCAAGAGCTTCGGCAAGGGCTCGGTTCAGACCGTGATGCCCCTGCGCGGCGACGGCGCGATGCGCCTGACCACGGCGCGGTACTACACGCCGTCGGGCCGCTCGATCCAAGCGCTCGGCGTCAGCCCGGACATCGTGGTGGAACAGCCCCGCCGTGCCGAGGAGACCGAAGAGGAAGAAGAGGATGGCGCGGCCAACCGCTTCGACCGCTCCGAGGCCGATTTGCGCGGGCGGCTGGACAATGACAGCCTGAGCGAGGACGAGGTCCGCCAGATCGAGGAAGACCGCGAGAAGGCCGAGGAAGCCGCCAAGCTGCGCGAGGAAGACTACCAGCTGGCCTATGCCATCGACATCCTCAAGGGCCTGACGGCGCTGGGTCCGCAATACGAGTGAGCCGGTTGGGCATGACTTTGATGAACGGGCGGGATGGTTCCCGCCCGTTTTTGGTATATACTGCATCATGCCTGAATTGCGCCGCCCTTCCTCGCGAGACCTCGACGACCTGACGGTGCTTTGTCTGCGGTCCAAGGCCTATTGGGGGTATGACTCGGAGTTCCTGGCCGCCTGCGTTCCCGTCCTGACGCTGACCGCGGCGGATTTGCAGGGCACTTCGACGATCACCGAGGTCGAGGGTGGAACACTTCTGGGCATGGTACAGGTTTCGAACAGGCGAGAAGGCTGTTACCTGCAAAAGCTCTTCGTCGACCCCGCGCATATGGGTAAGGGCACGGGGCGGCGGCTGTTCACATGGGCGGTCCAAAAGGCCCGCGACATGGGGGCCACGGAAATGATCATCGAGTCGGATCCCGGCGCGGTGCCGTTCTTTTCCGCCATGGGCTGCCGCGCGGCAGGCAGCGCCCCGTCCGAGGCGATGCCGGACCGGATGCTGCCACGCCTGGTGTACGATTTGCGGTAGGCCCCACAAAATTCGTACGAACTTTGTGGGGCGCCGATCAGCCGGTGCGCGCCAGGTGCGCCTCCATCGCCGCCAGCCTGGCGTCCAGCCCGCGCCGCCCGAACCCAAGCCGGAAGCGGTCGGTGGGCGTCGACCCAAGGTCGGAGCGGTAGATCGTGCTGGGCAACAGCAGAACGCCCGCCTCTTCCACCAGCTTGCGGGCGAATTCCTCGACGCCGTCGGCACCCAGATACCGCGGAAAGCCCATGCAGGCACCATCGGGCCGCTGCCACTCGAAGAGGTCGGGATGGCGGGCAAAGAAGGCATCCCATTTCGGCAGGTTTTCATCCACGATGGCGCAGTTGCGCGTAAGGATGGCGTCGCGGTTCTTCAAGGCGATCAGCGCCAGCCGCTCGCTGGGGCCGGAATTGCAGATCGACAGGTAGTGCTTCATCCGCTCCATCTTGGAAAGCACGTCGCGGTCCTGGCACGCGATCCACCCCACCCGCAGCCCCGGCAGGCCATAGGATTTCGACATCACGCCCAGCGACAGCCCGCGTTCGTAGACATCTGCGATGAAGGGCAGATGCTGGGCGTCCGAGGGGCCAAGACCGTTGAAAATCTCGTCATGCAAAATCCAGATGCCGTGGTGGCGGCAAAGCTCGATCAGTGCTTCGTACCGGTCATGCGGCAGGATTGCGCCCGTGGGATTGTGCGGAAAGTTGATCGTCAGCAGGCGGGTATTGGGGCGGATCGCGTCGCGCACCCGGTCGATATCCAGCGACCAGTTGTCGTCGGGGTCGAGCGGCACGCCCGTCGCTTCGCAGATCGCCAGGGGGAGGCTTTCGTGCGACTGGTAGTTGGGGGTCACCACGATGGCGTGACTGTCCTTGTCCAGCAGCACATTGTTGGCCGCGAAAATGCCTTCGCTTGCCCCCGCAAAACATAGCACATTGTCGGCGGACCGCCCCGCGTAGGTCGCCGCGATGGCCGCGCGCAGGTCGGGCGCGCCGAAGGTCTCGGTATAGCCCAGCCACATCTGCTCGAAACCGTCCCGGTCTTCGGGGCTGGCCATGGCCAGAAGCTCTGGAAGGGACATGCTCTCGGCGTCCGAGGCGGTCATGTGGTGGCGGGCCTTGAATTCCCACTTGGCGAAATGGGTTTCCAGCCGGAAATCGGGCAGGGTCGTAATGGGTTGTCCTGTAAGCTCAATCCACCGCGCGGATAAGCTTGCGTTCCAGCACGCGCAAGACCGTGCGCAGATCATGGCCGCGTTTCAGCACCTGCCCGTCCATGCCGATCACCGCGTACTGCCCCTGCCGTGCGCGCAGCTTGGGGCGTTTCTCGATCCGGTAGAGCGGGTTTTCGGCGGTGCGCCGAAAGACCGAGAAGATCGCCACGTCGCGCAGGCTGGAAATCCCGTAGTCGCGCCATTCGCCCGCAGCCACCATGCGGCCATAGACCGACAGGATCGCGGCAAGCTCGGTGCGGTGGAAGGCCACCTGTTGCGCGCTGCCTTGCGGCGGGAACGGAGAGGTGGGTTGGAATGTCATGCCACCAGAGTTGCGGTAAAAGGGTGGCGAGGCAAGGAATTTGTGACGGGGCGGGGTGTGACGGCTGTGCGGTGCCGCTGTCATCCCGGAGGTGAGCCGGGGTCTTGGGGGGCGAGAGATCCTCGGGTCCGGCCCGAGGATGACGGCGCACGGGAAAGGCCGGACGCGCGGCGTCGAACTGCAAGAACCATGTCATCCCGAACCCGATCCGGGATCTCGCGGGGCGATAGGCCCTCGATCAACAAGGTGGCCCCCTAACCCCGGCCGATGTAGGGCATCTTCGTCGCCATCACCGTCATGAACTGCACGTTCGCCTCGGGCGGCATCTCGGCCATGTGCAACACCGACCGCGCCGCGTTGTCCACGTCCATCGTGTGCATTTCGGGGTTGGCCTGTTTCAGCCCGGCCACGAGCTCGCTTTCGGCATTACCGATGTCGATCTGCCCGCAGGCGATATCGAAGGGCCGGCCATCCAGCGACAGTGAGCGGGTCATGCCGGTGATCGCATGCTTGGACGTGGTGTAGCAGATCGAACCGGGCCGCGGCACATAAGCCGACAGCGAGCCGTTGTTGATGATCCGCCCGCCCTGCGGGTCCTGCGCGCGCATCGCTGCAAAGGCCAGCCTTGCCGTGATGAACATGCCGCGCAGGTTGACGGCGATGACCTCGTCGAACTCTTCGACGGTCACCGCGTCCGGCGTTGTCGAGGGGCCGAACGTGCCGGCGTTGTTGAACACCGCATCCAGACGCCCTGCCTCTCCCAGAAATGCCTCGAAGGCGCGTTCCATGGCCTGCGCATCGGTCACGTCTGCTGGCAGAACCACCGCCTCGCGCCCCTGCGCCAGTTCGTTCAGCCGGTCGGCGCGGCGGGCCACCAGCCCCACGCGCCACCCGGCGTCGAGGAACGCCTCCGCCGTCGCACGGCCAATGCCGGAGCTGGCGCCGGTGATCAGGATGGATTTCATAGCTCTGTCTCTGCCTCCATTTCCAGTTCCAGCGGCGCGGGCGCCGCCCGCAGGTCGTCGATGCGCAGGGCGCCGGTGGGTTTCGACAGCCGGTTGCGCACCACCCAGTGCAGACGCTCCTCCGCGCGGGTGATGGCGACGTAGGCCAGCCGTTTCCACAAGGGCTGCCCCGCCTCGGTGCGGCCCATGCGGGCGGCGGCGTAGATGTCGGGGGCAAAGACCTGCACGTCGGGCCATTGGCTGCCCTGCGCCTTGTGGATCGTCACCGCCGCGCCATGCAGAAACGTGGCGCCCATGCGGGCGGCGAAGGGGATGAAGGGCTCTTCCTCGTCCGGCTTCTCGATCTTGACGATGCTGGCGGCACTGACGCGCGGGTCCTCGGCGCCCATGACGTGCAGCCGGGAAAAGCCCGGCTTGCGGCCCGCGCCCAGATAGATCACCTGCGCTCCCTTGATCAGGCCCCGCGCCTCGAGGTCCAGCCGTTTCTTGCGGTGCTTGAGCGGCAGTTCCAGCCCGTCGCAAATGAGCGGTTCCCCTTCCAGCAACTCGGTCTCGGGCGCGCCATGCACGGCGCGGAAGGCGTTGATCAGGCGGATGCGGGTGGCGTTGCGCCAGACAAGGACGGGCGAGCGCGCCATCAGGTCCACCTCGACCCTTTGCGCCCATTGCACGCGGTCGTCCTGCGCCGCCTTCTGTTCGACCAGCCGCTCGAAATCCTGAAACCCGACCTCGGGGTCGCCCAAGGCGTGCGCCAGGTCGAGGATCGGGTTGTCGGCGTCCTGCCGGTGGATGCGGTTCAGCGTCAGCTTGGCGGGCGCGGGCAGCCCGTCGAAGACCATCGAGCCGGACTGGTTCACGGGGGCAAGCTGCGCGGGATCGCCGAAAAGCAGCAACGTCGGAAAGATCTCCTGCAGATCCTCGTACTGCTTTTCATCCAGCATCGAGGCCTCGTCGATGAAGCCGATATCCAAAGGCTCCTCGCGGCGCTTCCAGCCGGTGATGAAATCGCTGCCGCGCAGCCCCGCGGCGGCCAGCGCGCCGGGGATGGACTTGTGCGTGCCGTAGAACAGCCGCGCACGTTCCAGCGCCTCCTCGGTCAGGCCCTCGATCTCGGGCTTCTCGCCGTTGCCTGCCAGCCATTCGGCGATGCGCTCGTATTCGGGATCGTAAACCGGGGTATACAGGATGCGGTGAATCGTGGTGGCGGGCACGCCGCGCATTCGCAATACGCTGGCGGCCTTGTTGGTGGGGGCAAGGATAGCCAGCGTGCGCCGATCCTTGCGGCGGCGGCCCTCCCAGTCGCCCGAGACCACGTCGACGCCGGCCTCTTCCAGCGCGCGGTAGAGTGCGGCCAGCAGCAGGGTCTTGCCCGATCCGGCCTTGCCGACAACGGCCATCACCCCGGACTTTCCTTCGCGCGGCGGGGTCAGCATCCCCTCGTCAAGGTCCACGCCAGCCTCTCGCAGCGCGGCGGCGATGCGGTCATGGGCCTCGGCCTGGTCGTCAGAGTATGTAAGCGCGGTCTGGGACATGGCGCGACCCTACAGCCGCGCCTTGGCCTGCACCAGCGCGGGGCCGATTTCTTGCAAGAAATCGGATCGGAAAATTGCAATTTTCCGGCCCGGAATTTTCGAAAATTCCGGTGCGCCCCGCTCAGGCCGATTGTGCGAAAGGCTGGCGCTCGTCGCCGAAGCTGCGGCGGAACCATTGCTCGCTCAGTTGCGGGGTGATACCGGCGCGGCAGGCCACTTGGGCGCGGGCGGCGTCGGTGAACTCCCACAGGCCCACGCTGATCCGGTCGCGGCCTGCACCCATGCTGCCCAGCACCTCGGGCGAGGAGCCGATCGTGCGATAGATCCGCACCATCCGCGCGTCGAACACGCCGGCGAAATGCTGCACCCCGAAGTGGCGCATCAACTCGCCGCCGCCCAGCATCAGCGCAGCGGCGACCCGGCTTTCGGCGCCGCGCGCCAGGCAGAACCGCGTGCATTCCCAGATATGCGGGCTTTGGATCGTACTGCCGCCAAGGATATCGGTGAAATGCTCGTTGATCATCGTCCGCCCGGTGGTGGGCAGGAACCGCATCGAGCCCTTGTGGCGCCCGTCAGACCCTTCCCAGATCACGTAGAGCGGGTTGAGGTCGTCATATTGATCCCGCTCCAACCCCTTGTCATCGACCGCCACGTCCCAGCCGAGCCGGGTCTTGAACTGGTCGGCCCGGTCGCGGAACATACCGTCGGCCAGCTTGGTGAAACGGTGAAGTTGGTCGGCGTAAACATAGCGTAGCATGGTCGAATTCCCCTCTGTCAGTACGACAAGAGGAAAATTCTCGCCAAATCTTTAAACGCCTGTAGGAGCACCGCGCGTTGCGCACACCGGCAAGGTCAGATCACGATCAAACCCTGGCTGATGGCGCGGGCGACCGCGTGAACCGTGTTGATCGCCCCCAGCTTGAACCGCGCGGATTCGATATAGACCCGCAGCGTGTGTTCGGAGATCGACAGCGTGTCGGCCACCTGCGCCCGGCCATAGCCCAGCGCCAGCAGCGTCAGCGCATCGACCTCGCGCGGGGAAAGCTGGCGGGCGGGCGCGGGCGCGCGGTCAGGCTCGAATTCCAGCGCCTTCTGGTTGAAGGTATGCGCGCACAGGATCAACTCCCGACGATGCGCCTCGGTGAATTCCGCCCAGGCGTCGTCGTCACATCGGTGGTTCACGGTGAAGAGCGCGAATTGCCCGTTCGGCCCCCGCAACGGGATCGAGTAGCCCTGGTTGCCCAGGCCGTGATCCTGCGCTTCCTTGAGGAAAGCCTGCGCGGGCTTGCCGGACCAGTCCAGCCGCTTCCACTCGACGGGGTGAAACCGCTGGTAACAGCCCTTTATGACCGGATCGACGCGCAGGTAATCCTTTTCGACATAGCGCTCGACCCAGGCCGGATCATAAGTGCCGCACCCATACTGGTCGCCCGCGGCGCTGACCCAGTGATAGACAAGATGATCGATCCGGAAGTGATCGCGCAGGCGCATGGCGACTTGCTGAAGGTCCGCCGGTTCGCGGGCATGTTCAAGATCTTCGAGAATCGGTTCGAGCCGCCGTGGCGGTTGCACGTTCATACCCAGTCATTCCCTCCCGCGGCGACGTCCCCTTCGACGTCAGTTCCGCCGCCGCGACGAGTCTCGTGTCGTCGATCTGTTCGGCAAGAACCCCAAGGCCATTTTGCCGAGCGAAGGTTCTGAGATCCGCCAGGACATCCAGTATCCACTCGTTCTGCATAATAGCCTCCTTCGGGAGTAGTTAACGAAAGGTTAACTCAACCTTAGCATGTTGAACTTTTTCGCCGAATTCGCGCTTTTTCCCTCCCCGAATGTAGCGAGGTCACGATCTTCAAGCGCCTGGAATCGTTAACTCCGCTTCCGGGGCAGAAAAAAGCCTGCGAACCGGGGCACCGATTCGCAGGCCAGATGCGGGCCGAACCGGCCCGTCAGGGAGAAATCGTTAACCTTTCTTACCGGCGTCCAGCACGTCCTCGACCGTGCGCAGACCCGTCCGCGGGGATTGCACCAGCACTGCCATGTTGCCCGGCTTGTGCTCGTTGCGCAGCATCTTCATGTGCGCGCCCGGGATCTCGTCCCAGGGGAAGACCTCGGACATGCAGGGGTCGATACGGCGCTCGACCACCAGCTGGTTGGCCGACGAGGCCTGTTGCAGGTGGGCAAAGTGGCTGCCCTGCAGGCGCTTCTGGTGCATCCACATGTACCGCACGTCGAACGTACAGTTGAACCCGGTCGTGCCGGCGCAGATCACGACCATGCCGCCCTTCTTGCAGACCAGGGTCGAGACCGGAAAGGTCGCCTGGCCGGGGTGCTCGAACACCACGTCGACATTGTTGCCCTTGCCGGTGATGTCCCAGATCGCCTTGCCGAACTTGCGCGCCTCGGTGAACCATTCCTTGTATTCGGGGCTGTTCACCTTGGGCAGTTCGCCCCAGCAGTTGAAATCCTTGCGGTTGATGACGCCCTTGGCCCCCAGCGACATCACGAAATCGCGCTTGTCCTCATCCGAGATCACGCCGATCGCGTTGGCGCCCACGGTGTTGGCCAACTGGATCGCGAAAGACCCCAGGCCCCCCGAAGCGCCCCAGACAAGCACGTTCTGACCGGGCTTCAGCTCGTGCGGGTGGTGGCCGAAAAGCATCCGGTAGGCGGTGGCCAGCGTCAGCGTGTAGCAGGCGCTTTCCTCCCAGCTGAGGTGCTTGGGGCGCGGCATCAGCTGTTGCGCCTGCACGTTGGTGAACTGCGCGAAGGAGCCGTCGGGCGTCTCGTAGCCCCAGATCCGCTGCGTGGGCGAGAACATCGGGTCGCCGCCGTTGCAGTGGATGTCGTTGCCGTCGTCCTGGTTGCAGTGGATCACGACCTCGTCGCCCACTTTCCAGTTCTTCACCTTGTCACCCACGGCCCACACGACACCCGAGGCGTCGGAGCCGGCGATGTGGTAATCCGCGCCATGCCCGTCAAAGGGGCTGATCGGCTCGCCCAGGCCGGCCCAGATGCCGTTGTAGTTCACGCCCGCGGCCATCACCAGCACCAGCACCTCGTTGCTGTCCAGCGCCGGCGTGTCCACCACCTCGACCTGGAAGGACTTGTCGGGCTCGCCATGCCGCTCTCGCCGAATGGCCCAGGCGTACATCTGCTTGGGCACGTACCCCAGGGGCGGCAGTTCGCCGATCTCGTAGAGGTCTTTCTCGGGCGCGTCGTAGGGCGCAATTCCGGTTTCGGTGTCCAGAGCCATCGGGGCCTCCTTCATATGCGTTTGCCGCGATGCAGAATCGCGCCTGTCCGCACTGAAATAACTTTCATCGCGCAACAATGCAATGCCGACTTGTGTATTTTTGAAATTTTATAACCCAGCAGGTGCAGAAAGATCAGAGTTTTTGCGCCGCATCTGCGAAAAACTGTCGGATGGAATTGGCGTAATAGACCAGCAGGTCGCACTCTTCGGGGACGATCTCGATACCCTGCGCGGTGTCGCGGACGAGCCCCCTCTTGCGCAGGATGCGCAGCCCCGCCTCGAGCGAATAGCCAAGATCCTCGCGCGGGATATGAATATGCGCCTGGCCCAGGCTGTCGGTCATCCTGGCCAGCACCTCTTTCAGCTCCGCCTCGGGCAGCGGCGTTCCGGCCTCCAGCAGGGCGTGGGCGACCATCGGCACCGGCAGCACCGGCACCTCTTCCCCGATCCGCGCCATAAGGCGCTCGCCCAGGGTTTCGACCGGGGCATCGGGGTGTTCGCGCTGAAACGCCGACAGGGACACCGGCGCGCCGAAACTGACCGCGGCATAGCCGTGGCGGTGATAGCGCCGCGTGATCCACAGCCAGAACTGCTTCAGAACGAAGCCCCCCACCACGCTGATCCGCGCGCCAAAGCGGCGCTTGCCCGCCTTGTTCGCGGCCACCAGGATGCGGTCCTCGAACACCCGGTCATAATTCACGGCGACCGGCACGAAGACCACGTCGCGCCCGTCCGGCTCGCGCTCCTCGATGATGTATTTCAGGATGCCAAGCTTGGGCTTGGCCAGCGCCCCGTCAAGGCTCAGCCCGCCCTCGGGGAACACGGCCTGCGTCACCCCGCCATCGGTGGCCATGCCGACATAGCGCGCCAGTACCCGGCGATAGAGCGCATTGAGCGACCGGCGCCGTATGAAATAGGCGCCCATCGTCCGGATCAGCCGGCTGAGCGGCCAGACCCGCGCCCACTCGCCCACGGCATAGCTGAGCGCCGACTGCTCGGCGGCCAGCCATGTGACCAGCACGTAATCCATGTTCGACCGATGGTTCATCACGAAGATCACGGTGGCGTCGGGGTTGATCTTGCCGATCCCCTCTTCGTCGAACCGGCCCATGCGCACGCGGTAAAGCGCCGTGCTCAAGAACTTGGCCAGCCGGATCGCGATGCCGAAATAGGCGGTCGCGGAAAAGCTGGGCACGATCTCCCGCGCATACCTCTTGGCCTTCTCGAAGGCGACGTTCTCGGGGATGCCGTTTTCGTGCGCGTGTTCGGCGATGGCCTTGCTGACCTCGGGGTCGTAGATCAGCCGCTGGATCATGTCATAGCGGCGCGCCAGCTTGAACGGCTCGATCTTGCGTTCCAGCCGCTGGTTCAGGCGGTTCACCACCCGCTCCATCCGGCGGCGGAAAAACCAGCGCACCGAGGGGAACAGGAAATGCGAGGCAAAGGTGACCGCCGCAAACAGCAGGATCAGCACCAGCAGCCAGAGGGGAAGTTCAACCGTTTGCGTCATCCAGCGCACCATGCCAGCCCGCGTGAGGGGGTACAAAGGAAAACGCCGCACGTCGCGCGATCGCCAGACCGCCCGGACGGGCTGGCGATCCCGCGGCGGCCTTCGGCCTTGATTCCGCGCGGTATAAGATGACCGACACCGCTCAAGGCTCAAAACGGTACGGCGATTTGGTCACCGTAACCCACCCCGCCCCGAATTGCCGCAACGCAGCGAATTGACAGCGTCACATAATTCCGAATAGTTTGCCCCTGTTGAAAGAAAGTTGCGCAAACCGATTCAAGAGGCCGCCTGATGTCGCAGATGCAGAATGACACCCCCAAGGATCGTCCGTGGTTGATCCGCACCTATGCGGGCCACTCCACCGCCAAGGCCTCGAACGCGCTCTATCGCGGCAACCTCGCCAAGGGCCAGACGGGCCTCAGCGTGGCGTTCGACCTGCCCACGCAGACGGGCTATGACAGCGATCACGTCCTCAGCAAGGGCGAGGTCGGCAAGGTTGGCGTGCCGGTCTGTCACCTGGGCGACATGCGCACGCTTTTCGACCAGATCCCGTTGGATCAGATGAACACCTCGATGACGATCAACGCCACCGCGCCGTGGCTTCTGGCGCTCTATATCGCCGTGGCCGAGGAACAGGGCGCGGATGTCAGCGCCCTGCAAGGCACGGTGCAGAACGACCTGATCAAGGAATACCTCAGCCGCGGCACCTATATCTGCCCGCCCAAGCCCAGCCTCAAAATGATCGGGGACGTGGCCGAATACTGCTACACCCATATCCCCAAGTGGAACCCGATGAACGTGTGTTCCTATCACCTGCAGGAGGCCGGCGCGACACCGCAGCAGGAGCTGGCCTTTGCGCTGGCCACCGCCTGTGCCGTGCTGGACGAGTTGAAACCGCGCGTGCCCGAGGAGGATTTCCCGGCGCTGGCGGGGCGCATCAGCTTTTTCGTCAACGCGGGCATCCGCTTCGTCACCGAGATGTGCAAGATGCGTGCCTTCGTCGACCTGTGGGACGAGATCCTGCAAACCCGCTATGGCGTCGAGAACCCCAAGTTCCGCCGCTTCCGCTATGGCGTTCAGGTCAACTCGCTGGGCCTGACCGAGCAGCAGCCGGAAAACAACGTCTACCGCATCCTGATCGAGATGCTGGCGGTGACGCTTTCGAAAAAGGCCCGCGCCCGCGCGGTGCAGCTGCCCGCTTGGAACGAGGCGCTTGGCCTGCCCCGCCCGTGGGATCAGCAATGGTCGATGCGGATGCAACAGATCCTGGCCTACGAGACGGACCTCCTGGAATACGAGGACCTGTTCGATGGCAACCCCGCCGTCGACGCCCGCGTCGAGCAGCTGAAGGAAAGCGCCCGGCAGGAGCTTGAGACGCTCGACAGCATGGGCGGCGCCATCGGGGCGATCGAACACATGAAGGCGCGGCTGGTCGACAGCAACGCCGACCGTCTTGGCCGGATCGAGGCGGGCGAGACGACCGTGGTGGGCGTCAACAAGTTCACCACCTCCGAGCCGAGTCCGCTGCAATCCGAGGATGGCGGCATCATGCGCGTCGACCCGGCGACCGAGGCCGAACAGATCGACCGCCTGAACGCCTGGCGCGAGGAACGCGACGACGACGCGGTGAAAACCGCGCTGGCCGCGCTGCGCGAGGCGGCCTCGAAGAACGAGAACATCATGCCCGCCTCCATCGCGGCGGCCAAGGCGGGTGTCACGACAGGCGAATGGGCCGAACAGATGCGCCAGATCCATGGCCAGTATCGCGGCCCCACCGGCGTCTCCGGCAGCCCGTCGAACCGCACCGAGGGCCTTGACGACATCCGCGACGCGGTCGATGCGGTCAGCGACAAGCTGGGCCGCCGCCTGAAATTCCTGATGGGCAAGCCGGGCCTTGACGGGCATTCCAACGGCGCCGAGCAGATCGCCTTCCGCGCCCGCGACTGCGGCATGGATATCGCGTATGAAGGCATCCGCCTGACACCCGAGGAAATCGTCACCGCCGCGCTCGATGACGAGGCGCATGTGATCGGCCTGTCGATCCTGTCGGGCAGCCACATGCCGCTGGTCGAGGATCTGCTGAACCGGATGCGCGAGGCGGGGCTGGGCCATGTGCCGCTGATCGTCGGCGGAATCATCCCCGAAGAGGACGCCAAGCGCCTGCTGGAGATGGGCGTGGCGCGGGTCTATACGCCGAAGGATTTCGAGCTGAACACGATCATGATGGATATCGTCACGCTGGCCGATCCCAAGGCCGTCGCGGCGGAATGACCGATCAGACGGATCGCAACAAGGCCAACGCGATGGCCTTTTACGATCTGATGTTCAATCAATGCCGCCCGCGCGACGCCATCGCGCGTTTTGCGGGCGACGTCTATATACAGCACAATCCGCACGTCGCCGACGGCAAGGACGCCTTTGTCGACTATTTCAAACGCATGGCGCGGGACTACCCGGGCAAGCATGTGCGTTTTGTCCGCGCCGTGGCGGAGGGCGACCTGGTGGTGCTGCATTGCCACCAGACATGGCCGGGCAGCGACGATTACGCGGGGATGGACATTTTCCGCTTCGACGAGAACGGCAAGATCGTCGAACACTGGGATGTCCTGCAGGTCATCACCGGCCAGTCAGCCAACGATAACGGACTGTTCTGACGCGTCCCGGGGTCGTCCGCGGAGGGATTGAGCGCGACCCCGGAACGCATGCGGCGTGCCGGATGACCGGCGCGCTTACTCGGTGGTCTCTTCTTCGGTTTCGGCAGCACCCTCGGCGCCTTCGGTCGCGGCACCGGCATCGTCCGCGTTTTCCTGCGCCGCCTTGCCTTCAGCAGCGGCGGTCTTGAGCTGGGCCATGATCCGGTCGTTGAGTTCCTGATCTTCCTGCGCCGCGATATCGATCGCCTTGAACTCTGCCGGGGTGATGTCGGCAATCACTTCGATCGAGTTGACGATCGAGTCGTTGGCATAGGCCATCAGCTCGGCGCGCTTCTCGCCATCCGACTCGGCCTCGATCCGGGGCACGAAGTGCTGGGCCACGGTGTTGACCGCCGCCAGCGCCTGCACGAAGGACGCGACTTTCTCGTCGCTCAGCGTATCGTTGCTGATGCCTTCGGCCGGCTCGATCTTTGCCAGCGACTTGGTCGGCTCCTGCTTGGTCGTCTCGGTGGCCGCGCCTTCGGTCTGGGTGTCTTGCGTGGCTTCCTGTGCGAAGCCGGTAGTGCCCAGCGCCAGTGCGGATGCGGTGGCGATTGCGATACGTGAAATCATTATGGTCTCCTCGACGGGATTGTCTTGGTTTGCGGTTGAGTGACACATGGCCAGTCCCCTGCCGTCTTGCAATCCGTTCGGCGAAAAAACGCTGGAATCGGCAGGACGGACGCGACAGACTGCCGAATGCGCCAGAAGGACACGCCGCATGACCCTTTCCATCCGCCCCATCGCCCCCCAGGACGAAGCCGACTGGCGCAGACTCTGGACCGCCTACCTGGAGTTCTACGAAAGCAGCGTCAGCGAGGAGGTCTACCAGACCACCTTCGCCCGGATCTGCGCCCCCGAGGTGACCGACCAGAACGGCCTGCTGGCGCTCGACGGCGAGACGCCGGTGGGGTTGGTGCACTATATCTTTCACCCGCATAACTGGCGGGTCGAGAAGACCTGCTATCTACAGGACCTCTACGCCGATCCATCGGTGCGCGGCACCGGCGTGGGCCGAAAGCTGATCGAGGCGGTCTATGCCGCCGCCGATGCCAACGGCACACCTTCGGTCTACTGGATGACGCAGGATTTCAACACACAGGCACGGCAGCTTTACGACCGGATCGGCCAGCTGACGCCGTTCATCAAGTATACCCGCTGATAGGAGGCGTTCCGTTCAGGGAAACTGCGCCGCCTCGCGCCGCATCAACGCGCGCAGGGTATAGGATCGCGCGATCGGCCCTTCCGCTCCCATCACGTGGCGCGGATCGGCCGGGATGCAGCCCGGACCACAGACCTGACGCACCTCCATGCGGCGCGTGTCGAGAAACCACAGCCGCCCGGCGGGCGTGCCGACATAGCCGTTGATGCCTTCGCCCTTGTCAGCGCGGAGGTCGTTGACGGTGGGCATCTCGGACCAGGCGTCCTCGTCATACGCCCCGTGCGTGTGCCAGGACGCCACAACGCGCAACCTCTCGGGCCAACTGGGCTGGCAATAGTTCAGGTACCCGCGCCGGGGCCGCGTCGTGGCCAGCTGGCCCGAGGCGGTATAGCCGATATAGCCGCAATATTCCCGGTTCTCGGCCACCGACCGGGCCTGCGCCTGCGACAGAACATGCCTTGCGACGCCGATCTCGTCCGCGGTCTGCGCGGGCGCGGCGGCGGGCGCCGTCCCCAGCAGGGCCAGTAGCGCAATGATCCGCATCGGCGTGTGTCCTCTCTTGCAGCAGCGGGTCCAGACGTTACCGTAACGCGATCGAGCAACAGAGGGGAGCCCCATGACAATCCATATCGGCGCCGCACCCGGCGACATTGCCGAAACCGTCCTGATGCCCGGCGACCCGATGCGCGCCAAGTGGGCCGCCGAGCGGTTCCTCGATGCGCCGCGCCAGGTCAACGCGGTGCGCGGGATGCTGGGCTTTACCGGCACGTGGCGCGGGCATCCGGTGACGATCCACGGCAGCGGGATGGGCATGGCGAGCCTGTCGATCTATGCCAACGAGCTGTTGCGCGACTTTGGGGCAAGGACGCTGATCCGCATCGGCTCCACCGGCGCGATGCAGCCGCATGTGGGCCTGCGCGACGTGATAATCGCCATGACCGCCAGCAGCGTCGGCACGCCCTCCTCGACCATCTTCCGCGAACTGAATTATGCCCCCTGCGCCGATTGGGGCCTGTTGCGGGCCGCCGTTGCCGCGACCGAGGCGCGGGGTGTGCCGCATCATGTGGGGGGCATCTATTCGTCCGACACGTTCTATGACGAGCGGCCCGACCTCAACGAGCAGATGACCCGCCACGGCATCCTCGCCGTCGAAATGGAGACCGCCGAGATGTACACGCTGGCCGCACGGCACGGCGCGCGGACGCTGTCGGTGCTGACCGTGTCCGACCATCTGCAAACCGGCGAGGCCCTGCCCAGCGAAGACCGCGAGGCCAGCTTCGGCGACATGGTCGAAATCGCGCTGGAGGCCGCGTTTGCGTAAGGTGCGTTTTCGACGCACCTTTCCCGGGCTGGACACCTGGCATGGGCGCGTGGTGCGTTGAAAACGCACCCTACGCAATCTCCGGAAACGCATACGTCTCACCCGTGACACATTTGCGCGCGGAATAAAGGCCGTAGGCCGCCGCGCCACCGACGACCCGCACCCAAGGGGGCGGCGATGGCGCACCCTACATGTCCTCCAGAAACGCGAACGCATCCCCCTCGACACGCACCCGGCCCAGCGACGGCAGCCGGAAATGCGTGCCCAGCACCCGCGCATCCCGATCCACCGCATGCTCCAGCAACGCCCGGCGCGACAGCACGGCCCGCTCGGCGTCCTGATCGAAGGTAAAGTGCCACTCGGGGTGCCAGCATTGCGCCGCGCTGTGGATGGCATCCCCGGTGATCATCGCCTCGGCTTCGCCACAGCGCACCACGACCGACACATGCCCCCCGGTATGCCCCGGCGTCGGCATCAGCGTCACATGATCACCGATCCCGTGCGCGCCCTCGACCAGTTCCGCCTGCCCGGCCTCGATCACCGGCAGGAGGCTCTCGTCATACATGCCCTTCGCCTTCTCGGCATAGAACGCCTCGTCCGCCTTCGGCAGCAGGTAGCGCGCGTTGGGGAACGTCGGCACCCAGCGCCCGTCGAGCAGCCGCGTGTTCCAGCCGATGTGATCCACGTGCAGATGGGTGCACAGCACGTAGTCGATATCCTCCACCCCTACGCCAGCCCCGCTAAGCGCATCGAGAAAACGCGGCGTGTCGCGCTGGTGCCAGTCCGGAAAGCTCGGCGCGGTCTTGTGGTTGCCGACACAAGTATCGACGAGGATCACGTGATCGGGCGTCTTCAGCAGAAAGCCCTGGATCGGCAGCATCACGCGGCCCGTCCGGCGGCACAGCCCGCCCGGCACTTTTTCGGCGATGATGCGGCCCACATCCGGGCCGGCGCCCGGGAACATCTCTTCGGGTACAAGAAACGGCGCGTCGATCTCCAGGATGCGCCACACCTCCACCTCACCGATCCGACACAACATGGCGCTCAGCCCTCCCTGATCTGCTCCGCCACCCGGCCCGCCCACATGTCATAAAGCGGGGCGGCAGGATGAAACCCGTCTGCGGCCATCAGGCCCCGGTCCATCGGGAAATCCATCGAAACGTAGCGCAGCGCGGGGTTTTGCGCCACAAGGTTGCGTAGCTCGCCATCCAAGGCCGCCGCGCGCCGCCCGAGAACCCCGCGCAAGGGGCGCGGCAGCAGCGGGAACACCCCCAGCGGCGGCACGCCCGAGGCGACGATCCGGGTCACGCCGAACCGCTCTTGCAGACGGGCCGCGAGGTCGCGGTAGTTGCGCCGCCACCGCACCCGGCGCATCCCGTTCTTGGCGTCATTCACGCCCAGCGCGATCACCGCCACGTCGAAGGGCTGCTCCGGCATCTGCGCCAGATCGGCCAAGGCGGTTGCCGTGGTCGCGCCGCCCCGCGCCTCCAGCCGCCAGTGCACGCGGAAATGCGGCGCAAGATGCGCCACAAGTCGCCCGGCCAGCGCGTCCTCCTGCGTCTCGACGCCCACGCCCGCGCCGGAACTGTCGCCGACGATCAGCAACCGCAGGTCCGGGCCTGCGCCCGCCACGCCGTCGCGCGGGCCCGCCGCCTCGGGCAGGTGTGCCGCCCGCAGCACGACCCAGGCCACCTGTGGCACCAGCACCGGCGCCATCAGCGCCGCGCGGAGCGCATCACGCATCGGTCTCGCTTTCACCGAACGCCATGCCGGTGTCGCTCAGGGCATAGACCCCGCGCTCGACCCGGTAGAACCAGCCGGAATGATTATCCGCCATGATCCGCGTCGCCCGCGCCACGCCGGTGGCCCTGGCGATCACCGCGCCAGAGGACGGCCCATGCTCGGACAGGTAGGCCACGCAGGCCCGCACATCCTGCTTGTAGGACGTTTCGATCTGACCGCGTGTGCCGCCCTCGTTCGGATCGCCCCGCCGGGCGTTGAACTCCTTCAACAGCCGCGCGCGCTTGACCTTGGACCGGCGCGGCTGGAACGGCGCGGGATCGCAGTGCACCTGCACCGTGCCTTCGTCCAGCGCGACGCTCAACACGCCCAGCCCCAGCCGCTTGCAAAGGCCGATGTTGCCCTTGAACGCGCGCCACCCCGCCTTGCCCTTCCAGCGCGGCACGGCCACGTAGACCTGCTCGGTCACCGCCTGCCGCGCCACCGCCTGTTGCAGAAGGGTCAACGAAAACCCGGTCTTCAGCTCCACCACCACCGGCTCGGCATCCGCGCGCAGGCCCACCACGTCCGCCGGCCCGACCTCGGATTTCACGGCATAGCCCAGCGCCTCCAGCCAGGTCTTGACCGGGGCGTATAACAGGGTTTCGCGGGCATCATGCATCCCGGCAATTTGGCCGCAGGTTGCATGGGTGACAAGCCCTTCGCACAGCCCTATAAGGCGCGCGAACAAACTCATTTCAGCCCCGAGGACGACATATCCGATGACCACGCTCGTATTTGGCCATAAATCCCCCGACACCGACAGCACCGGCTCGCCCATCCTCTGGGCGTGGTACCTGAACGAAGTGAAAGGCGGCGACGCCGAGGCCGTCCTTCTGGGCGAGCCCAACACCGAGGCCGCCTTCATGCTGGAAAAGTGGGACCTGCCCAAGCCGCGCATCATCTCCAACGTGGATGACGGCCAGCCCTGCATCGTGGTGGACACCAACAACCCCGCCGAGCTGCCGACCAACATCAACGGCGCCGACGTGCAGGGCATCATCGACCACCACAAGCTGGTGGGCGGTCTGGAAACCGCCGGCCCGATCGACATCACCGTGCGCCCGCTGGCCTGCACCGCCACGATCATGATCGACTTGATGGGCGAGGACGCCGAAAAGATGCCCGACTGGGCCAAGGGCGCGGCCCTGACCTGCATCTTGTCCGACACGCTGGAATTCCGCAGTCCCACCACCACCGACCATGATCGCGCCACGGCCGAGAAACTGGCCAGCGGCCTCGGCGTCAGCATTTCGGATTACGCCGCCGAGATGTTCGCGGCCAAGTCCGACGTCTCGGCATTCTCTGACGCCGAACTCCTCCACATGGACAGCAAGGAATACGACGTCGGCGGCACCAAGTTCCGCGTCTCGGTTCTGGAAACCACCGCGCCCGCCTCGGTGCTGGAGCGCAAGGACAGCCTGATGGCCTCCATGGCCGACGTAGCCAAGGAAGACGACGTCGACCAGGTACTGCTCTTCGTCGTGGACATCCTGAACGAGGAAGCGACCCTGCTGGTGCCCAACGACCTGGTGAAAGGCGTGGCCGAGAAAAGCTTTGGCGCGTCCGTGTCGGGCGATACCGTGGTCCTGCCCGGCGTGATGAGCCGCAAGAAGCAGATCATTCCCAACCTGGCGGTCTGACGCTCCTCGCTATCGCTTGCATTCCGAACGCCTCCGCAAGATTTGCGGGGGCGTTTTTCGTACCCCGCCCGCCCCGTGACGATGACGCCGCGCGCCGGTATTTTCTCGCTCCCATCCCGGGCTTGATCCGGGATCTCCCGCCGCAGGAGGTCCCGGATCAAGCCCGGGACGGGGTGCGCCTTGTGACCCCGCGCCGCAAATTGTAGGCCTGACAATGGAAACATTTGCCGGAGTCGCACCGCATGGGCCTTGTCGTCCTCCTTCTTGTCGCCGTTGTCGTGATATCCTTCATCGGCATCGGCCGCGGCACGCGGCGCGGCAAGGACCGGCGCGACGACGACTAAGCGGCCTCAGCCGCCCGCCTGCCAGTCGGCAATCGCATCGACGGGGTATAGCAGCATCACCACGTTCAGCGTCAGGTTATCCCGGATGACCCAAAGCGTCAGCAGCTCGAACCCCACCACCACGGCCACGCTGGCCCAGACCGGCAACCGCCGCGCCAGCCAGAAGCCAAGCCACATCGCCACGATATCCGAGGCCGAGTTCAGCACGCTGTCGCCGTAGTAATCCAGCGAGATCGTCACCTCGCGGTAGCGCTCGATCACCGCGTTGGTGTTCTCCACGATCTCCCACGCGCATTCCACCGCCGTCGCGATCACCAGCCGCCAGCCCAGATCGACCCGGCGCGCCACCAGCCACAAAAGCGCGTAGAACAGGACCCCGTGCAACAGGTGGCTGGGCCAGTACCAGTCGAACACCTGCTGGCTGCCCTCGCTGGTGCCCACGGTGCCCCACAGGTCCACCCAGCCACAGGGGCACGTCGGATTGCGCCCCATCAGAAGCAGCACCACCAGCGTGGCAAGGCCCAGCATGGCCGCAATGCGAATGGGAATGCGCCTGTCCGTCATCTGGCCACGGAATCACAGCGCCACGGTCCTGTCCATCGCAAAGCGGTCCGGAAACCAGTCCGTGCATCGACCATTCGCGCAGAAATCGGGCGCGCCCCGGATGGACCGCGCCCCCCTGCACATTGGGAAAGTCTACCGTTTATGAAGCGTCCTGGCCGGATGCCTTGGGCTTGTGCCACGCCAGCGCCAGCGTCGCGATCCCCGACAGCGTCAGGTCGACGCCGAGGAACAATCCAAGCACGTCGGCGGCGGCGCCCGGCAGGCCCAGCACGATCATCCCGGCCAGCGCCAGCGACATCAGCCCGGCCCCGGCGATCCAGCCCCAGCCGTGCCGCGGGCGCATCCGGACGGCATAGACCAGACGCAACAGCCCCAGCACGGCAAACAGCCCCGCAACCGCCAGCGTCAGCGTGATCAGCCCGGCAACCGGATTCAGCAACAGCGATACCGCGAAGAGCACGAAGGCCAGCCCGATCAGCCCTCCGATCACCCGGCCGCCCAGCGCGTCGCCGTGATCACTGAAGGCCAGCCAAAGCTGCGTCAGACCGGCCAGCAGGAACGCGGCACCCGCGACGGCGGTGACGGTCAGCGATGCGGCAAACGGGTTGAAAAACGCCAGCATCCCGCCCACCAGCATGACGATCCCGAGGATCGTCAGCCCGATGCGGCCCGGTTCGCGTTCGGTCCGCCCGGTCGATCTGTGCCGCGCGGTGCGGTCTACGGCTTCGGTGAATGTCATTGCGTGTGTCACCTTCGGGGTGGTTTCACGCGGACAACGCGCAACCCGCACCGCCGGTTCCCGCCCTGCGTCGCTGGACGTCTCCCCATCGCCGCGTTTAACTGGCCCTCGACACCAAGACACACGAGGCCCACCCATGTCCGCCCCCGTCAACCGTTTCAAGACCGCCCTTGCCGCCGGCCAGCCCCTTGTCGGCTGCTGGGCCGGGTTCGCCGACGCCTATGCCACCGAGATCCTTGGCACGGCTGGGTTCGACTGGCTGATCCTCGACGGCGAACATGCGCCCAACACGCTCCAGACCCTGTCGGCCCAGATCGGCATCCTGCAAGCCTCCAGCAGCGAGGCCATCGTGCGCGTGCCCGTGGCCGAGGACTGGATCATCAAGCAGGTGCTGGACGCGGGCGCACAGACGCTGCTGGCGCCGATGGTCGACACCGCGGCCGACGCCGAGCGGATCGTGCGCGCCATGCGCTACCCGCCCGAGGGCGTGCGCGGCTCCGGCGCGGCGCTGGGGCGGGCCTCGGGCTTTGGCGCGGTGCCCGACTATATCGCCACGGCCAATGACCAGATGTGCCTCGTGGTCCAGATCGAAAGCGTGGCCGCGCTGGACAATCTCGATGCGATCTGCGCGGTCGACGGCGTCGACGCGGCCTTTATCGGGCCGTCGGACCTGGCCAATGACATGGGGTATCGCGGCGACGCGAACCACCCCGAGGTGCGCGCCGCCATGCAGGACGCGCTGGCCCGCATTCGCGCGGCGGGCAAGGCGCCCGGCATCCTTGGGATCGACGCGCAGACGACGCGCACCTACCGCGACTGGGGTGCGCAGATGCTGGGCGTCGGCATCGACGTCCTGCTCTTTGCCAATGCCGCCCGCGCGCTGGCGCGCAATTGGCAGGCGTGATGCGCCTTCTGGTCGATCTGGGCGGCACCTCCTGCCGCGTCGGGCTGGCGACTGGGGCGGGCCTGTTGCCCGACACCGCCCACAGCTTTGCCAATGCCGATCATACCAGCCTCGCCGACCTGCTGGCCGCCTATCTGCATGCGATGCGCCCCGGCGCGGTCAGTGCGATTTGCGCGGGGGTCGCCGGGCCGGTGCGGCGCGGCGCGGCGCAGCTCACCAATCACGCCTGGCACATCGAGGCCGACGCGCTGGCCCGCGCCACCGGCGCCGACCAAGTGCACCTGATGAACGATCTTCAGGCGCAGACCTATGCGCTCGACGATCTGGACGCGGACAGCCTCACGCCGCTGATCCCCGGCACGCCCGATCCCGAAGGTCCGCGCATGGTGCTTGGGCTGGGAACCGGCTGCAACATCGCGGTCGCGCACCGCGTGGGCGACGGCCTCTTCGTGCCGCCGTCCGAATCCGGCCACACCACCCTGCCCGACGCGCCGGGCTTTCGCGCGCTCTACGATCACCTGCGCGGCGAGGCATCACACCTACCCATCGAGACCGCCCTCTCCGGCCCCGGCCTCAGCCGCCTGCACGCCTTCTATACGGGCGAGACACTGACCCCGACCGAGATCATCGCGCAGGAGCCCCGCAAAACCCTGCAAGCCTTCGTCTCACTGCTGGGGCTCGCCGCCTCGAACCTGTGCCTGTCGCACATGGCCACCGGGGGGCTTTACCTCATTGGCGGCACCGCCCGGGCCGTCGCGCCGTATCTTGTGCCGCTGGGATTCACCGACACGTTCCATCCGCGCGGACCCTACACAGATATCCTGCGCGCCATTCGCGTGACCCTCATCGCCGACGACAACGCCGCCCTGCGCGGCTGCGCCCGATACCTCGCACAATACCCCTCGGAATAAGGCCCGATCCCACTTCCCCCACCGCCTGCCCTCTGCCATACTGCGCCCCAACTCATAAAACAAAGAGCAGCGCACATGGCCGACGACCTTCTCTCACCGACTGACTCTGGCGATTACGACGCCTCCTCGATCGAGGTGCTGGAGGGGCTGGAGCCTGTCCGCAAACGCCCCGGCATGTATATCGGCGGCACGGATGAACGGGCGCTGCATCACCTGGTGGCCGAGATCCTCGACAACTCCATGGACGAGGCCGTGGCCGGCCATGCCAACCGGATCGAGGTCGAGCTCCACGACGATTATTCCATCACCATCCGCGACAACGGCCGCGGCATGCCGGTGGACGAACATCCAAAGTTCCCCGGCAAATCCGCGCTCGAGGTGATCCTCTGCACCCTGCACGCGGGCGGCAAGTTCTCGGGCAAGGCCTACCAGACCTCGGGCGGTCTGCATGGCGTGGGCGCCTCGGTGGTGAACGCGCTGTCGGATTCGATGGTCGTCCAGGTGGCCCGCGACCGCAAACTCCACGAACAGCGCTTCTCCCGCGGCAAGCCGCTCGGCCCGGTGCAGGAGGTCGGCGCCGCCCCCAACCGCCGCGGCACCACCGTCACCTTCCACGCCGACGAGGAGATCTTCGGCTCGCATCGCTTCAAGCCCGCCCGGCTCTTCAGCTCGATCCGCTCCAAGGCCTACCTCTTTTCGGGGGTCGAGATCCGCTGGAAATCCGCCATTGCCGACGGCGACACCCCGCAGGAGGCCACGTTCCACTTCCCCGGCGGTCTGGCCGATTACTTGCGCGAGACGATGGGCACCGCCTCGACCTATGCCGAGAATCCCTTTGCCGGCACCGTCGATTTCCAGGAACGCTTCGGCACGCCGGGCAAGGTGGAGTGGGCGATCAACTGGACGCCCAGCCGCGACGGCTTCCTGCAAAGCTACTGTAACACCGTCCCCACGCCCGAGGGCGGCACGCACGTCGCCGGCTTCTGGGCCGCGATCGTCAAGGGCATCAAGGCCTATGGCGAGCTGGTCAACAACAAGAAGGCCGCCAACATCACCCGCGACGACCTGATGACCGGCGGCTGCGCGCTGGTCTCATGCTTCATCCGCGAGCCGGAATTCGTCGGCCAGACCAAGGACCGCCTTGCCACGACCGAGGCGCAGCGGCTGGTGGAAAACGCCGTCCGCGACCATTTCGACAACTGGCTGGCGGCCGACACCAAGTCGGCGGGGGCCATCCTCGACTTCCTCGTCCTGCGGGCCGAGGAACGCCTGCGCAGGCGCGCCGAGAAGGAGACACAACGCAAATCCGCCACGAAAAAACTTCGCCTCCCCGGCAAATTGGTGGATTGCTCGTCGTCAACCCGCGACGGCACCGAATTGTTCATTGTCGAGGGCGATTCCGCCGGCGGGTCGGCGAAAATGGGCCGGGACCGCAAGACCCAGGCCCTGCTGCCCCTGCGCGGCAAGATCCTGAACGTGCTGGGCGCGGCCAGCTCGAAACTGGGCTCGAACGCCGAGATCAACGACCTCACGCAGGCGCTTGGCGTGGGGCTGGGATCGCGGTTCAACATCGACGACCTGCGCTATGACAAGATCATCATCATGACCGACGCCGACGTGGACGGCGCCCATATCGCCTCGCTGCTGATGACCTTCTTCTTCACCCAGATGCGCCCCATGATCGACGCGGGCCACCTCTACCTCGCCTGCCCGCCTTTGTACCGCCTGACCCAGGGCGCCAAGCGGACCTACTGCCTCGACGAGGCCGAGCGGGACCTGTGGCTGGAAAAGGGCCTTGGCGGCAAGGGCAAGATCGACGTTTCCCGCTTCAAGGGCCTGGGCGAGATGGACGCCAAGGACCTGAAGGAAACCACGATGGACCCCGCGACGCGCAAGCTGATCCGCGTGACCATCGACGAGGACGAACCCGGCGAGACCGGCGACCTGGTGGAGCGCCTGATGGGCAAGAAGCCCGAATTGCGGTTCCAGTACATCCAGGAGAACGCGAGGTTCGTGGAGGAGTTGGATGTTTGAGTGATGAACGCACTACAATTGTCGATTACGCATTGCCGGACAATATTATCAAAGAAATTGGAAAGTATGTGCAACTATGCGCCCGCATCGAGAAGCTGATAATCATTGCCGTTGTAACCGTTGAAAACCTAGAGGGTGATGACCGAAAGAAGCGCGTCGCAGAGCTTTCTATGTTGCCCACCACAAAGCTTATATCTTCGCTTAATTCCGTCACCAAAGCCCTTCCAAAAAGCCATAGATTTGCAACGTTCTTTCAAGAACTACGCCCATACTTACACCAATTCGTTGATAACAGGCACAGAGCCGTTCATGGCGTCGTATTCTTTAACGAGCATTTGCAGGTAAAGTATTTCGATAAAAAGGCTCAAGAAGATGTAGTTGCTGTTATCGAAGAAGAGAGCATAGATGAAATGCTCGCACATGCTGACGCAATTGCGCGCAGTTTGAGCGAATTTTGTACGGAATTCGCTGAAGGTTTTTAAGTCTTCGCGCGGAATCAAGGCGCAGCACGCTGCGCCGCCGCGCGATCGCCAGACCGCCCCCCGGGCTGGCGATTGGCTGACGCAAGCCCCCCGATCAAAGGTCATGCGGACACCGCACCCATAAAGTGCCCTGAACACCCGTCGGATCGCCACCCCGCGGTCTGGCCCTCGCGCGGCCTCAGCCACACAACGCAGTCCCGGACTTGATCCGGGACCTCCCCGCCACCAAAACCACCGCACGCCCCGTTAACCCGGCAAATCCCGAAAACCGCACCGTCGCGATACCACTCGGATACCGACGCGATACCGACGTTCCAAATTGCCCCCAATCCCCTTGTTAACCAAGACGATTCGACGCGATTCGGGCCGTGGTTAACATTCCCTCTATCCGGTCCATTCATCCCCCGTTAACCTGCCGGACATGCGCTGGCTTTTCCTGCTCTCTCTCGCCGTCCTGATCTCCTGTGGCCGTCCCCTGACGGACACCGAGAAAGCCTTCACCAAGCAGATCCACGGGTCCTCCATCGACACGGCCCGTATCCGGCTGGTCGAGGGCGCCCTGATCGGCAAGACCACCTATACCCGCAAGAAACGCCCCCGCCTCGCCTGCCGCGAGCGCATCTTTCCGCCCCAGGCCGAGGAGACCAAGGAAGTCACCGTCAGCCCCGCCGCCTTCGTTCTGTTCAGCAAGGTTTTCTATTCGAAAGACTGGTACCTGAAGGATTACCTGCCCGACTATGACGAGCGGTTCTACCTGGTCGAGGCGATGCTCTTTGCCCACGAGATGACCCATGTCTGGCAATGGCAGAACCGCCGCCAGACGGGCTATAGCCCGCTCAAGGCCGTGCGCGAGCATCAGGTCAGTGACGACCCCTACCTTTTCGACATCGACACCCAGACGCGGTTCCTCGACTTCGGCTATGAACAGCAGGCCTCGATCGTCGAGGAATACGTCTGCTGCGCCACGCTGGACCCCGGGGCGCCACGCACCAAGCGATTGGAATCATTGCTCGAAGGCGCGTTCCCGCTGGGCCGGCTGACCATCCCCGACAAGGTCGTGCTGCCGTGGGACGGGGTCGAGCTGAACGGGATCTGCCGCGTCTAGTCCTGGATGCTTTCGATGTAGATCAAGAGCGCCGCCAGCGGGCGCGGCGTCGGCGTCATCACCCCGTCGCCCACGTCCACCGGCACCGTGTCGCCCTGCAACAGCAGGCCGAATTCCGGCATCTCGTGCCCCGGCAGGCCGGTGCGGTCATAGCCGTCGATCACCGACAGGACCCGCGTGCGGGAAAACACGCCGTCTTCCTTCAGCGCCGTCAGGTCGGCAGGGGGTGGGTTGTAAGAGCCCGCCCACGGCCCGTTGCCCATGCCGCGGCTGCCGTGGCAGACGGCGCAGTTGTCCTCGAAGATCGCGCGCCCCTCGTCGGGCTCGGGCATCGACTCCTGCGCGGTCGCCGCCCCGGCCAAGAGGCACGCAACGAGGGTGATTGATCTGATCATGGTCCTGCTCCCTGTCTTTTGCCCAGTCTAGCGGGCCGCGAACGGCCAGCATTGACGTGGATCAAGCCAGCTCGCCCGCCAACGCACGGTCGATTAACGCCACGGTTTCGTCAACACCGTAGAGTGCGATGAACCCGCCGAACCGCGGCCCCTGGCTTGCGCCCAGCAGCGTCTCGTAGATCGCCTTGAACCAGTCGCGCAGCGGATCGAACCGGTCACGGCCCACGGCATAGACGATGGATTGCAGGACCTCGTCCTCGACCGGGCCGTCATAGGCGGCCAGCTGGTCGCGCAGGTCGGTCAGCGCCTCGCGCTCCAGGTCCGTGGGTGCGCGATAGGTCTTCGTCGGTGCGACGAAATCCTCGTAGTACTTCACCGCCGAGCCTGCCGCGGCATCGAGGTCGGGATGCGTGGCGGGGCTGGCATCGGGCGCATAGCGGTTGATGAAGCCCCAGAGCGTTTCCTTGTCCTGCGCCGAGGCGACCGAGGCGAGGTTCAGCAGCATGGCAAAGGACACCACCATCCGGCTTTCCGGCACGTCGCCGTTGTGGATGTGATGCACCGGATTGTTCAGCTTGCCCGCCGCATCCTGCCCCGGATAGGCGCGCAATTGCTGGTGATACTCGTCCACCGCGCGCGGGATCACGTCAAAGAACAGCCGCTTGGCGGTCTTCGGTTTCTGGTACATGAAATAGGACAGGCTCTCGCTGCTGGCATAGCTCAGCCATTCGTCGATGCTGATCCCGTTGCCCGACGACTTGGAGATCTTCTGCCCCTTGTCGTCGAGAAACAGCTCATAGGTGAAATGCTCCGGCGCGGGCGTGCCCAGGATCTCGCAGATCTTGTC
This sequence comes from Roseovarius sp. MMSF_3298, assembly GCF_030733705.1. Classification (NCBI taxonomy): domain Bacteria; kingdom Pseudomonadati; phylum Pseudomonadota; class Alphaproteobacteria; order Rhodobacterales; family Roseobacteraceae; genus Roseovarius; species Roseovarius sp. MMSF_3298. The sequence goes on from NZ_JASHIN010000010.1 coordinate 108,735, forward strand.
ATAGATCGGCGTGTTGGTGGAATGGTCCTTGCCGTACATCTCGAAATCCACGCCCAGCGCGGCCCAGCGCGCGCCGAAATCCGGCTTCCACTGCAGCTTCACGTTACCGCCGGTCACCGGCAGGGTCCACTCGCGGCCCTCCTCGTCATCGAACGTGATTTCGCCCTTGGCGGCATCCACGTTCTTCATCGGCACGTACAGGACACGCCCCGTCTCGGGGTGCAGCGGCAGGAAGATCGAATAGGTCTGCTGCCGTTCCTCGCGCAGGGATTTCAGCATGACCTTCATGATGTCGTCATATCGCTCGGCCGCGCGCAGCAGCGTCGTGTCGAACTGGCCCGACTTGTAGAAATCGGTCGCGGAATAGAACTCGTACTCGAACCCGAAGGTATCGAGGAACCGGCGCAGCATGGCGTTGTTGTGGTGCCCGAAGCTCTCGAACTCGCCAAACGGGTCCGGCACGCTGGTCAGCGGCTTTTGCAGGTGCTCTTGCAGCATCTCCTGGTTGGGCACGTTGCCCGGCACCTTGCGCATCCCGTCGAGGTCGTCCGAGAAACAGAACAGCCGCGTGGGAATATCGCTGATCTGCTGAAACGCATGGCGGATCATCGTCGTGCGCAGAACCTCGCCGAAGGTTCCGATATGCGGCAGGCCGCTGGGGCCATAGCCGGTCTCGAACAGAACATATCCCTTCTCGGGCGGCGCCTTTTCATACCGTTTGAGCAGCCGGCGCGCTTCTTCAAAGGGCCAGGCTTTCGCACTCATCGCGGCGTCGCGCAGTTCGGACATGTCGGTCTCCAGAGGTTAAGGCCCGCACGAATGGCGGGCCGCCTCGGTTCCTATTGCTCCGCCCCCGGACAGTCAATAATCTGCGCCGCAACAAACCCCTTTAAGGACAGCGCATGACCGACCAGGATTCTCACCCGCTCACCCCGCAGGACTGCCTCGTGGCGGTCATGATCGCCGTGTCGGCCTCGGATGAAGAGATCCGCACCGCCGAACTGGTCAAGATCGAAAGCGCCATCGACAACCTGCCGATCTTTGCCACCTACGATGCCGACCGGATGAAGACCGTGTCGCAGATGGTGTTCGACCTCTTTGCCGAAGAGGACGGGCTGGACGCGCTTTTCGGCCTCGTCACCGACAACCTGCCCGAGCGCCTCTTCGAGACCGCCTATGCGCTTGCCTGTGACGTGGCCGCCTCCGATGGCCTGCTGGACGAGACGGAACTGCGCTTTCTGGGCGAGATCCGGTACCAGCTGAACATTGACCGTCTGCACGCGGCGGCCATCGAGCGCGGCGCGCGCGCGCGGCATGTGCCGGAGTGATCCGAAACGGCGCACGAAATTCGCCATTTTCATCCGCACCGAAAACCGCTCTAAATAGGCCCCAGCCGATCGGGAGACCCATCACATGCGCCCACTCTTCGTGAATATCCGCTGCCGCCCCGGCACCTCCTACCAGGTGGCCGAGGACATCGCCCTGCGCGAAATCCATTCCGAGCTTTACTCCACCTCCGGGCCGTTTGACCTGCTCTTGAAGCTGTATGTCCCCGACGGCGAAGACGTGGGCAAATTCATCAACGAGAACCTCGCGACAATCGACAATATCGAACGCACCGAGACGACGCTGACGTTCAAGGCGTTCTGACACTTCCAAGGGAGAGGAAACCATGAAACTGAAATCCATCCTGGCCGCGACGGCCATGACCGCGCTTGGCGCGATGGCCCATGCCGAGGGCGTGAAGGTCGGCATGATCACCACGCTTTCGGGCGGCGGTGCGGGGCTTGGCATCGACGTGCGCGACGGCTTTCTGCTGGCGGTCAAGATGTCCGGCAATTCCGATATCGAGGTCGTGGTCGAGGATGACCAGCGCAAGCCCGATATCGCCGTGCAACTGGCCGACAAGATGATCCAGTCCGAAAAGGTCGACGTTCTGACCGGCATCATCTGGTCGAACCTCGCCATGGCCGTGGTGCCCGCCGCGGTGGCGCAAGGCAAGTTCTACCTGTCGCCGAACGCGGGCCCCTCGGCGCTGGCCGGCAAGGGTTGCAACCCCAACTATTTCAACGTCGCGTGGCAGAACGACAACCTGCACGAGGCCGCGGGCGGCTATGCCAACTCTGCCGGGTTCCAGAACAGCTTCATCCTCGCGCCCAACTATCCCGCGGGTCAGGACGCGCTGACCGGCTACAAGCGCATCTACGAGGGCGAGCTGGCCGGCGAGGTCTTTACCCAGCTGGGCCAGACCGACTATGCCGCCGAGATCGCCCAGATCCGCGCCTCGGGCGCCGACAGCGTGTTCTTCTTCCTGCCGGGCGGGATGGGTATCTCGTTCCTCAAGCAATATGCCGACAGCGGCGTGGACCTGCCCGTGGTTGGTCCTGCCTTCAGCTTTGATCAGGGCATCCTGCAGGCCGTGGGCGACGCGGCGATTGGCGTCAAGAACACCAGCCAGTGGAACAAGGACCTCGACAACGAGGCGAACGTCGAATTTGTCGCCGCCTTCCAGGAAGAATACGGCCGCCTGCCCTCGCTTTACGCATCGCAAGGCTATGACACCGCGAACCTGCTTTTGTCCGCGATGTCTAAAGCTGACGTGACCGACGCCGACGCCTTCCGTGCCGCGCTGAAAGAGGCCGATTTCGCCTCGACCCGGGGCGATTTCGAGTTTTCGTCCAACAACCACCCCGTACAGGACATCTATGTCCGCGAGGTGATCAAGGAAGGCGACATCTACACCAACAAGATCATCGGCACTGCGCTGGAGGATCACTCCAACGTCTACGTCGAAGAGTGCGAGATGTAAGGTCGGCCACCGAGTTGAAACGCGAAAGCCGCCCCTCTGGGCGGCTTTTTTTGTGCAGCGGGTGTGACCACACCCCCTTGGTGTCCGAGTCCAAAAGTTGGCTTTGATCAGGGTTTGGTCCTCTTCCGGCCGTTGGTGATACTCCCGCTTTGTGCGCCCGCCGAGGCTCGAATGCGGCCGGTGGTGATTGCAGTCGTCGCGCCATGCTGCTTCTCCATCCGCAATCACATCTCATCAGGAGAAGCGCCTGGGCACATCGCCGCCAAACCCCTCTGGATCAATTGGCCAAGCAGCATGGCGACATCCCGTCGTATCTTTTGCTCCGATGTTGCCGGAAAGGCATCGTGGAGCGCGCGCACGATGCAATTGCCGGTCTGTTGCTGTTCGAGAAGCATCCAGATCGCGCCCCCGATGGCATTGAGCCTGAAGAAGTTTCGATCCGCCATCTGCCACAGAAACGTATCCTCGCCGATCTGCCGGGTCACCACATCAGAAGCTCGTACAAGGCGCAGCGACAGGTCTGCCGGAGGGGCCTCGGCATCAGGATCTCTCAGCGGCAAAGCCGGCCCCAACGGCGCTTTCAAACGCGGGATGTCGGCTGCTCCGAACGCCTCTCTGATCAGGGATACAGCGTCCTCCAGGTCGGAATAAACGAGTGTGAGACAGACAAGGTCCTCCGCCATCGCAGCGACGCGATCGTAGTGCGATCCGGCATCTCCGGGGTCGGCAATGTTCTGACGGATCAGAAACCCGGCTGCATCCTCGGTCGAAAGTTCGTGAAATCGGGCACGCGCGCCCTCTTGTCGGCACAGCACGATCATTGCGGCCAATGGTGCGCGGGTGCCAAGAGACGCCTGGTTCGAAAGATCAAGGAACCCGTAGCGAGTGTCGCTGAAAGTCAGGTTGGCGGCGACATAGCTTTTGAAAGCGCCGCTCAGCCCGTTCGGCAACGGCAGGCGAAGCCGCGGCTGCACACCAAGCGCCGTCGCAACGCCGTCGCCATCGATCGGCAGGATGTCGTCGCAGAAAAGCGCGCAATCCGGCTCGGTCCCGAGCCTGGAGACAAGAGTTGTCTTTCCGGCCCGGTAGGGGCCGGTGAAGGCCAAAAGATGACCGTTGACCTGAACGGCCCCGCAGTGAAAGCCGAAAAAACCCGGCCGCGAGTCAAGATAACCTTGCAGTATATCGGCAACGGCGCCGCAGGTCGCGCCGGCACGACCAAGTTTTGTCAACGGGGTGTCGGACCACCATGACTGGAACTGGAACGTGCCGTCTTCGTCGCGGCGCAGGACCGTGGTGGCTGTTTTTGTATCGGCTGCAGAGACGACCTCCCAATCCGGCATGACACTGCAGATGTCATCGCGCACGGATGGGCATTCCGGCAGCTCAACGACATGAGACGCCGCGGGGAACAGTATGCGTGACACGAATGAGTCTGGGGCGCACACGCCACGCGCCCCAGTTCTTGCCTGCTTGTCGTAGCGTCCGCCCATCGGGGTCTAAAGACCGAGATCGCGCAGAGCTCCGCGTACTGCCCGGCCGAAACCTGTGCCCCGGCCCGAACGACGCCCTCCGGACGGTCCCGATCCACGGCTGCCCCGGCTGCCGCGGCTTCCACCAAATCCACCGGAGCCCCGAGATCCGCCGCCAAAGCCGCCACCGGACCCACCGGAGCCGCCCCTGCCGCCACCAGATCCACCGGCACCACCACCACTGCCGCCGCCGGAGGCATGCGCGGCGCTTAGATGCATCATCACGGGGGCGACGTAGGCTGCACCCGTGGCCAGCCCAAGGCGTGTGAGCATCCGCCGGCGCGAAATATTGGCGTTCTCTTGATCTGCCATGGTTTCTCTCCTTTGCGTTTTCCGTCGGCCACTCGCTGCGGCCATACAAGGAAAACGGAAGGCACCGGGTTTTATTCCCCGGAGACCGGCAAAAACTCGGTGTCACCGGCGAAACATTGCCCGGGGGCTGCGACCAACCCATCGCCGAACACGCTGTCACGGCCCGGAGCACCAAGATCCTTGGCGCACCGCACCATTTCCGCGACCGTCTGATCCAGCGGGACCGATGGTGCGCGTACGCGTTGCACCGCAAGCGAGGCGGTGACGAAAGGCGCGGCATAGGAGGTCCCGGACTTGAGCCGCCCGCCTGATACTGACGCGGCCGCCCAGACCCGCACGCCCGGCGCCGCGAAATTGATATAGGGACCTTGGTTGGCCTGACGGTAAATGCCCTCTTCTCGGTCGATCGCCGTCACGGCGATGACTGCATCGAAGGCAGCCGGGTAAGCGGGCTCGGCGCCCGGGCCGCCGTTGCCGGCGGCGGCAACCACCGCTGTTTCGCGTTCGGTTGCCCGAATGATCATTTCCTCGAGGATCGGGTTGTACGGGCCGGAGAAGCTCATGTTGATAACATCGACATCGGCCGCCATCAGAAGATCCATCGCTGATGCGAGGGAAAATGCATCAGCCTGTTCGCCGAGATGCCCGCGGTGGAATGCTTCGACCGCAACCAGTTCGGCGTTGGGCAGCAGCCCCGGCACGCGATAGTCCAACCGGCCGATCAGCATGGCGGCAATCGCCGTGCCATGCTTGCGCCCTGCCTCTGCCCGTGCACCCAGGTCGGCTTGGTGGATTGTAAGCTTCTGGCCGCTGAGCGCCGGGTGATCCTGGTTGATGCCGGTATCGATCATTCCCAGCCGGGGGGCATAGATGCTGGGCCAACCGGACCAGCCGATCATTTCATGCGCATCGCACCCCTCGGAGTCACACAGAAAGGCGTCCGGCGTGTAGAAGTGGTTTTCGTCCATCAGGGCCCCGGGAAGCAAGCCGGCCAGGTCGGCCAGCCCGTCTTCGATGGAACGTCCGGCCGGTAGATCCAGCCGATACAACCTGCCATCGAGCAGATCATTCGAGGCCGTGGCGCGCACTTCGTAGCCCGCGTCGATCGCAGGCGTGACGCTCGTGCCTGCCGGCAAGAGCAGCAGGATTTCCGGCGGCGGGGGCGGAGCCTGCCGGGGTTGAGCCGCACGCGGCCGGTTTGGCCTTGGCCGTGTCTGGCGTCGGGCCGGTCGCCAGGATTCCCTGCCGCCGCTTCCACCACTGCCTGCGCCGCTCCCGCCGCCCGATCCGCCGGAGGCATGCGCCATGCCAAGATGCGTCAACGCAGGTGCGGTATAGGCCGTGGCGCCGGCAAGCCCGATGCGTTTCAGCAGGCGGCGGCGGGCCAGGTCGGGGCGGTCGTCGTCAGTCATCGGCTAAAAGCTCCTGTTCAACGGCTCGGTGGCAGCACAAAAGGGATAACGTACAGCACAGACTGTTTATTCCAGCGTGACTATAGCTTTTTTTGGTCGCCGGGACGGAATAAATCCCGCCATGGTCCGTTTTACCGATGTAATACGTCCTGCAACCGCACACGCCCACAGGACTCCGCCGCATGACGGACGATGTCAGACAGCAAATCATCGACCTGCTTCCCAGGCTGCGGGCTTTCGCGCGGTCCCTCGCGCCGAGTTGGGATCAGGCGGACGATCTCGTGCAGGTGACGGTCGAGAAAGGTTTGCGCAATCTTTCGGGCTTCACCAAAGGCACCCGGCTGGACAGCTGGCTTTTCCGGATCATGCGCAACGCCTGGATCGACCAGTATCGCGCCACGCGCGATGTGGTCGAGATCGACCAGGCGGACGGGGCACGGCAATTGGTGGGCACAGACGGTCGCCGGGTCACCGAGGCGCGGCTGGAATTGGCGCGCGTGCGTGGGGCGATGGACGCCCTGCCTCAGGAGCAACGAGAGGTGTTGATGTTGGTCTGCGTGGAAGGGCTGCGCTACCGCGAGGCCGCGGACGCGCTGGATATTCCCGTCGGGACGGTCATGAGCCGGCTGGCACGCGCCCGCGCCACGCTTGCTTCGGACTTGGGCATGCAGCCCGAAACCGCACCCAAGAAAGGAGAAGCGCGATGAGCACGCCAAACAAGGTAGAGGTAAGTGACGAGATGCTGATGGCCCTTGCCGACGGCGAACTTGATGGCGCAACGGCCGAAGATCTGAGCCAAAGGATCGAACAGGATCCAGATCTCGCGGCGCGCTACGCCTTGTTTGCCGAGACCGCCACGACCCTGCGCGCGGCCTTTGCCCAAGGGGCCGTTCCCGAGCACCTTGTCGAAACTGTTCGTGAGACTCCTACCGACGACGGCCAGACGCAGGATCGGCCCGTGTCCGCAGTCGTCCCCTTGCGCCACCGCCGCGCGTGGCCTCTGGCACTTGCGGCCTCGCTGGTTATCGGTGTCGGAGTCGGGTGGACCTTGCAGGAACGGTTTGCTCCGGCCGGTGCGGCACCACTTGAAGATGTAGCCGCGGCCCTTTCGGACGTGCCGACAGGGCAGACCCGGGATGTTGGCGGAGTTGGCCCGGCGCGGGCGCTTGGCAGCTACGAGACTCAACAAGGACTTTGCCGCCTCATTTCGGTGCAACCGGCAGGCACCATGCCCCGAAGGTTCCTGGCGTGCCGAAACGCGTCCGAGTGGGCTGTTGTGGTGAGTGTCGCGGACGGTTCGCGCGACGGTTTCTCGCCGGCAAACGACGCGGCAACCGAGATGTTGGATCTGTATCTGGATACGATCGGCGCGGGCCCGGCCCTTGACGCGTCAAGCGAGGCGAAAGCGTTGAAATAGCGAAGGACGGCAACAACTCGGAGTTCCGCAACGATATGTCGTAGGGTCGGCAATCGGGCTTCTCCGCGCCGCTTCAATGAAAACTTAGACGCTTTCTGCACGCTGATCTGAGGGCTTCAAACTGCTGAAGGCTCGGCTTTCGGTCGTGGATCGGCTATTGCAAGCAGCGGGCCAAATACCTGACAAAAATAGTTTGACTCTTCGGCCCGCGTCCTCTCTACGTGGCGTGCGACCACGAAAACCTCAGACAAATCAAGGACGGTATGAAGTATCTCAGCCTGACCGCAATCGCCTTACTGACAACAAGCCTTTCGGCCTATGCGCAGGGCGGGTCCCCGTATCAGCTCGGAACGATCGAACTGGAATCCGAGAGCGACGAAACGCTGCAGCAGAATGGATATGTCGCGCAATCCGGGCGGCAGGCGACCAAGCTGGAGAGCCGGATCGCGAATATTCCGCAGTCGATCGGAACGGTCACGCAGGACGAGATAGAGGACCGCAAGCCCCGCCAGCTTCTGGAGGCGCTGGAATTCTCGGCAGGGACGACCACCAGCACCTTCGGGTTCGACAGCCGGTATGACGCGTTTTACCTGCGCGGCTTCCCGGCGTTCAACAACGGGTTCTTCCGGGACGGGCTGCGGCAGGTCAACGGGCCATCGGCATGGTACGTCAACGATCCCTACACGCTGGAAGGCATTGCCATCCTGAAGGGGCCGTCCTCCTCGCTATATGGTGTCAGCGGTCCGGGCGGTCTGGTGAACGTGGTGTCCAAGCGCCCGAAGGCGGAGCCGTTCAACGAGTTGCGCTTCACGACGGGCACCGACAACCGGGCGGAACTGGCGTTCGACTTTACCGGTCCGGTGGACGAGGATGGGCGGCTCCTGTACCGGCTGACCGGTCTTGTGCGGGACGCCGACACGCCCCTGCCGGGGTACAAGGACGACAAGATTCTGATTGCGCCGTCGCTGACCTATGATCTGACGGAGCGCACGCGCATCACGCTTTTGACGGAATACTCGGATTCGACCGTCGGGGCGACCGCGGCCTATTTCAATCCGGCACCGGGCGTGGCGTCGGAGACCTATAACGGCGATCCGGCCTACAACACGTTCGACAACGAGCAGTATCGCATCGGTTACGAAATCGCACATGAACTGACCGACACAGTGACCCTGCGCCAGAAGATGCGCTATTCCGAGGTGGACAGCGAATTGCGCTATAGCGGGCTTTACGATTTCGGTGGCGGCGCCATCGGGCGCGGTTGGGGAAAGTACCTCGAGAACCAGTCGAACTTTAGCGTCGACAACACCATCGAGGCGGAGTTGGAAACCGGGGCCCTGACGCATCAGTTCGTTGCAGGACTGGACTACACGAGGTCCGAATTCGATGCGTTCTCCACATTCGGTTTCGCGTCGGCCGCCGCTGTCGAAGCCACTCCAGCTCCCTACAGCCAAGGGCAGGACATCGAGCAGACAGGCATTTATGTCCACGACCAGATCACCAATGGCGCGCTCAACGTTTTCGTCAGCGGCCGGTACGATTTTGTCGAAACGACCAGCTTTGATGCCACGCGGGCAGGCACGAGAACGACGGATGACGCCCTTACCGGCCGCATCGGCATCTCTTACGCCATGGCGAACGGAATGACGCCCTTTGCCAATTTCTCCAGCACGTTCGTGCCCAACACGGGCGTGACCTATTCCGACCCGACCGACCCTGCCAGCGACGCGCCTGCCGCACCGACAGAGGCGGTGCAGACCGAGCTTGGCTTCAAGTATGAACTGCCCGGAACCGACAGCCTGGTTACCGCGTCGATCTTCGACATCCAGCAGGAGGACGGTGTCGTCTTTCAGCCGGTCAACAGCGCCGTCTTCGGCGGGTTGAACCAGGTCCAGGTGCCCTATGACCTGCGTTCTCAGGGGCTCGAGTTGGAAGGGAAGTTCAACCTGGGCAACGGGCTGAGGATGACCGGAAGCTACACCTATCTCGATGTCGAGATCGAAGCCGGGACCACCGGAACGGTCGGCAACCAGTTGTCGGGAACCCCCAAGCACCAGGCCGCGCTCTGGGCATTCTATGAGCCGCAAAACGGTATGATGGAAGGCTTCGGCATTGGCGGTGGCCTGCGCTATGTCGGCGAAAGCTACGGCGACGACCAGAACACCTACAAGAACCGCGATCGGGTCTTCGTCGACCTTGCCATGACCTATGACTTCGCCAAGCAGGGCTATGAAGGCCTGGAAGTGCAGGCCAATTTTCGCAACGTCTTCGACGAGGACGGACAGACGTGCAGCGCCGGTAATTGTTATCGTCACCAGGGGCGGACCGCGACCTTCGCCGTGCAGCGCCGGTTCTAGGGAATGGCGTCAGGGCAACGCAGGATCGTCGGCGCGATCGGCGGGATCTACGTGGCGCAAAGCGTGCTGGGTGGGCTGACCTGGAGCGGGCTGCCCGGCGTGCTGCGGGACCAGGGATTGCCGCTGGACCATATCGGGCTCGTCTCGCTGATCGTGCTGCCCTGGGCGCTGAAGTTCCTGTGGGCGCCGGCCTTCGAGCGGCTGCGATTGCCCGCGGTGGGCAGGGACCGCTCGGCGGAGCTGGTGGTGGCCGGTATCGCGGTTGTCGTCGCCATGCTGGCGCTGGTCGGTGCGATCGGGCCGGTGCCGGTGCTGGCCGTGCTTGGCGTTCTGCTGGTGGCCGCCACCGCCACGGCGACGGTCGACATCGCGGTGGACGGCTACGCCGTGGCCGCCCTGTCGCAGACCCGTTACGGCTGGGGGAACGCGGCGCAGGTGGGCGGCGCGTATATCGGTTCGGCCATTGGCGGCGGGGCTTTCCTGATCCTGGTGGATCGCGCCGGCTGGGCCGTGGGAACCTGGAGCATGGCGGGCGTGATCGCGGTGATCTGCCTGCCCTTCGTTTTCCTGGCACGCCGCGCGGCGAAGCCGGTGACACGGGCGCATGTGCCCAGCCTGCGGTCCGCGCTGATCCGGCCCGACCTTCGCCGTGGGTTGGTGATTGCAGCACTATACGTGGTTGCCCAGAAGACAGCGATGGGGCTTTTCGGTCCCTTTTTTATCGACGCGGGCTACAGCCTCGGGGAACTGGGCCTTCTGTCCGGGCTTGGCAGCGTATCGCTGGGACTGTTGGGCGCTCTGACAGGCGGGGCCGTGGTCCGCCGCTTCGGTAGCCGCCTCGTGCTGGTCGGGGCCGTTCTGGCGCAGGCCTCGCTGCTGGCGCTCGTCTCGGTCGCCGCTGGCACCGGGCTGGTAGCGCCGGCGCAGGTGGCGCCCTTTGCCATGGTCGCCAGTAGCGCCGTTATGGCGCTTGGCTTCGTGGCGCTATACGCGCAATTCATGAGGTGGTCCGACCCCCGGCAAGGCGGCGTCGACTTCACGCTTTTGCAGTGCATGGACGCCGCCATGAGCATGCTGGCCGGACTGGTTGCGGGCGTGATCGCGGAGTGGTTGGGCTACGGCATCTTTTTCTGCATCGCCAGCGTGGTGTCCGTATCGACGGTTCCGCTGATCCTGTGGGCCGCATCCGGACGAAGGGTCGATGCTGCGGAGGTTCAGACATGACGCGCAAACACTACAGAGAGGAAGCCCGCGCAGATTTGCCGGGCGTGGCCTTCGACTCGATCCGCAAGATGCTTTTGCTCGAAGTCGATGAGCACGGGCTGACCCTGCAGGAAGACGAACCGGGGCAGGTGACGGTGGAAACGGGCTATGGCCTGATTGGGCTGCGCGAAGGCGTCGACACGCCGGTGGCTGGCATGGTCGCCGCGTCCGACTCCCGGAACCTTTTCGTGATGAAAAACGCCATGGTCGAACATCTGCGTACAGTCTTGCCCGATTTGGCCGAGGCCATGCGCTGGTCCGACAGTGCCGAAATCGGTGGCTTTCCCCCGAACTTTCAATTCGGACAGGTCACGCGGGTCGCGCGGCTGGGTGACGCCTTTCTGCGCGTAACCTTGAAGGTGGAAGACGTCTCCATATTCGGCGACGAGTCGATCCATTTCAGGCTGGTTCTGCCGCCAAGGGGCATGACACCGGACTGGCCCGCGGTGGCACCCAACGGTTCGACGCGATGGCCCAAAGGTCCCGGCGCGCCACATATTCCGGTTTACACCGTGCGCAGCCTGGATCGGGCGTCGAATGTTCTGTTTATGGACGTGTTCCGTCATGACGGTGGGCGCGTGACAGAGTGGTGCGAGGAATTACATGCCGGAGACATGCGGCGCAGCCGTGTCGGCATTGTGGGCCCTGGCGGCGGCGGGTTGGTCGATGCGCAGAGCCTTCTGATTGCCTCGGACGAGACAGGGTTTCCTGCCGTTGCGCGACTGATCGAAGGACTGCACGCAGGGGCCACCGCCGAGATGATCCTTGAAACCGCAGACGGGGCCGAAACCGCCTATCCGATCCCGGCGCATGAGGGCGTTTCGGTCCGCTGGCTCTCGCGCCGGACGGGTGAGGGTATCGCTGACGCTGCTCTCGAAGCCTTGCCGGGACATCCGACGTCGGCGATCTGGTTCGCCGGTGAAAAGAAGGACGCACGCCGTCTGCGCAGTGCCGCAAAGACCATGGGTGTTCCGGGCACCAAGCTCCACATAGCCGCATTCTGGGCCTCGTGAGGCGCATCGGCGACCTGAACCTTTGGCGGACTGACAATAGCGTCGGCCCGACGCGCAATACTCAAGCCGGTGCCTAGGGAAGAATTGGCGTTCTTGATACTCGCCGGGATAGCCACCGCGCGCGTCGGTGGCTTTCTTTTACAGAAACTCGGGGCTGTCTGCCTCACGAAACCGTCTTTTCCGAAACACGGAAATTCAGGTGCTTTCGAGACGCTTCAGAAGGTCAGGTTTGCCGTCAGGCTGACCGAGCGCCCCGGCTCCGTCAACGCGATCACGTTACCCAGCCCGACCCCGTCTGACGAGCGGCTCGTGTAGGTCGCGTCAAAGATATTGCGCACGTCCAGCCGCATCTGCAACCGGTCGAATTTGCTTGGCGTGTAGGTCGCGTAAAGGTTGGCGACCTCGTAGCCCGACAGCGGCACCGGCGTGTCGCGGTTCTTGAATGCAATCTCTGCCGTGCCGCCGAAGGTCCACTCGTCGGTGACATCGACCGCGCCTTCCAGCGCGATCGCCTTGCCGACCGGGCGGCCAAGGTAATAGGCGGTCGAGCCGATCGTCGTGCTGTTCAGGTCGACATCCGCATCGGTATAGTTGACCCGGATGAACCCGTTGGCCCGGCTGTACCCGACCGACGCTTCCCACCCCTTCGAGGACAGGTCGGCAATCGCGCCCCGGTCTCCGCCGGAGGGCAGCACGGCGTTGATGTCGTTCACATAGGTCTCGAAATACGCACCGCTCAGCTGCCACGGACCCCGCTCGTAGCGCAGACCGATCCGGCCCGCATCCGAGCGCGAGGTGGTGAACCCGGCATAGGTCCACGGCGCCCCGAAATTGATCAGCGCCGCCTCGCCCAGCTCGTACCCGCCCCAGCTATGGGCGTAGCCCGCGTTCAGGGTCAGCGAATCGGTGATCTTGTAATCGACCGACCCGTTGGCGCTGAACCCGTCATCCTTGAAGGTCTGGCCGCTGGCGGCCTTGAACTCCTGCCAGTCATAGCGCGCACCATACGACACCGACACGCGCTCGCCGACATCCTGCCGCGCCTGCGCGAATATCCCGATGTTCCAGTGATCCTCGCGCCCGGAACTGCCGAACGGGCCCGGACCACGGCCGAATCCCGAGGCGGACTCGTCGAAGAAATCGACACCCACCGACAGGTCCCCGCCGGCGATGGCAAAGCGGTTCTTGAACGTCCCGCTGAAGCTTTCGTTTTTGCCGAAGACACCCGAGGCGTCGATCTCCTGTTCGTTATAGCTCAGCTGGAAGAACGGATCGAACCAGTCCGTGGCGCTGTCCTTGGTGTAGGTCAGTGTGTAGGACGTGCGCTTTGACAGGGCCGGCACCAGCACGCTGGGTCGTCCGGTGACGCCGGCAAAGTCCGGCCGGATGAAGATGATGCCGCCCGGCCCCGCCTGCCCGGCCCGCAGGCCCGTGTCCTCGGTCTGGGACGCCGCGAATTCCAGCCGGTGACCCGTGGGTGAAGTATAGGCGAATTTGCCAAGGTAGCTGGTCAGATCCGCCTCCGAGCCGGGAACGGTCACGCCGCTGCCATCCTCGTAGCTGCCACTGTCCGACCGCGTGCCGCTCAGCAGGTATTCGAACCCGCCGCTGCGCCCGAACACCGTCAGCCCGGCGCGGATCCGGTCCTCGTTCGTGCCGAAGGTCAGCGTGGTCATGCCGCCGAAATTGTCGCCATCCTGCAGCAGGTCGGCGGCGTCCTTGGTCTCGTAGGCCAGAGACCCGGCCAACGCGTTCGGTCCCGCATCCGCCGGCGCCAGCCCCTTGCTGACCTCGACAGATTTCAGCAGCGCAGGGTCGATCAGCACGTTACCGGTATGGTGAAACGCCGACTTGTTCTGCCGCGCGCCGTCGATGGTGACCGACAGCAGGCTTTCCTCGACACCGTTGACGAACACCTTGTTGGCAATCGCCGCCCCGCCGCTGGTGTTGACCGAGGTTTCCCCGTCGAACACGTCGCGGATGGATTGCGGATTGCGCTGTTCGATCTCTTCTTCCGAGATCTCGTCATTGCCCAGAAGCGCTTGCGCTTCCGGCGAGCCGATGCGGATCGTCCCGAGGAAAGTGGCGGCTTCGGCGTCCTGCGCCAAGGCGGCAGGCACGGGAAGGAAAGCGGTCGTGATCAGCAGAATGCCGAGCCGAGAGAGGTTCATGGCTGTGTCCCATTTCAGTCGTGTCGAAGCTGGGTACGTGCGGTCATGCTTCCCTGGCGGTCATCCGGAGACGTTTAAGCCCCTGCGCGCAATGTGCAAGCACCATCCCGTGCAAAGTACGGGCCGGCTGGCATTTTTGCATAATTGCCGCCGTGCCGAAGGCTCAGACCGCCACGAAGGTCCGCCCGCCGATCCTGTGCACCACCGCGTCGGTTTCGAAAACCTCGTGCATCAGCTTGCCGTCCACCAGCGTTTCGGCATCGCCCTGCGGGCCAATTTTTCCGCCTTTCATGGTCACGATATGGTCGGCATAGGCACAGGCATAGTTGATGTCGTGCAGCACGATCACCACCGTGCGCGCGTGCGCCCGCGCCAGCCTTTGCAAAAGCGCCATCAGCGACCGCGACGCCGCAATGTCGAGGTTGTTCAGTGGCTCGTCGAGCAGCATGTAATCCGTGTCCTGCGCAAAGATCATCGCCAGCAGTGCCCGCTGCCGCTGCCCGCCCGAAACCGTGTCCAGCGTGCGCTGCGCCAGCGGATCCAGGTCGAACAGGGTCAGCGCCTCGGCGATCTTTTCTCGGTCGTGCTTGCCCGGCCGCCCCAGGTGGTGCGGGTAGCGCCCGAACGCCACAAGTTCTTCGATGGTCAGTCGCGGCGCAATTTCGGAACTTTGCGGCAGGATCGCCAGCCGCCGCGCCAGCGTGTTCGACGCGCAGACGCCCACCTCCAACTCGTCCACCATGATCCGCCCCGTGCGGTGCCGCGCCAGCCGCGCGATCAGCGACAGTAGCGTGCTCTTGCCCGCCCCGTTGGGCCCGATCAACGCAGTGACCTTGCCCTTGGGAATCTCCAGCTCGATATCGTGCAGCACCGTGCTGCCGCCAAGGTCGTGGCTCACGTCCATCACGGAAATCATCGCTTCAATCCTTTCATCACCAGCACCAGGAACAGCACGCCGCCCGCAAGGTCGATCACCACGGTCAGTGGCGTCACCAGCCCGAACACGCGCTCCAGCAGGGCCTGCCCCCCGACCAGCGTCGTGCCCGAAATCAACGCGGCAGAGACCAGCAATACCGCGTGCCGCCCGGTTGGTGTCACCGCATGGGCGATGCTGACCACCAGCAGCCCCAGGAACGCCGTCGGCCCGACCAGCGCGGTCGCCACCGACACCAGAATGCCGATCAGGACCAAAACCTGCAACGTGCCGCGCCGCACGTCCTCGCCCAGGTTTATCGCCGCCTCGCGCCCCAGCGACAGCACGTCCAGCCGGTGCCGCATGGCCCATGCGCCGACCAACGCCGCGCCGATGGTCACCGCCGCAATGGCCAGCAGGCCGGTCTCGATCTGGTGGAACCGGGCATAGGACGACACCTGCACCACGCTGAACTCGTTCGGGTCCAGCATCCGCACCAGCAGGGTGCGCAGCGACCGGAACAGCACGGTCAGTACCAGCCCGGTCAGGATCATCCGCATCAGGTCGGGGCGCTCCTGCAACAACAGCGTCCCGAACAGCAGCAGCGACGCGCCGGTCATCAGCACCAGCGACACGCCGAACTGGATCCACGATGTGACGACAAGATAATCCGTCATGCCGAAAACGAAGACGCCCATCGCCACGATCAGCACGAAAAGCTCGTCGAACCCCATGATCGACGGCGTCAGGATGCGGTTCTGCGTGATCGTCTGAAACAGAACCGTCGAGGTCGACAGCGCCACCGCCACAAGGCACAGCGCCGCCAGCTTTGCGCCGCGAAACTCCAGCACGAAGCCCCAGTTGCCGCGCGCGCCGATCGTCATGTAGGCCACCGCCGACGCCACGAACAGCACCGCAAGAACGATCAGCCGCCTACGGTGCATGACGCGCCGGACGGTAGAGCAGCCAGATGAACACTATCGCACCCACCACCCCCAACACCGTGGCCGAGGGCATCTCGAACGGATACCGCAGCACACGGGCCACGATATCCGCCACCAGCACCAGCCCCGCACCCATCATCGCGATCACCGGCAGCGTGCGGCGCAGGTTGTCGCCCATCATGCGCGACACGATGTTGGGCACGATCAGCCCGACAAAGGGGATGATCCCCACGCTCACCACGGTCAGCGCACTGACCAGCGACACGGCCAGAAGCCCGAACAGCATCACCTGCCGGTAATTGAGCCCAAGGTTGATGCTGGCCGCGTGTCCCAGCCCCAGGATCGAAAACTGGTCGGCGGCCACGAAGCACAGCACCGCCGCCAGGGCGGCCAGCCACAATGTCTCGTACCGGCCCTGCAACACGCCAGAGAACTCTCCGGTCACCCAGACGCCGATCATCTGCAACAGGTCGTTCTGGTAGGCCACGAAGGTCACGCCGGCCCCGATCACCCCGCCATAGACCAACCCCACGAGGGCGACCATGTAGGGTTGCGTCGGCGGCAGCCGCCGGGCAATGGCCAAGAAACCGGCGGTCGAGGCGAACGCCGTCGCCGACGCCATGGCGATCTTTGCAAGCAGCGATGCCGCCGGCGCGTAAAGCGTGACCAGCAGGATGCCCAGCGCCGCGCCTTCACCGCTGCCCACCGTCATCGGCTCGACGAAACGGTTGCGCACCAGCATTTGCAGGACCGTCCCCGCCACCGCCAGCGACGCCCCTGTGATCAGCACCGCGAACAAGCGTGGTGCCCGGCTCACCGCGATCAGTTGCAGTGCTGCGGGGTCCTGCAACAGCGCAGTCGGGCGCAGGTCGATCACGCCGATGAACAGCGACACGCCCGACAGCGCCAGCAGCGCCACCATCCCGAGGACAATCTTGCCCACGGTTCAGCTTCCGGAAAACGCGTCGAGCAACTGGTCCATGGTGGCATTGAGGGCCTGAACCCCGCCCGCCGCGATGTAGATGGGCGCACTGTCGAGGGTGATGACCTTGCCGTTGCGCCACGCCTTCGTCTCGCGCACCAGCACATTGTCCAGCGTCGATGTCGCCGTCTCGACATCGCCGATCGCGGCGCTGCGGTCGATCACCAGGATCACATCGGGATCGACCTGCCGGATGAATTCGAAACTGATCGCCTCGCCGTGATCCGAGCCCGCCACCTCTTCGGCAGCGACCTCCAGCCCGAAGGCCGTGTGCAGCCAACCAAACCGTCCTGACGGGCCGTAGGCCGAAACCTTTGGCCCGTTCGTCATAACGATCAGTGTCCGGCCCGCGCCTGCGGCGGCCTCTGTCACCTCGGCCTGCTTGCGCGTCAACGCGTCGGCCAGTGCTGCCGCCTCGTCCTGCCTGCCGAAAATCGCGCCATAGGCCTCCAACCGCTTCAGCCCCGTCGCCAGCGTCTCGACATGGATCGTCATGTCGATCGTCGGCGCAATCTTGGCAAGGTCAGGGACCTTGTCATAGCTGCGCCCCCCTGCGACAATCAGGTCCGGCTGCAACGCGTAAAGCGCCTCCATGTCCGGCTCGAACAGCGTTCCGATCCGCGCCGCACCGTCCGCCACGTCTTCCAGGTAGTCCAGGTAGACGTTGGAAATCGTACCATCCACCTCGACGCCCAGCGCCTCCAGCGTGTCGAGCGCGGCCATGTCGTATACGGCGACGGTTTCCGGAGACTGCGCAACGGTCACAGCACCGCGAAACGTCTCGACGGTCACATCCTGCGCACTGACCGGCCCTGCCGCAAGGCAAAGCGCAAAAGCGAATTTTCGGAGCATGTCTTCCCTCTGTCTTGAAAAACCTGCATGGCTGGGAAGTCTGGCTTTGCAGGCGCTGCTCCGCTGTGCTTAACCGCAGGGAAAAGAAGAGTCTACGCCCAACATATCGCGAAAAGGAAGCAGCCATGCCCACCCTCATCGGACGCATCGAAACCGAACACGGCGCGAAATACCTTACCCAGCTTTGCAAGCACTTCGCCCACAAGATCGACGCCACCTGCGAGGGCAACCACGGCCGCGCCGATTTCGTCTTCGGCCCGGCGATCATGGAATCGGACCCCCAGGGGCTCACAATCCGCTTCGAAGTGGACAAGGACGAAAACGTGCCCGCTGCCAAGGGCGTCATCGACAGCCACCTCGTGACCTTCGCCCACCGCGAAAAGATCGAAGGCATGGAATGGGCCACGACCTGATCCTGGTGCGGCAGCCCGACCCCATCGGTCCGCGCAGGCCCTTCTTGGAAGCGTAGGGAAGTTCGGCTTACGCCAAGGATAATCTGGCCTGGATAGGCCAATGGCCACGCAGAAACTTGCGGTGCTGCTTTTTACGCGGCTGTTCGCTCAGTTGAACTTTGCTCACGTTCACGCCGGAGGCCGGCGTCAGCCCCTGGGGTGGCGATCCGACGGCAATTCTGAAGCCCTTTATGCCTGCCAAATTCATCCTCAGAATGATCGTTGCGCCCAGCCCCAGCCAAATCGCCAGCCCAAGGGAGGGGCTGACGATGGCCGGGCCGCTTCGCGGCTGTTAACCGGCTGGGGACTCGACGCCGTTGTCTCGCAAAGGCCTCCAACCAAACCTTCGCCCTTCGATGACCGCGACCCTTACGGTCGCGATCATCAACACGCCTTTCACGGACACCGCCCACAAGGGCAGAACCACGTTCAGAACCGCAGCGTGGCCCGCAGGTTGAAAGACCGGCCCGGTTCCCGCAGCGGCGTCACGGTCGCGAATTCCTGACCATAGGTCGCCCGCTCGGTGTAGGTCTCGTCGAAGATGTTGTCGATCTCGGCGCGCACGGTCAGGTTCTCCATCCGGCGCGGCGTATACTCGGCAAAGGCGTTGACCACCTCGAAGCCGTCGATCTCGCCACCCGGCGCGCCCGCCGCCGACTTGTCGAACACGATCTGCGCATCCGCACCCAGCGTCAGGCCCAGCCGATCCCAGGTGTTGGCCACCTCGAACACAAGATTGTCGCCCAAAGGCGTGGTCAGGTAGCGCCCGGTGTAGCTGTCGGCGGGGCCGCCGTTGATCTTGGTATCTATATCGGCATAGGCGATCCGGGCGAACCCGCTCGACCACGTGTAGGCCGCGCCGATCTCGTACCCTTCAGTGTCGAGATCCGAAACCTGCCCCGGCCCGCCATTGAAAAGACCCGTGGTCGGGTCCAGCAAAGTGCGCGCGTTGTCGATATCGGTCTTGAACAGCTTTGCTTTGAAATCCCAGTTCCCGACCCGGTAATTGGCCCCGAGGTAGTAATTCTCGGACGTTACCGGCTCGATCGACGCCGGATAGGCCCAGGCCGGATCGAACAGAAAGCTTTCCGCCAGCGCGATACCGCCCCACACGCGCGAGGCCCCGGCGCTGACCGTGATCGCATCGGTCACGTCGAAATCCCCGGCGATGTTCGCCGACAGCCCGTCATTGTCATAGGTCGTGCCGTCGACGCCCTCGAACTCCTGGAAATCATAGCGCGCGCCCGTGGACAGGCGGAACCGCTCCGTCAGGTCCAACTCGGCCTGCACGAAGAGGCCGATATTGGTGGCCTTCTCCTCGGCAAAGAACACGGCCGTGCCTTCGCCGTTGATATCCGCCACGTCGCTGTAGAAATCGAGACCCGCGTTGACGGTGCCGTTCGCCACCTGGAATTCGTTCTGGATCTTGCCTGTGAAACTCGTGGTCTCGCCCGAATAGGCGTCGGTCGCGCCCGGCATTGGCCCGGTATATAGATCGGTCGAGTTGTAGGCGATCTGCACAGAAGGGTTCCACATCGCGGTGGTATTTCCGAACTCGTAGGACAGTACCAGGTTCTGGCGCTCCAGCGTATAGGTCCGCGTCGCCAACACACCACGCAAGCCCGCGAAATCCGCCCGCAGGGGCCGCTGCGCATCGTCGCGCACGATCTCGTATCCCAATTCCAGCCGCCCGCCATTGTCGGCGTTGAATGCCACCTTGGCCAGGCCACTGGTCAGCCCCGTGCCCGATCCGGTGATATCCATGCCGGAGCCGTCCTCGCGGAGGCCCCCGTCGGCGTATTTCCCGAAGGCCAGGTATTCGAACCGCCCCGACACGCCGAAGAGCGCCAGGCTGTTGGTAAAGACATCACCATTGCTTTGGTACTCGGTGATGAAGCGCCCGCCGAACGTGCGTCCTTCCTCCAAGAGGTCCTGCACGTCCTTCGTCTCGAACGCGATCGCACCGGCCATCGCCCCCGGCCCCGCATCCGCCGGGCCCACGCCGGGGTCCACCCGTACCGCCTTCAGTAGTTCGGGGTCGATATAGGTCGTAGCGCTGTGGTGAAAGATCCGGTTGTTCTGCCGCGCGCCATCGATGGTGACGTTCAGGTTATTCTCCTCGACGCCGTTCACAAATATCTTCTGCGAGATCGGCAGCGAGCTTCCCACCGACACCGACGGCTCGGACTTGAAGACTTCCTGCAGGTCCTTCGGCGTCGTGCGCGTCAGGTCCTCGTTGTCGATCCCGATGGAGGTGGTGGCATCCGACCCGATATAGATCGTGCCCAGAACGAAGGGCTCGGGAGCTTGCGCGAACGCGCTTCCGGTGCCGATAATGAAAATAGCCGACGCAAACGGCGTGACAGTGCGCATATCCATTCCCCAGTAGATTTGGTTTTTCTGGGTAGCGGATCATCGGCTGCCTATCTCTGACCCATTTCACATGTCGGTCAGAATTGCAATTCAGAACGGCGCGCGGCGCACCGAGACCAGGGGAAGCACAGATGCCTTGTGTCGTTCCTACGAACTGGACGGGCGGCTTCTGTGGGCGCGCGAAATGGGCCCCGACTTTGACCCCACCAAACATGGGCTGAAGCCGGTGCATTGCCGCATCCTCAGAGGGCTGGTCTATATCTGCCTGGCCGATGACGCCCCCGAATTCGACGCATTCGCCGAGTTGCCCCCCCCTACCTGCAGGTGCATGACCTGACCGAAGCCAAGGTCGCCTTCGAGACCTCCATCGTCGAGAACGGCAACTGGAAACTCGTGTCGGAGAACAACCGCAAGTGCTATCACTGCGGCGGCAACCATCCCGGCCTCTGCTGGTCGTTCACCGACGACCCCACCGTGACCGGCATCGAGGACGGCGTCACCCCGCCGCATCTTCAGGCGCATTTCGACCGGCTGGAGGCACAGGGCGTCCCGTCGCGGTTCCGCATGTCGGACGACATGCAATACCGCCTCGCGCGGATGCCGCTGCTGCCCGGTGCCAAGAGCTTCACCATGGACCTCAAGCCGGCTGTGTCGAAATGGCTGGGTCGGGTCAGGGACGACACGGCGGGCACGCGCTGGATGCTCGACAACCTCGTGCCCGGCGTTCGGATCAAGACCCTAGGGCCTTCGGGCCTCTTCACCCATTTCGATCACCCCGCCGAGAAGTACCTGTTCATCTCGGCTGGCTCCGGCATCACGCCGATGATGTCGATGACGACATGGATGTTCGACCTCGGAACGGAACCCGATATCGTCTTCATCAACTGCGCCCGTCGCCCCGGCGAGATCATCTTTCGCGAACGGCTGGAACACATGTCCAGCCGCGTGCCGGGCATCGACCTGCACTGGGTGGTCGAAGCCCCTCACCGCTATGCACCCTGGACCGGCTACCGCGGCACGTTCAACCAGTTGATGCTGGGACTGATGGCCCAGGATTACCTGGAACGCGAGGTGTTCTGCTGTGGCCCCGAGCCCTTCATGCAGGCGGTGCGCGAAGCGCTTCAAGGTCTCGGCTTTGACATGGCACATTACCACCAGGAAAGCTTTCACGCGTCGGCGGCCACCGAGGCCGAGATCCCCGATATCGAAGATGTCGTCCCCGATGAGGCCGCACAGGCAGAGGTCGAGTTCGCCCTTTCCGGCGTCAGCGCGAATGTCACGGAAACCGACACCATCCTGTCGGCAGCGCGGGCCAACGGCCTGAACATCCCGTCGGGCTGCACCTTCGTGTGCGGCACCTGCAAGGTGCGCAAGAGCGCTGGCGAGGTGCACATGGTGCATAACGGTGGCATTTCCGAGGACGACATCGCGGAAGGCTAGATACTTGCCTGCTGTTCGCACCCTATCGGCAAGGTTTCAGTAGACGTCTGAAGACCATTGGAACAAGCAGGACGGGACTACTTGGTGCCGTTCGCTGTCGGCAACAACATCTTCCGCTTGCTCCCAAAGTACTCCAGAACTGCGCGCACGCGGGCGGTGTGGCGCAGGTCGGGATGCGTGAGCAACCATAGGTCGACGGCCAGCTCTTCGATTGCCGGTCCAAGGCGTTGCAATTCACCATCGGACTCGGCCAGGTAGCAGGGCAGGACTGCGACGCCGATACCGGCAAGAACCGCGGCGTGCATACTCAGGACACTGTTCATCGTGCAGACGCAGGCGCATTCGCACCCGACATCGCGCAACCACGCGTGAAGCTGGGGATAGGTCATGGAAGGGCTCGGGCCGATCCACGGAAGCGTCGCCCATTCCGGTCGGTCGTCGCGGCCGAGATCGAGTGCCCGTAGCGCATAGGCAGCCTGCTCTATGCGGCCCAGCCGCCGTCCGACAAGGTGTTCTTCGGGTGCCGTCGCTGGGCGGATTGCGATGTCCGCTTCGCGGAAGGCCAGGTCAGATATCTCGTTCGAAATGACAAACTCGAGTGTGATGCCGGGTTCCGCGAGCCTGAAGCGGGCGACCTCGGGGGCCAGCAGGCCACAGAGCAGCGTGTCCGTCGTCGCGACCCGCACAACACCCGAAGGCTTCAGATCGCGCCCAGACACGCGTCTTTCTGTCTCGTTCGTGAGTTCCTCCATCTCGCGCGCGGTCGCCACGACCTCTTCCCCCGCGGCCGTGAGCCGATAGCCGGTGCGAAATCGTTCGAAGAGCCGCACACCGAGCTTTTCCTCCACGGCATTGATCCTGCGAAACATGGTCGGATGACTCGCGCCGACCCGATGCGCCGCCCCGGAAAGAGAGCCCGCCTCGGCGATCCGAAGGACCGTCTGGTAGTCGCTCCAGTCAAGCTTGCTGTTCATCCGTGCAATTCCAAGTTTCCAAATTGCCCCGTGAAATAACAGGTTTGAAAACTCAGCGTTAGGCCCACGACGTAGAAACAAGGAACGCTTTACAGATGCACACCCACATTGTTCATGCGCATCCGGAGCCGCAATCATTTATCGGCGCCCTTACGCGCCTTGCCGAGGCCCGGCTGAGATATAAAGGCCATACCGTCATGACACGCGATCCCAATCGCTCGGGCCTCGATCCGGCCGAGGATGGGTCACACGTATCGACGATGGACAACGCCGGACCACTTCATGACTTTGCCCCTCTGTCCCGGCAGCGAAGCCATGACTGCTCAATACAATCAAAAAGCGAGCTCCAGAAATGCGATCAAATCAAGGCTGACAGGGCGGATTGTTTGCATACGCCGAGTCGGTCGGCGCACATTCAAAGCTACCATTCGGTAATAGGTGCGGTCTGACCCGGCACGCGTTCAAACGGACGTTTTCCCCAGAACCCGCAGAAATGGTCGTGCGGCAGACGAGTCCTTGCGCATGTCGCGTCAGGCTTTCTTACTTGCAATGCCGACGCCAAACTGCGTGACCGCGTCATGAGCGGGCGCCGCTGCCCCTGTCCTCGCTGTTGCGTCATGCGCTGATCCGGTCGATGATCCACGGAAATGACCCTCGGACCGCAAAGCGACACGGCGCCTGCGCCCTTGCGAATGCTCATTCTCACCGGCATCGCCCTGACTGTCGGCGGGGCGGCGTCGATGGCGGCGATTGCGCTTGTCGACCTTGTTGCACTTTTGAATACGGTTCTGCTGGTCGAACCCAGGGCGCGGGTGCAATGGGAAAGCGTTCCGGGCCTGGTGGCCGTGATGACGATCCTCGTGCCCACGCTCGGCGGTCTGATCGTCGGACTCATCCACCGGCACTTGTCACCGGCCGGACGGCCGCTTGGCCCGCCCGACGTGATCGAGGCGGTGCAGTTCCACAAACCGCTTCCCGAGCTGCGCAGCGGGCTGGTCTCGACCCTGACCGCAGCGCTGTCGCTGGGCACCGGGGCCTCGGTCGGCCAATACGGGCCTATGGTCTATCTCGGCGCGATCTTCGGCGGATTTGCGCATCGGCTGCGCCTGGGCGTGCCGAATCTGGCAAGCATCGCCGTCAGCTGCGGCGTGGCCGCCGCGATCTCGACCGCGTTCAACGCGCCGATCGCCGGCGTGCTCTTCGCGCACGAGGTCGTCCTGCGCCACTACGCCACCCGGGCCTTTGCGCCGGTGACGGTCGCGTCGGTCGCGGGCTATGTCATCGCCAACGTGATCTTTGAACGGCCCGCCTTGTTCAGGATCGAGTTTCCGGGCGTCGCCCATGGCTACGAGTTTGGCCTCGTTGCCATTCTCGGCCTTTTCGTAGCATTGGCGGCAATCGTGTTCATGCGCCTGCTGCTGGCCATCGGACCGGCCCTCGCGCAGCGCATCCGGTGGCCAGAGGCGCGCACGGCAATGGCGGGCCTGGCGGTCGGGCTGACGGCGCTCGTGCTGCCCGACGTGCTGGGGATCGGCACCTCGACCCTGCGCTTCGCCACCATCGACGGCGCCTTCGGGCTTGGCGAACTGATCGTGCTGATCGCCGCCAAGATATTCCTGACCGCGCTGTGCATCGGCGCAGGGTTCTCGGGCGGCGCGTTCAGCCCGTCGCTCCTGATCGGGAGCCTGATCGGCGTCCTTTTCTGGACGCTCGTCTCGGGCCTGGCGGGCGTGCCGACTTCGGGCGCGGCGATCTACGCGATCGGGGGTATGATGGCCTTTGCCAGCGCCGTCATCGGCGCGCCGCTGACCTGCATCCTGATCGTGTTTGAACTGACCCGCAATTACGACGTCACCATTGCCGCGATGGTGGCCGTGGTCTTTTCCAACCTCGTGTCCCATCGCACCTTTGGCCGGTCGCTCTTCGACGTGCAACTCGCCCGCCGGGGCATCGACTTTTCCCTCGGACGGGACCGGGCGCATTTCGCGGCGCTGAAGGTCGTCGATTTCCTGCAACCGCAGGCGGTGACCGCCACGGCCGATGACAGGCCCGCGGACGTGGCCGAGCGTCTGCGCGCGCAGGGCTGGCGCGAGGCGTTCGTGCTCGACGCCGAGGGCCGGCTTCTGGGTGTGTTCAGCCCCGGCGCCCAAGAGGATCCGCCCCGGTTGGCGCAAGGCCTTGCCCCGGCCCGACTGGTCTTTGATGACGAGACCGACCTCGCCGACGCGATGGAGCGGCTGCGCGGTTTCGTCGGCGACGCGGTGCCGGTTGTCTGCGGCGAAACGGGGCGCTACCTCGGCGCGGTGTCGGAAGCGGATCTGGTCTCGGCCTGGCTGGACGAAGGCGCGCGGCTGCGAAAGGAAGAAAATGCGTCGATCTGATCTCGTCCTTCTGATGGTCGCGATGATCGCGGCCCCGGCCCGCGCCGACGATCTGACGATCGTGTCCTGGGGTGGTGCTTACGAAACCGCGCAAAACCAGGCCGTCATCGCGCCTTTCGCCGCGGAGACCGGCCTCGATGTCGAGGTGGTCGTCTACGATGGAAGTTGGACGGCCCTGGCCGAGCGCGGCGTGCCCGAGGGCTGGGACGTGATCGACATGCTGGCCGATCAGGCCCGTGTCGCTTGCGCGCAGGGTCTGCTGCTGAAGACCGACCCTGGCGCGCTGTTTGCGCCCGAGGCCTTGGCGGATTTCACGCCCTTCGCGCCGAATGGGTGCGCTGTGCCGCAAAACGCCTACGCCCGCGTCATGGCCTTTGACGACCGCGCGTTTTCGGGGGTGAAACCGACCCGGATCGAGGATTTCTTCGACACCGACCGCTTTCCCGGCCCTCGCGCCGTTCAGCGCAGCCCGGACGGGATCCTGGAATGGGCCTTGCTGGCCGAAGGCGTCCCCCCGGAACAGGTCTATGGCCTGCTCAGCACCGACCGCGGCCTGCGCCTGGCCTTCAGAAAGCTCGACACCATCCGCGACGACATCGTCTGGTGGCAGGACCCGGCGACACCGGCCGAGATGCTGGCGGACGGCCGCGCCGTGATGGCGGCGGGGTTCAACGGCCGGTTCTTCGACATGGCGCAGCGTGAGCGCGCACAGATCGACATCGTCTGGGACGGTCGCGTCATCGGGATCGAGGTCTGGGCCATCGCCGCCGATACCGACGCGCCTGACGCCGCAAGGGCCTTTGTGCAGCACGCGGCGGACCCGGCCACGATGGCACGCCTTGCGACGCAAATCCCATATGGCCCGACCCGTCGCTCGGCCTTCGACAGGATCGGGATCAACCGGGACCTGGGCGTGCCGATGCGCGCCCATCTGCCGAACGCTCCGCAACACGTGGGCCGGGCGCTCGTGCGCGACAGCGGCTGGTACGCGAATACCGAGGACCTGCGCCAACGCCGATTTCGCGACTGGCTTGGCGATGACGACTGAGCCGGGCAACGCCCGAGACGGAATCGCCGTGACAATCCATGGTGACCTTGCCAGAATTGTCACGGCCGATAGCCTGAACGAGATTTGCCAACGGCGGCTTCGACCGAGCAAGCAGACCTTGACGAAAAACGGGACTATGACCGAACTGCGGACAGAGTAGACGGGTGTTCGTTGTTGCCGCGCATCGACGGGCCGCGGCGCGGCGTTCCATCCATGGTTCTACTGCACTTTATCCCCGCGAACTCCGCAAAACCTCCGAGCGGCGCACCCAGCCTCACCAAATCGCCGTGAGCCAATATGATGCCCATTGGCCGCCTTTTCATAGCGGAGCCAATCTTATCCGAACATGTCCATCCATCGGATAAGCACTGGTGAAAGACAAATCATCAAGAGCACCGGCATCATAAAAAGAGCCATGATTGCAGACATTTGTACAGGAAGTCGATTGGCTTTTTCCTGCGCACGCAACTCTCGGTCTACACGCATGTCCTTGGAAAACCGCTCCAGTGCGGTCGACACGCTTGTCCCGAATTGGTTCGACTGAAGCAGGACATTGGCAAATGAGGCAAGTTCGCTCACGCCTGCGCGTTCGGCCATGTCGAGAAGGGCCGCCTGCCGCTCCTTGCCCGCCTGAAGCTCCAGCTGAAGGATCATGAATTCCTGTGAAATTTCCGGTGCGGCATAGGCAAGTTCATGCGAGACCCGCACCATCGCGGCATCGAACCCGAGGCCCGCTTCAATGGCGACCTGCAAAAGGTCCAGCGCATTTGGCAGGCTGTGTTCGATCGCCTTGGTTCGTTTCCTGATCCGGGCCCGCAGCCACAGAATCGGGCCGTAAAACCCGACGACCAAAAGAGCGGTCACGATTTGCACCGCATGCAGCCAAGTCAGATTCATCATGATCCGGTCGACATGCAATCTCGCCTGATTTTCAGGCGAAAGCGCCATGATCGCGATAAAAAGGGCAGGCAGTGTTATCCCGACGATCGCGCGGAACGCATAAAAGCTTTTGACCGCGTTCGGCCGCTTGATACCTGCGCGCTTCAGTTGACTTCCGATTTTCGACCGCTCCTCCTTGGAGGAGGGCACGAAGGCTTGCAGTAATCCGTGCGGATCGCTGTCGTCGCCCTGGATTAGGTCGAAATCCTCGCCACGGGCACGGCTTAGCGAGCCCGCGCGCATGCGCAGCGTCTCGGGCGCCTCTGCGGCAAACATCCCGATAAGGCCGTAGACGATCGCGAAGGCGCTGAGACCGATCCCCGCAAGGACAAGGTAGTCCGGCGAGGTGGCCAGGTCGCTCAGGATGTTGTTCAGGATGTCCATGGAAATCACTCCCGTTCAAAATTTGAACTTCACAAGCCGGTTCAGGATAAGACCCTGCAATACAACAAGGCTAATGATGGCGATGGCGAAATACTGAAACCTCGGGTCGCCGCGCACGTCACCGTAGAATGTCGGCGTCGTAAACTCGATCGAGAGATAAATGAGCACCGGCAGGCAGGTAAGGATGACCGCACTGAGGCGTCCTTCGGCGGAAACCGCCCTGATCTTCTTTTGCATCATGTGCCGGTCACGGATGACCTGGGACAGAACATTGAGGATCCGCGAGAGATTGCCGCCCGTGCCGTGCTGGATGCTTATGGCCACGGCCAGATACCTGGCGTCCTCGGTCGCCGCGCGCTTGGCAAAGTCGTGGAAAGCGGTGCCCAGATCATCGCCGAAGTTGATCTGGTCTGCGATGATGCCGAACTCCGAACCGACCGGATCGGGCATGTCGGTCGCAACTTTGCCGACAGTGACGGCGACAGGATGGCCAACCTTCAGCCCCCGCGACATGAGATCGAGGGCATCCGGCAATTGCGCGTTCAGCTTCTTGACCCGGTCGCGTTTCATCTGCATCAGGACCAGAAGAGGGAGGCCGATCGCAATGCCGGCACTCGATCCGACAGCCATACCCGGTGGCACGAAGCGCGTGGTCGCGGCATAAGCGACCATTCCGATCAGCGCCATGCAAAGGAACACCCAGAAGGGCCTGACGGAAACGCCGGCCTGGACCAGCAACCTGCGTAATCGCACGTACACGCCGCCCTTCTTATCGGGGCCGAGCAGGGCCGAGTCGCGCAGCAGTTTCAGGGTGTCCTCTGTCGAGCCACCTTGCTGGATGACACGCATCCGCCGGTTACGCGCCTCCGATTGCGTCTCGCGGCGGAACAGGAGTTGTTGCACGCCATCGTAAGCCACCAGAACACCGAGGAAGATGCAGACATAGAGTATGATATCGATGGTATGGGGTTGAAGCTCGAACATCGTTACACCTCCAGGCGCTTGAACAAGTCGGCATTCACATCGACGCCGGCTGCCACGAGTTGATCAAAGCAGTGGGGACGGATGCCGGTCGGCACGAAATCGCCCATGACGGCGCCCGTTTCGGCCCTGCCGCGGCGCTTGTAGACGAAGATGTCCTGCATGGTGATCGTGTCATTCTCCATCCCCGTGATCTCCGAGATGCTGAGGATGCGGCGGCTTCCGTCGCTCATCCGACTGAGTTGCACGACGATATGAATGGCCGAGGCGATCTGCGATCGGATCGTCTTTAGCGGGAGTTCGGCGCCCATCATCGTTACCATCTGTTCGATCCGACCCAGGGCATCTCGCGCGGAGTTAGCGTGCACCGTCGTCATCGAACCGTCGTGGCCTGTGTTCATCGATTGCAGCATGTCGAAACATTCGGCGCCACGAACCTCGCCAACGATGATGCGGTCGGGGCGCATGCGAAGAGCGTTGCGCACTAGGTCGCGCTGAGAGATAGTGCCTTCTCCTTCGGCGTTGGGGGGGCGCGTTTCCAGCCGGACCACGTGTTCCTGTTGCAGTTGTAGCTCGGCCGCGTCCTCGATCGTGACGATGCGATGTCGGGTATCAATGAAGGACGAGACGGCATTCAGCAGGGTCGTCTTGCCCGAGCCGGTTCCGCCGGAGATAAGGATATTGAGGCGCGCGTCGACCAGCGCCTTGAGCAGGCCTGCCGCCTGCTGGTTCAGCGCGCCCTGTTCGACTAGCCGTTGCAGCGTCAGGGGCACGCGTGAGAACTTACGGATCGAAAGCGCTGGGCCATCCACCGAGCAGGGGCGGATGATCGCATTTACGCGACTGCCATCCTCGAGGCGGGCGTCGACCCAGGGCTGCGACTCGTCGATCCGACGTCCAACCTTGCTGACGATCTTGTCAATGACACGCAGCAGGTGCCGTTCGTCGCGGAAGCGAACCTTCGACTTTTCCAGAAGGCCGTGGCGTTCGACATAGACCTTGTCGAAGGAGTTCACGAGAATGTCGTTGATGGTGGGGTCTTCGAGCAGAGGTTCCAGAGGGCCGAGGCCCATTACCTCGTGGATCAGTTCCTCGACCAACGACGAAAAAGCTTCGGAACGCATATAGACGCCTTCGGCCTCGATCAGGCTGGTGACGAGCGATGCAATCTGGCGCTTGAGTTCCGACCGCTCGACCTTGTCGATCATGGTCAGATTCAGCCGGTCCAGCAGTTCGCCATGCAGGCGGTTCTTCAGATCGAGATGCGCTTTAAGCTCCAGATCCTCCGAGGGAGCTTCTGCATCTTTCGGAGCCTCGTTTTTGCGTTCGAGCTTGAGCACGTTTGGCTGTGCCTCCGCACGCCGCGAGCGATATTCCTTGAACACGGCAATTCCCCTTATCGGCTGATTTTTCTTTTGACTTGTTCTTTGGCTGAGATCTCGGCCGACACCCTTGCAAGGGCCTTGCCCAGGTCGGAGCGCGGTTTCATCTCGACAACAGGGCGCCCTAGATTCACGGCGCTTCGTGCCACCTTTGGATTGTACGGCAACCAGTGCAGAAGCCGCGTTTCGAGGACCTTTTCGGCCTCTCGCATGTGTTCGGACTTGATGAGCGGTTTCTGGTCGCGATTGATCACGATCTCGACCGGCAGCCCGACATTTTCTTCGCGGTAAAGGTCGATCAGACGACGCGCCTGGCGGATGCTCGGCACGCTTGTATCGGCAACAAGGACGAGTTGGGTCGCCTGCTTCAATATCGGTTCTACCCACTCGACGACCGCGCGGGGTAGATCGATGACGATGTAATCATAGCGCCTTTTGAGCAGGGCGATCATGGTCTCGACAATTTCGGCGCGAAGCGAGTGAAGCGGAACGATGGGTGTCGGCGCGCACAGTACATCGAACCCTTGCGCATGCCTTTGCAGCGTTGACATCAGGAAGTGGTCGTCGGGCTCCTCCGCCGACCCGATTAACTGGAGAAAGCCCCCGTTATCCTCAAGGTCGACGAATACGTTGGCATTGCCGAATTGCAGATCGAAATCGAGCAGCACGACGCGGTTGCTTTCGGCCTTTCTGAAGAAGGTGGACCGGTCGGACGCGAGCGCACAGGCCAGATTGACTGCAACGGTCGTCGCACCGGCGCCGCCGTGGGCCTGGGTAACGGGGATTATTTTGCCGAGGGCTGCAGGCCCGTCATGCACGGATTGCGCGGGGACCTGGCGCCGGCTCAACTGTTCGTCGACGACGGCCTTCAGGCTTTCGCTGTCGATCGAAATCGGCAGCACCTCGTCCATGCCGATATCGCGGAGCTTGCGCGCCTTGGAGATCGACACGTCAGAGTGCGTTATCGCCAGGAACACGGTGTCGCCTTCACGTTCCGACATCAGTTCCTTGATGGCGTTCACTTCGGTCTCATCATCGGGATCCGCCTCGATGATGACCACGTCGTGGTTGAATACCAGGTTCACGGCACGTCCGTTCATGGCCGCGAATGTTTCGCTGGAACTCGTGACCTTGTGGTTCTCCGATGCGGGGAACACTTCGCTGATAACCTCGACAAAGGCTTCCCTGGCCGACACGACCAACAGTGATCTGGAGTGCGATTGTGTCTTCATCCTGACTCTCCTGATGCAAGATCCTCTGCGGGCAGCGAGACGCTGAAACTGGAATACGTCACAGAAGATTCGATGCCGCTGCCGCCTGAACCCGCTGCGTTGGCAAGGCTGGCCAGCGGCGAGACGAATTGAAAATCGTCGAGGGCCAACTCGACGGTCAGCATGGGCGTGTAGGGGCCCCCGAGGAATCCCAGTTTGGGATCAAACGCGTAGGAAAACCGAAGCGCGTCGATATTTGTGCCCGGCGGCAGAAGTGGACTGATACGCGCCCAGATTTCCGATGCGGTCGCGTTCGAAGCGGAGCCCTGGCACGTGACCGTCGCGACGGAGGCGCACACCCCGCTGGCTGCGCTGCACGAGGTTCCGAAGCGGGGTGGGGGCGAGGCGCTACCGCGGACGTGGACTTGTGGAACACCCGCGCAGGCCGGAGGGCGAACGATGGCGATCCGTGCCGCGATCTGAGACGCGCTTTGCGCGGTCACGCCGCTATAGGAAAGCCGTCCGAAATCTAGCAGGCCCATGAAGATAAACAGGAAGAGCGCAATCACGACTGCGAACTCGACAAGAACGCCACCCGACTGGTCCTGCGAGAACCCGATCGCGCGTCGGGCCGCGGCCCGGGCCGTATGCCACCGCCGCGTCATTGGCCGAATATCCGGGCGTTGTCCGCGACGTCGGTTGTCACGGAAGAGAGCGCGCTGCCGAAAAGATCGAGGACCCCGCCCATCGGAAACTGGATCGTCACGTTGGCGGTGACACGGCCGACCGGTGCCGGGCTGACGCGGTAGGTTCCCGAGACGCACGAAAAGCTTGGGGTCACCGAGTTGACGGTGACCTTTGACGGGAAGAGGGATGCGCCGCCGATATCCTTCTCGACGATGTCCTTGAGTGTTGTAGACAGGGCAGTGACGCTGCCACCCGCGTCGCAAATATCCGCGGGGACCACCCGGGCCATGTACCGCCCGGCATCCCTGACGCCTGCGATTACGGTCTGGTAGGACCACATCATGCGGGCCGCTTCGGTGGTCAGCGCAAAAAACAGAAGCATGATCGGCAGGACAATCGCGAATTCCACGAGCACGGCGCCGTGTTCGCCCGACGTGAAGCGCTTTATCCAAAGGGTTGGCCGAAAGTTCACTGGTCCAATCCTCGCTATCGATACAACTGAACGACGTCGCGGAAGATGCCGCCGAAACCATCGGTGCCTGCACCGGCGCCAACGGTATCGGGAAAGCTCACAATCTCGCCGTGAATGTCGAAACTGGGCGGTGAACCGCCGTCATCCCCAACCGGTTCGGTCAGGAAGACGCTAACGAATTTCGACACAGGCACGCCGCTCGTGGCGCCCGAGATGGCAGTCTTACCGCAATCGACGCCGGCGGCCGTGATGACCCGCCGCTCGGGGCCGCCCGGCGACGCGGTCGAGCATATCGGGCGCCCGGTTTCGGACAGGGAAGGATCAAGTATGGCGTTCGAGCCGGGACCGTGCGGATTCTCATTTCCATACGCGATCTCGCGCAGGTACATGCCAAAGCGTGTGCCGGCATATTGCGTGTTCGTCCCGGTAAGGGCAGGCAGGTGGGTGTCGCTACCGATGCCGTCCGCGATGCCGTCGGCGAGGTCGTGGTTCTTGTTAAGATATCCGGCACGGTCCCACGTGCCGTCCCCGAACCTGTTGTTTCCGCCACAGCTTCCCGTGGTCATGCACAGGTCGCGCCCCAAGGCCGTCGTGTCGCCGGTCGGCTCTTCATTGCCCTGGATGCAAGCACCACCGCCGTTCTTCTTGATCCCCTTGATGACGTTCGGCGCCGGGGCAAAATCCTCGTTGCTCTTTTCTCCGTTCAGTACGGAGCGGTAGATGTCGAACCGCACATTGAACGCCGCGTTTGTGATGCCGACCTTCTGGCCGGGCTCGGTATCTATGCCGTTGGTCAGAATGCACTGGGTGATCTGCTTTTGCGCGGCGATCAGACAGGCCAGCTTGTTGCCGCCTTCGTCGGCACAGACCCCCGAGCTGTCTTCGAAAGCGGCGAGGTCGATGAAACCGAAATTGCCGGGGCCCCAGGCCGAGCCGTTTCCGCCGCTGCGCAGCAGGATCTGGTCTCCGATATCGAGGGACGTCTCCCAGTCGGAAGGCAGGCAGAACATCAGGGGTGAGATATCACAGGCCGCCTGCGTGAAGCCGGCCACAGCCTCGGCCGACAGGTCCGTCGTGGCAAAACCGTTTCCGCCCAGCAGTTTGTCGAGTGCTGAAGCGAGGGTCATACTGAGGGATTTCGGCGTCAGGACCACCTGGACGAACTTGGCCTTGTTGGGATCTGTCGTGGCATCCGCGCCAAGCGGTGTAAGGTCCGATGCAGGGAGGGAAGAGTGAAAGGTCAGCGTGTAGTCGGCAGCGCCGGACAACGTGCCTGACCCGGTGGTGAATGTCTGGCTGTCGCTGATCATATTCGCCGCCGCGTTCGTCGAGCGGGTGATAGCATCGCTGCGGCCATCGAGTTCGCCGGCCGCTGCCAAGGCGACGTGGTCGGCGAAGGCCTGCATCTCTGCCTGGGTGGAGCCCAGCCGGCCAATATCGAGCGTGATCGCAAGAAACCCCAGGAAGGCGATCAGCGACGTGCCCCATAAAACGGCGACCGTGCCGTCCTGGTCTTGGGAAAACCTTGCTATGATGCGATGGGGCCGCATGGGATGGATCCTATTGCCCGATCACTTGCGTGACATCGACGTTGCCGTTTTCGGTCGTCACGGGCGAACGTTCGATATCATCGGTATCGCGGGTTGTCGGGGTCTCGGATTCCACGGCCGGTGCGATGGGCTGCACCGGATCCAGCGTCACCGAAGGTTCTGCCGCTGGTACCAACTCCAGACTGCTGCGTGGAATGGTGACAACCTCGGATACAGTCCCGCGACGCACCCGTATCGTCGGTTGCTTCTCGACCTTTTCCGCCGGACCCTCCTCTTGCAGCAGGTCGCGCAGGCGCACCATTTCCATCGGTTTGTCCTCGACCCCGTCCAGGGTTCGAAGCGTCAGGTTGAGCGTTCCGGCCTTTTGGGCCAGTGCGAGGCGTTGGCCTTGTTCGGCCGTGACCTCGACCGTGATCGTGCGCGCAACCTCGGGCGTGTCATTGAGCTCCTCGGATTGCTGGTCGACGCCGATCACACGGATGTTTTGCAGAATGGTTACGGCCCGCAATTCCATCTGGGCACCTTGCGTCAAAACGATATCGACAAAGTCGCCGGGCGTGACGAAACCGCCGACGGCAGTCACCGCGTCGACCTTGATCGCCATTGCGCGGGTGTTTTCACCCAGCTTCTGGACCAGTGTCACCCTTTCGCCGAAGGCAGACACCTTTGAGGCCAGCATCACTTCGCCCGGAAAGAACCGGCCCTTCGCGCGGCGCAGCTGCACGCGGTCGTTGGGCACAAGATTGACAAGATCGAAGAACGCCCCTGATGGCAGGGCTTCGCGTGGCCATTTGTGCAGGGTGACGAGATGGCTTTCGATTTCCTGGCCGAACGCGATTTCCGAGCGTGCGACATAGATCTCGACCAGTTCGGTGTTCGGTGATGTGGTCGTGTTACGAGCTCCATTCAGAAGCTGATCCTTGGCCACGAAAACGGACCCGCCCGCGATCGCAATTCCAAATAGCGTCGTTAGTATCGGCTTGGCACGCATGGTCGTCTCC
This sequence comes from Roseovarius sp. MMSF_3298, assembly GCF_030733705.1. Taxonomy (NCBI): domain Bacteria; kingdom Pseudomonadati; phylum Pseudomonadota; class Alphaproteobacteria; order Rhodobacterales; family Roseobacteraceae; genus Roseovarius; species Roseovarius sp. MMSF_3298. Next base: position 143,987 of record NZ_JASHIN010000010.1, read on the forward strand.
AAAAATATGTTTCTTTGAACGAAGGCCGGGACATCGTCAGATTTTCCGGCGGCTGTTATATCTGCGCCAACGCATTTGAGCGTGGCGCAGATTTTTTGTTTCTTAGAAAGCTTCTAGCTTCAGCACGTCGTGCCAATTGCTGAGCAGGCAGTTGAAACGTTGGCTTCGACACCGTCACCCAAAGCTGTCATGGCCGTGGTGCCAATGGCCGCGATCACCATAAGCGCGACGCCGTATTCCACCATGGCTGCGCCGCTTTCGTCTTTGGCGAATTTCTTGAAGAGTTTGATCATGTTATCCCCCATAAGGATTTTTTGAAATTAACCCCTGGCGACATGCCGGGGCGCAAGCTTGGCAAGGCTCTGCCTCAGCTCGAAATCCAGCGTATAGGAATGAGTATTGGCTACGCTTCCATCAAACGGCGTGTAAATTCCGCTTAAGGTAGTGATTTTTTGGCTAGCTTCTTGTTCCGCGCGATAAGTTCATACGCCGTGGGACCCGGCGGATTCTTGAGCACGAATCGGTTGGCGTTCAAATCGGGTGCGTGGCCATTTTGCTTTGGGACATAAATTGTCTCCAATCACGGCGATTTTAAGGTTTTATCCACATCCGGAAAAACCAAGACAAATTCTGAAGCAAATTTTCAAGAACTGCGCCAGTTAATAAAAGTGCATATAATTCAGTATGTTGCGCCTTTCTTGATGGCGATCTCGGAACAGAAGTTGCCGTAATCCCGCCATATTTCTTGCCATTTGAACCTTATCCCCAGAATATTAACGACGTTTTGGGGATATTTTTTCCGGCCTGCATTTTGGGGTTGGAAAGGGGTTGGAGTAATGGGGACCAATTTTTATGGTCGTGATCGCTCGTCTGAAAGTTTCGGATTGGTGGCAGGGTGGGCGAATGCTCTGAACGGCAATGGCGATCTTGCCGAATGTCTTGAGCAATTGATGCGGCTGGTCCGGGCCGATGCCGCGCTGATCACCCGCATTTGCCTGAAAGATTCGAAAAGCAGGTACATCGCACGCTGCACTCTTCGCAAGGGCGAGGTCTGGCCGACTCAACCACGCGCTTTTACCGTCGACCTTTTGGGCGACTGCTTGCGTATGGCCAGGACCGGATCGATCTGGAAGCTGTCGGAGGCTGAAGGCCGCGAAGGCGCAAGCCTGCATGGCCACCGGGAACCGCAGGCGGGCAAGTTCGCGGAAATCATCGCGATCCCCTTGTGGAAGGGGCATGCCAGTGTCGATGTTCTCGAGCTGCAGTACCTGCATAGTCCGGCGCAGCACGATCTTGATCTGGTCGTGACTCTGATCGGAACACTCTCGTCATGCTGGGGCAGCAGGGTCTCCGGCGTAATTGCAAAAACGCTGGTGCGGGGACGGAAACTGAGTTGCGTCGAGGCGCCATACGACAGCGATGTTCCCTTGCTGGACTGCGAGAACCCGGCACATTTGAGTAGGTCCGAATTCCGTGTCTGCACCCTGTTGAAAGAAGGAATGACGGTTTGCGCAATTGCTGAGTCCTTGTCGATTGCGCCAGCTACGGTCCGCACGCATCTCAGTTCTGTCTTTTCCAAGACGGGAACCTCCAATCAGGTTGAACTGCTGCACAAGCTTAACAGACAGAAAGCATTGTTCGCCGAAGTGGCGAACCGGCGCTCTATCTAGGCAAAGCGCGTATGCTCGCTCTTACATCATTATTGATCGCGAATGCGCGCTTCGTCGATATGGATCATTTGCCCCATCGGTTTGTCCGCCGAGTTTCGCGTATTTCCTCATAACCGGACAATTTGTCTTGCACGAGCAGCATCCGTTGGTTTTCCGAATGTCTATAAAAGACTATCCGACCTTCGAGTCCTGCAGGGAAATCACAGTCCTTTCCGCCATTGGTGCAAGTCTGGCCAGAACCGGGCCGTTGGCCGACTGTTCAGCACATCGCTTTGGCCAGGTTACCAGCAGCACGGCGCAACCATGCACTTTGTTGCTGTCCAAGGTTCTTTCGATCGCCCCGATGGTGGTTGTGATGTGTCGCTGATCCGGCTTGGAAACGTCGCAGGCGATGTCGACTGGAGCGTCTGCTGGCAACCCCTTTTTCATTAGGTCGTCGGCGAGGCGTCCGGCATGACGCACCGCCATGTAGAAAGCCGTCGTCGTCCCCGGGCCTGAGTGACGCGTGCTATCGGGCACAGGATCGTCGGCACAGCCGGACCCCGTTGTCAGGACAAGGGTGTCGGCGACGTTTCTTTCCGTCAGGCTCTGGCACAACATCGCGCCGGCCGCAGAGGCCGCCGTCACGCCCGGCACAAGCTCAACGGGGATCCCGGCGGCGCGAGCGGCCTCGATTTCCTCTGTTGCGCGGCCGAATATGCCGGGATCACCGGATTTCAGGCGAACGACGCGTTGCCCCTTGGCCGCGGCCGCCACGATCACTTGGTTGATCCGCTCCTGGGGCCAGGCATGGGCACCCACATGTTTGCCAACGAAGACGCGTTCCGCGTCGCGGCGGGCCAGTTCGAGCACCTCCGCATCCACGAGACGGTCGTAGAAGATGATATCGGCCTCTTGGAGGCGTTCTACTGCGCGAAGCGTAAGCAGGTCGCGCGCCCCGGGGCCAGCCCCGACGAGGCTGATCTGCCCGGAACCGGCCCCCTCTGGCGCGCCGCCTGCCTCGATGGCGGTTTTGATCACACGCGCGGCGTCGCGTTCCGCGCCACGGATCCAGGCGCCGCGGGGCGCCCCTTTGAAAACCCAGGCCCAGAGCGCACGTCTATTTGCACGGGGCACCTGCCGTTCAACCGCCGGGCGCAAGCGCCCTGCCAGCGCCGCCAAGCCGCCGAGCGTTTGCGGCAGCATCTGTTCCAGGCGGGTCTTGATGTCGCGGGTCAGGACCGGCGCCGTGCCTTCGCTGCCGATGGCCACGACGATTGGATCACGATCAACGATCGCCGGCGTGGTCAAGTCGCAGAGGTCGGGCTGGTCGACCACATTGACCGGACAGCGCACGGATTTCGCCAGCGCATGGGCGGCCGCATCAAGCCCCGGGCAACCGGTACCGATCAGCGCCATGGCCGCCCCCTCGAAGACAGAGGCCGAGAGCTGCGTCTCATGCGTGGCGCGGCCGTCGTCGACCAGCATGCGCAGTTCATCTTCCAGGCTGTCAGCGACGAGAACCAGGCTGGCATCTGTCTTCAGCATCAGACGCGCCTTTTGCGCCGCCTGCTCGCCGCCACCGACGACGACGATCCGGCGCCCGGTGGTACGTATGAACATGGGAAATGCCTTCATCCGGGTCTCCTTTCAGGCGGCGCAAAGTCGGGCGCGGTTCTGCCAGAGCAAGTCTGCCTGCCGCACCGGATTGGCATGGCCAAGCGTATCGAGGGCGAGGGCGGTGGTGGTGACAACGAGGTCGGTCTCAAAAGGCGGGCGGCGGCGGCCCTGCCAGAGGTCGCACAACGCAAGGTCGCCTTCGGCATTGAGCTTGCGGGTTTCATCGCGCAACGCAGGCCGCGTTTCCTGCCAGGGGCGCCCTTGCCGAAGCCCGAAAGCGGCAATGTCCTTGGCCGGATTGCTCTCGAATTCTCCACCGGCCCCCTTGATGATGCTCAATGCCTGCCAGCCGAGATGTATCGCGGCGTCCGCCTGAAGCTGGCGGTAGGAGGGGTGAAAAACGCCCTGAACGCTGGCCGCGGCGCGGGCGGGGTTGAGCATCCGGCAAACCGTATTGACGCAGGAGCGCAGACCTAGAACGTCCCGCAGGTTCAGAAGGCGAAACAGGCCCGGATGAAGGGAGTCCAGCGGCATGTAGGCAATGCGATCACGGTCCAGCAGGCGGGCGGCCTCCTCCGGGTCCTCTGCGAGTCCGATCCCCGCCTCTGCAAGTCCGTCACGTACCTTTCTGTCCGGCCCGTTCCAGCCATGCAGCAAGATCCGATGCCCCGCATCCGCCACAAGGCGCGCAGACAGCAGGAACCAAGGCTGGCCCCGTGTCCGTCCGGCGGCATAGCTTGGCCAGTCGAGATCGACAGGCGGCAATGCAAGCGCAGAGCTGGCCGCCGCCTCGGCAAAGCCTGCGATTTCCTCCGCGGTCTCCCCTTTCATGCGCAAGAGCATAAGCAGGGCACCCACTGCTTCCGGCGCAGCATCACCAGACAGCATGAGCGTCATGGCCTCACGCGACTCGTCCTTTGTCAGGCTGCGTGCGCGGCCCGGG
>NZ_JASHIN010000011.1:0-144221 GCF_030733705.1 Roseovarius sp. MMSF_3298
GGGGGCGCCCGCGACGGCACCTGCGACAGACGATAGCGAATGCGAAGAACAGTCAGGCGCAACCTTGTCGACCAACGCCAAATGTCCTCTCACGACTTACCGTTCTCCGCGCTCTGGCTCAGAAAACAGTGACGGAATAATCGTGACCAAGGACGATGGCGTCTACCTGCAGGTGAAGCCAGGAAGCCAATAGATGACGAACTTAGGCCAAGCCTGCAATCGGGCATCGCCTATCCAAGGAGAAAGTCAATGAAAAGACATTTTTTTACCTTACCGATCCTGCTTGCGTGGCCAATGGTTTGCGGTGCTGAAGAGCAAAGGCAGGCATGGATCGAACTGTCTGAAGTCGAGGGTTTGGTCCAGATCGAAGTGTTCTCTCATCTAGAGGAGGGCATGAGCGGCAAGTACACCCTCGAGGTCGTGAAGGAAGGTCCGAGCGGTAGGTCGGTCAACAAGCAGGGCGGCAACGTGCCGAGTTCGGATGGGACGGCGGTCGGACCGCTGTCAATTTCGCGCGTTTCCGTGGAGCCGACTGCGACTCTGCAGGTCACACTCAATGTGACAGACGCATCGGGATTAACTTATCAGGACACAAAATCTGTGGCTGGGGATTAGTTGCCTGCGACCTGAGCATAAAGGCCGCTGAGGAGGTCCTTTCCGCGCTTCACAAAAGGTTTGACATAAGCCGACGACATCAACGGAACATCCCGCCTGACCCAATCGGACGAGGCGGTCCGAAAGGTCGCCGACCGCGTCCGGGAGCCGCCGGTCGGCGATGGCGAGGCCGATTTACCGGCAGCGTATGCGCATCTGTCCCAAGGTTTTGGCAACTGGAAGCGCAAGCAGCCTAAAATAAAGGTCGTACCGTGGCTGGAGACGAAACAGTCCTTCGTGCTGCCGGAACGTTTCGTCGGCCTGTTCTGAGCGGGCGGGGCGTGATGCCAAAAGCTTTGAGAAAGCTTTTGGCAAATCTTTTCAGAAAAGATTTGGCCCTGGGCGTCAGGTGCGGGTGCCGGCGAAGCGCGCGGCCCATTCCTCTCGCTGGTCGTCGGTGATCTTGGCGAAGAGCACGTCCGGTACGGTGAAGGCGTGGCCGGGTTCCAGGCTTTCCAGCGCCGTGTGCACGTCGTCGGGCCAGTGGCAATCGTCGGTTTGCATGGCTTGCAGCATCGCGGCGGAGGCGTCGGGGATGAAGGGGGCCGAGAGCACCGCGTAAAGGCGGATGAGGTTGAGTGCGAGGCGGATCTGCATGGCGGCCTTGGCGGGGTCTTCCTTGAAGGTCGACCACGGCGCGGCGGTTTGCAGGTACTCGTTGCCCGCGACCCAGATGGCGCGCAACTCGGTGGCCGATTTGCGCACCTCGATGGCTTCCATGTGCGCCTCGTAGGCGCGGATGCGGGTGGTGAGCGTGTCGATCAACGCGGTCTCATCCGGGCCGTAGCTGCCCGCCTCGGGGACCTCTTCGCCGAACTTGGAGCGGCAGAACTTGGTCACGCGGGAAACGAAATTGCCCAGCACGTCGGCGAGGTCCTTGTTGACGTTCGCCTGGAAGTTCTCCCAGGTGAATTCGGCGTCCGAGCTTTCGGGGGCGTGGGACAGGAGCCACCAGCGCCAGTAATCCGCCGGCAGGATGTCCAGCGCCTGGTCCATGAATACGCCGCGCCCGCGCGACGTGCTGAACTGGCCCCCGTCGTAGTTGAGGTAATTGAACGACTTGATGTAGTCGACCAGCTTCCATGGCTCGCCCGACCCGAGGATCGTGACCGGGAAGCTGAGCGTGTGGAACGGCACGTTGTCCTTGCCCATGAACTGGGTGTAGCGGACATCCTCGGCGCCCTTGTCGGTGCGCCACCAGCGTTCCCAGTCGTCGCCCTTGCCCGCCTCGACCCATTCGGCGCCGCAGGCGATGTATTCGATGGGCGCGTCGAACCAGACGTAGAAGACCTTGCCTTCCATGCCCGGCCAAGGCGCGTCGCCGCGCTGAACCGGTACGCCCCAGTCGAGATCGCGGGTGATGCCGCGGTCCTGCAGGCCGTCGCCGTCATTGAGCCATTTCTTGGCGATGGAGGTGGTCAGCACCGGCCAGCCCTGCCGCGTGTCGATCCACTCTTCCAGCCGGTCCTTCATCTGGCTCTGGCGCAGGTAGAGGTGCTTGGTCTCGCGCATCTCGAGGTCGGTCGAGCCGGAAATGGTCGAATGCGGGTTGATCAGGTCGACGGGGTCGAGTTGCTTGGTGCAGTTGTCGCACTGGTCGCCGCGGGCACTCTCGAAACCGCAATTGGGGCAGGTGCCTTCGATATAGCGGTCTGGCAGGAAGCGGCCGTCGGCGTTGGAATAGACCTGTTTCTCGGTCACTTCCTCGATCAGGCCGGCCTCGAAGAGCTTGCCGGCGAAATGCTGGGTGAGCTTGCGGTTCTGCTCGGACGAGGAGCGGCCGAAATGGTCGAAACTGAGGCGGAAGCCCTGGCTCAGCTTGTCCTGTACCTCCCACATCTCGGCGCAATACTCGGCGACTGGTTTGCCCGCCTTGGCGGCGGCCAGTTCAGCGGGTGTGCCGTGTTCGTCGGTGGCGCAGAGGAACAGCACCTCGTGTCCCCGGCCGCGCAGGTAGCGGGCGTAGAGGTCGGCGGGCAGCTGGGAGCCGACGAGATTGCCGAGATGCTTGATCCCGTTGATGTAGGGGATCGCTGATGTGATCAGGTGGCGGGCCATTGCGAGACGTCCTTGGAGGTTTGGGCGTTCGTGTAACGCAATGGCGCGGCCTGTGCCAGAGGCGGTTGGCGTCAGGGATCGGTGCGCGTGTCATCCTCGCGTGCGGTGCGCGTGAGTCGTCCGATCAGGAAGGATGTGCGGGGCGACCAGACATAGCGGGTGCGGGTGCCCGCGCTGGGGCGGGCCACCATCCGCACGAGGCTGAAGACGATGAGGACGGCATGGGCGACAGCGATCATGACAAACATCGCCTGCGGGCCGAAGCGGTCGATCAGGGCGGAGGCCACGAAGGGCGCGGCGATGGCGCCGAGGGCAAAGAAGAACATCAGCGCCGCCGAGAGTTCCACGCGCTGTTCGGAGGTGGCGAAGTCGTTGGCGTGGGCGGCGGCGACGGAATAGATCGGGAAGGCGGTGAAGCCGAAGAAGAAGGCGGCGATCATGGCGCCGTTGGGCGAGACGGTCCCGGCCAGCGCGGTGACGATGCAGCACAGGATGGCGGCGACCGAGAGCCCGATCATGACGTGGCGGCGGTCGAACTTGTCGGCAAGCCAGCCCGCAGGGTACTGCGCCAGTGCCCCGCCGAGGACGAAGGCGGCAAGGAACCACGCGATCTGATCGAGTGCGAGGCCGACCTGCTGACCGTAGAGAGGCCCGACCATGCGGAAGGTCGCACTGGAGAGCGCCGCGACGATCACGGCGGCGGCGGCGAGTGGTGAGCATTCGACCGCCAGCATGGGGCGCAGGCGGGGGGCCTTGGGCGTTTCGGGCTGGCGCACGGTGGTCAGCGTCAGCGGCAGCAGCGAGGCGCAGCAGATGATGGCGAGCAGGTTGTAGGAGACGTAGGACGCAGGCTCGAGCACCGAGATCAGCATTTGCGCGACGAGCGAGGCGCCCATGTCGGCCACCCGGTAGATGCCCATGGTGCGTCCGCGCGTCTCGTTGGTGACCTTGGCTTGCAGCCATGCCTCGACCACCGTGTAGCACCCGGCGATGCAAAGGCCCGAGGCGACGCGCATCAGCGCCCAGGCGATGGGGTCGATGATGATCATGTGCATCAGAAGGCCGATGGCGCCTGCGGCGGTGAAGGCGGCGAAGGCACGGGAATGGCCGACCGAGCCCATCAGACGCGGCGCGAACCAGCAGCCGATGAAAAAGCCGAAGAAATGCGCCGAGCCGAGAAAGCCGATTTCCTGGGTGGAGAAGTCGAGCGTGATGCCCGACAGGGCATCGAGCGGGGCCACGCCGCCGGTGGACAGCTGCAACAGGATGACCGATAGGAAAAGGGCCGCGAAGGAGATGATCATGCGCATGGGTGCAGATTGGCATGGCGCGGCGCGGATGTCCTGCCGCGTTTTCGACAGAAGGGCGTCGTTTTCGACGTGTGTCAGGGCAAAGCTCTGTCGCGTGCGCCGCTTTGGCCAAGTGCCTGATTTTGGAGCGTTCGTGGGCCGCGATGCAGGAGTCTTGTGTCGGCTTCGCGAATCCCGGCATATGGCGAAAAAGCCCGCCAGGAAGACAGGAGACGTCATGATCGAGCAAAACCCCGAGCTTATCCACGCAATCCGGGACCGCTTTGCCCATGTGGATCGCTGCCCGTTCCAGGGTGAGCGGATTTTCTTCGAGAACGCGGGCGGGGCTCTGACGCTGAAAAAGGTGGTGGAGACGTCAGGCTTCTATGCCGCGATCCCGGACAACCCGGGACGGGCGAATCCGGCAGGGCAGGGAACGCAGGCTGTCATCGACAAGGCGAAGGCGGACCTGGCGGTGTTCATGAACGCATCCTCGGGGCAGTTCTTTGCGGGCGAAAGTGGCACGGAGCTGCTGTTTCGGATGATCCGGACGGCCTGTGTGAACGCGCCCAAGGGCTCCAAGGTGATCGGGTCGTCGATCGAGCATCCGGCATCGCGCAGCGCGGCGCGGCGCTGGGCCGAGATGGCGGGGCTCACGTATGTCGAGGTGCCGCATGACGACTCAACAGGCATGGTCACGGCAGAGGCCTATGCCGAATGCATGACGCCGGATGTCGCGGTGGCGACCATCGTGCATGCGTCGCCGGTGACGGGGATGGGCATGGACGTGGCGGCGATCAGCGCGGCGATCCGGGCGGTGGCGCCGGAGGCGGTGATCATCGTGGACGGCATCCAGCACGCGGCGCATGGGCAGTTGGACCTCGACAGCTATCAGGCCGATGGATACGCGATTTCGCCTTACAAGGTGTTCTCGCGGCACGGGTTCGGCATCGGGTGGGTCTCGGACCGGCTGGCGGTGATGCCGCATGAGCGGCTGATCGGCTCGCCGGAAGACGCTTGGGAGTTCGGAACACGGGATGCGGGATCTTATGCCACCATCTCGGACGTGGTGGACTATTTCGACTGGCTGGGCGGCGAGGTTTCGGAGGAGATCGACCCTCGCCGTCGGATCGAGGCGGCGGGGCGGGCCATTCGCGCCTACGAGACGCACCTGACGAACGCGATGATCAACGGAACGGGCAACCTGCCCGGGCTGCGCGACATGGATCACGTCAGCATCTTGGGCGGGGCGGACAACCCGGCGCGCGAGGGGCTGGTGTCGGTGGTGGTCGCGGGCGTGCCGTCGGCCGAGGTGGTCGAGCGGCTGAACGCGCAGGGCATCCGCACGCATATCCGCAAGGACGATCATTACAGCGGCAACGTGCTGAAACCGCTGGGCCTGAGCGACTGTATCCGGATTTCGATGTGCCATTACAACACCGAGGCCGAGGTGGCGCGGTTGCTGACCGCGCTGCGCGAGATCGGGGACAGTCAGAGCGGGTAACCGAAGGTCGCGACGGTTTGCCAGATGTCGAGGTTGAGCCGCCGCAGGCGGTCGATCGAGGCGTCGATCCGCGCGACCTCTTGTGCGTCCGCGACTTCCTGCTTGCCGACGAGGATGCGGTCCTTGCGGTCGGCGATGCGCATCATGATCGTATTGAGCGGCCCGCCATCGGGGTTGAAGGAATAGATGCAGTGGTTGAACTTGTTGCGCAGGGTGGCTTCCTTGCGGAACCGCGCGGTCAGCGACAGCACCGCGTCGCGCTGGTCGGCCGGGGTGTGGCCCAGCTTGGCCAGCCTGTCGACAAGATCGAGACGGGCGCTGGTGGTGTTGAGGGTCAGGAAGATGACCATCGCCACGTCCTTGTCGGTGTCGGCCAGCCCGGCAATGAGGTGGATCAACAGGCTTTCGGTGTTGGTCCAGTTGAAGTTGAGCTGGCCCACGCGCAGGAACATGTCGCGCAGTGCCTCTTCGTGCGCGGGCTGCGCCGGTTCAGAGCCTCGACGTGGCATAGAGCATCGCCGCCTCGGTGCGGTTATGGACGCCCAGCTTGGAAATGATGTGATGAATGTGCAGCTTGACGGTGTTTTCCGACAAGCCCAGCTGGGCCGCGATTACCTTGTTCTGTCGGCCGCGGGCGACATGTTCGAGCACCTCGATCTCGCGTCCTGTCAGCCGATCGAGCGCCGAGACGGCCGTGCCTTTGTCGGGCTTTGCCGGCGTCATGTCTTCGCCGCCGGCACGGGCGGGCGGATCGGTCGCCGTCAGCGTCGCCGACGTCAGCAGTTCGGGCGTCACGTAGGAATGCCCTGAAAGACAAAGCTTGAGCATCGAGATCCACGAGTCGAAATTCAGGTGCACCGGAAAGAAGCTGGACACGACAGTGGGATAGAGCGGGCTGGTGATCAGCGACCGGCTTTTGTCCGCATCGCCGTAGGCGCAGGCGATCTTCGCGCTGGATTGATTGCAGACCCAGGTTGCCAGATTTTCATCCAGCTTTTTCGCCGCAGATTGATCGAGCACGACGAGGCACAGACGATCCCGCCAGGACGGCAGCATCTCTACAAGCTGGTCCACGGAGTCGAAGCGTTTCACGGCGGTTCTGTCGATCTCGGCCTCGGTGACCCGGCAGAGCCTTTCGGAAAAGCTCTGATTGGCCGAAACCAATGCAATGACCGAATGCGTTTTGCGTTCCAATTTCAATAACTCTTTGGCGCGACCTTCGCGCGGTTCGGAAAAATGTTGCATGACAGTGCTCCCCCCGAAGTCGTCATCTTAAGGCACTGGTCGATAAATTTTTATCAACTGATCAAATGAAGAAAGTAATACGGCTAAACCTAGCACTATTGTCAGGCTGGCACAAATATTAGTCGAAAGAGCGCTTCGGCATATATCAATCGGTTTGTTTTCGGCCGTCGGTCTAGATCGTTTGAATGAGATCGGACGCCGCAGGACTACTCCGATTGTTGCGCGGGCACTGGACTGAATAGCCGGAACGGGCGAATCAATGCCATGCCAGACTTATGAAAACAAAAGAAAAAAATTGGAATCCAACTGGATTAACCAAGATTGACGGGTGTTTTCGACGTCCGATTCTCCCTCATCTTCGGTCGTGCACGACACCGTGCAGACAAGATCGGGGGATCCATCTTTAGCTGACGGACACGGCCGCACGGGGCGCCCGCAAATGTGGGACCGCATCTGCCCCATGCGCCATTGACCGGCACGCGAGACTGCCTCCGAAGAAAGGACAGGGTGAGGACCGGACCATTTCACGTCGTATAACGCGGGGCGTCCTAGACCGAGATTTCGTCGCGGCCCCCCGGATTTTTTCAACAAACAGATCCAATCGCATCCGGACGCATGTCACTTGTTAGAGAGCGGTGACCCTCGGATGCTCCATTCGGAGAAAATCCAATGTCAAAGAAAAATCAATACCTCTTCGGCCTTCAGGGCCAGGGCCAGCTTCAGGGCCAAGGTCAAGGCCAAGCTCAGGGGCAAGCCCAAGGCCAAGGCCAGGGTCAGGACCAGCACCAGTCAAGCCACAATGAGAACGTAAACCTCAGTGGTAACGGCAACGGCAACCTGAACGGCAACGGCAATGCCAATGGCAACCTGAACGGCAATGGCAACGCCAATGGCAACGTGAACGGCAACGCCAATGGCAACGTGAACGGCAACGCCAATGGCAATGTTAACGCCAACGCCAATTACAACCACAACGACGCGACCAACAATGCCACCAACACCGCCACGAATACGGCGACCAACGTCAGCACGACAGACGTCAAGGTGAACGTGGATGTCGGTCTGGAAGGCCTGCCGTCAGACGATGATTTTGCCGATTTCGACCTGTCAGGCGGCAGCTCGACCGGTGATATCATGATGGCGACCAACGGCGGTCACGTTCATGCCGTCTATGGGGCCGGCAACGACATCGTTCTGAAAGACGTGCTGGAAGACGCGCTGAACGGCGCTGGCAACGATGCCGGAACGATCATCGCTCAGTCCGCAACGCTGACCGACAACGACAAGGTCGACAACGCGCAGGTACAGAACAGCGGCAACTTCCAGCAGAACGGCAACGCGACAGGCGGCACGGCGACGTCCGATGAAGGCATCGAGACCCAGCCAACCGGCGGAGGCGGCGGGTCTGGTGCGCTTTCAGCCGGCGGATGGGGCGGTGACGCCGCAGCACTTGGCGGAATCGCGGCGGCTGACGGCGGTCAAGGCGGTCACGGCGGCTTCGCGGCCTCCGGCGGTGGCGACGGTGCCGCCGGTCTTGGCGGTGGACTTGGATCCATCGGTGTGGGCGTCGGTGTCGGCGGTGAGACCGGCAACGGCGGCGACGGCGGTGACGGCGGCAACGCGGCCTCTGGCGCGATCGGCGTGAACGACGCCGATGGTGGTGGCGCGGCGGGCCTTGGCGGCGGACTGGGCCTGGGTGGCCTTGGGCTGGTGCCGGTCGGCCTGGGTGCCGGGATCGGCCTTGGGGCCGGCGGAGACGGCGGAGACGGCGGCAATGCCGGGTCCGGCGCCATCGGTGCCTCCGACGCGGATGGCGGCAACAGCGGCGGCGCGAACGGGCTGGGCGCTGGCATGAGCACCGGCCTGGGCGTTGGCCTTGGTGCCGGCGGTGACGGCGGTGCTTCGGCGGCGCTGGCAGGCGGCGGCGGTGCCGGCATGGGCGGTAAGGCCTTTGGTGGTGACGCTGGTGCCATCGGCGGCTTTGGCGGCGCGGCCGGCAAAGCGATGAACGGCGATGGCGGCGCGGCCGGACATGGCGGCCTCTGGGGTTCGAACAACGGTGACGACGGCTTCGTCAACGGCCTGAGCGAGGCGCAGGCCTCCGCGGTTGTCGACACCTCGGCGTTCAACCAGAGCATCGTTCAGGGTGCCAACATCCTTGGCAACACGGTCGACATGACCGTGGTCGGCGGCTCGCTGACCTCGACGCTGGTGGGCGAAGACGACACCGTCTAAGGCCCTGGCACGATACTGAAAACGGCCTGCGCGGTGCGCATCGCGCAGGTCACATTTCAAACCAGAATAGTAGGTCTGGTCTTCGATCTCTGACGAGTAGGAAGAACAAATGGCCTTTGATTTTACAACCGAAGCAATTGCCCATTTTATTGGGGCGTTCAACCAGATCATCGAAGAGGCGCGGTTGCGCACGGATCACGATCCGTTCGACAACGTCGGACCTGACTATGGTCTTGGAAACGGCCTTAACACGATCACGATCAACCTGTCGGCGCCGATGCAACCCGTCGCCGTCGATACCGGTATTTCCTACAGCATTCAGTTGCTGCCGCTGCCAGAACCATTCACGCCGGTTTCGGTTTTCATGCAGACCGGGGCCGATTCAGGTTTGCCGTTTTTGATCGGTGGCCTGCCGGTGGTACCGCAATCGATGACGGGGGTGCCCTTCGGATATGCGGCGCAGCCTTTCGTGGTGTCGCCGCCACCGCCGCCGCCTTCTTATGCGACGGTGGTCTATCAGCAAAATCTCCTGGCGGATTCCGACAGGCTGTTGGGTGGAGATACCGTGGCGGAACTGCCTCAAGAGGCGGCGGCCTTGGCGCTGGACTGGCTGGTGGAGGAAGGCACGGCGCTTGCCGGTCCGGATATTCCCGAGGTCCCGGAAAGCGGTGCCGATATCGCTGTGACGGGCCACGAGGTGTACGCCAGCGCTACGGCCTTTGTCCCCGATGGGCCGGAAGAGGCCCAGGTGGTGGCGCTGACCGGAGAGGACGCCGCCGGGATCCACGTGGACGGAGAAGAAAGCGAGACGCTGCCCGATCTGACCGAGGTGTTGCCGGTTCTGCCCGAAGCGGATGACGACACCGGACCGGCGCATGACGTGATCACCGGCGGCAACACGGTGGTCAACGAGGGCTACATTTCGTTTTCGCTGACCGAGGCGCCGGTGATCGCCGTGATGGGCGACAGCCTGTCGCTGGTCAGTATCAGCCAGACAAACGTGATTAGTGACCTGGATACGGTGAACGGGATGTTGCGGGGCGCGGGCGGCGCCGACAACGTCGTCAGTAGCGTCGCGTCATTCCTGAGCACCAGTTCGGAGCCTGAGAGTGACGACGGGGACGGCGCGGAGGAGGACGGTACGGTGGAGGACGACGCGCCGGTCTTTCCGTCGATTGCGTCAGTGGTGCGGATCGAGGGAGACGTTGTCAACTTCAACTACCTGTACCAGCAGAACATGGTGGACGACGACGATGTCGTGAGCATGGAGCTGACCGCTTCGAAGACCTTTATACAGAGCGGCGGCAATCTGACTGTGAACGCCACCAGCCTTTTGGAACTGAGTTATATCTATGATTTGATCGTTGTGGGCGGCGATATCATCAACGTCAGCATCATCAACCAGATGAACGTGCTGCTGGACGACGATTTCATCACCTATCCAGAGGACGAGGGCTGGGACGTGACCAGCAGCGGCAACGTGCTGTGGAACCAGGCCAGCGTAAATTCGATCGGCATCGACATTTATCAGGCCATGTCCGACGAGTTCGCGGCGCTTGGTGACAGCCTTGCCGCGGGGTCGGACGCGGTGTCCGGCAGCATCCTGAGGCATGAGGCGTTCGAAGGGCAGGACGAGGTTCTGAGCGTTCTCTACATCGAAGGCGACCTGATCAGCCTTCAGGTCGTCGATCAGGTCAACATTCTGTCGGATGTCGATCAGGTGCACGTCAGCGCGCAGGGCGAGGCGGCGGCGATCGCCGGGGCGAACGCGTTGATCAACATCGCGGCGATCTCGGAATTCGGCATCGACTCGGAGGTCCAGGTGGGCGGCGAGGTCTATTCCGACGCGCTGATGCACCAGGCGGGCCTGATCGTGGAAGAGGACAGCCCGCTTTTGATCCAGGAGGGCGGGCTGGTGACCGAGGCGGTCGCCTTTTTGATGGATGACGTGGATCAGCAGGCCGAGGACGCGGACGGTGGATACTGCGGTTACGCCGCCGGCGACGATATGGGGGGCGATCCGATGGGGGGACTGCTGGTTTGAGCGAAAGCATTTTGAACAAGAGATATTGAAACATGGATAGTGACACATCACGGGCCGCGCATGGCGCCTCTGCCACCGCTCACGAAAAGGATCGCACCCGGGGGAGGGACCTTTTAACGCTTTCGCCCGACCTGCGCGTGCCCGGAACAGGGACGCCCGCCGCCGGCGGGCCCGATCCCGCCCCCGAAACCGTTGACGCATCGCCGGCTCCCGTGATCGATGCCAAGCGGGCGAACGAGGTTTCGCCCGCGCGCGATGTCCCGAAACCGCTTGTCCCCAAAGGCGGTGAGGGCGGCGGTGCCAACGGTGGCGGGGGCGGGGCAGGCTTTCACAAGCGGTCCGGGCCGGTAGATTTCAACCAGGACCTGAAATCCGGCATGGTGGCGGTGCGCCGGAATCTGTCCGTGGTGATGTTGTTCAGTTTTGCGACCAACATCCTGATCCTGGCGATTCCGGTCTACCTGTTCCAGATTTCGGACCGCGTGTTGACCAGCCGGTCGGTGGACACGCTGATCATGCTGACGGGCGTCATCGTCGGCGCGGTCGTTCTGCAGGCGTTCTTCGACGCGATGCGGCGCTTCGTGCTGATGCGCACGGCGGTCGAACTGGCCGCGCGGCTGGGCGCGTCGATCCTGAGTGCGGCGGCCCGGGCGGCGCTGGCCAGCAACGGGCGCGAGTACCAGACGCTGGGCGACCTGCAGCAGCTGCGCGGCTTTCTGGTGTCGGGCACGCTGATGGCGTTTCTGGACGCGCCGTTCGCACCGCTGTTCGTGCTGGCGATCTTTCTCATACACTTTCACCTCGGGCTAATCGTGGTGGGCACGGCGCTGCTTTTGCTGGTCATCGCGTTGATCAACCAGCGGGCCACGTCAGGGCCGTTCACGGTGGCCAACCGGCACCAGAGCGCGGCCAACATGCATCTCGACTCGATGTCGCGGAACAGCCAGATCATCAACGCATTGGCGATGATCCCCGAGGCGGTGTCGATCTGGGGGCGCGACACGGCGGCGTCACTGACCGCGCAGGTGCGCGCGCAGGACCGCAACATCACCTCGGCGGCGTTCTCGCGCGGGGTGCGGCTGTTGACGCAGGTGGCGATGCTGGGCTGGGGCGCGTACCTGGCCATCGACGGTCAGCTGACCGGCGGCATGGTGATCGCCGCGTCGATCATCGCGGGCCGGGCGCTAGCCCCGATCGAGGGCGCGATCGAGGGGTGGAACCAGTTCATCCTGTCGCGCGCGGCGTTTGGCCGGATTTCCGAGCTGCTGAAAGCGTCGCCGCTCAACCACGACCGGCTGGTGCTGCCGCGGCCTGAAGGGCGGCTGGACGTGGAGCGCCTGCTTTACGTCCCGCAGGGCACCAAGAACGTCGTGCTGAACGGTATCAGCTTCAGCCTGGCGCCGGGATCGTCGCTGGCTGTGATCGGCAATTCGGGCGCGGGCAAGACCACGCTGGGCAAGATGCTCGTGGGGGCGGTGCTGCCGACCTCGGGCTGTGTGCGGCTGGATCTGATGGACCTGCGCAACTGGGACCAGCGACAGTTCGGCGAGAGCATCGGCTATCTGCCGCAGGACGTGCAGCTGTTTCCCGGCACCATCAAGGACAATATCGCGCGGATGCGGGACGATGCCACGGACGATCAGATCTATCACGCGGCACAACTGGCGGACGTGCACCAGATGATCGCCAACCTGCCGCATGGGTACGAGACGGTGGTGGCCGCCGATGGCGCGCCGTTGTCAGGCGGGCAGAAACAGCGGATCGCGCTGGCGCGGGCGTTCTTCGGCAATCCGCGGCTGCTGGTGCTGGACGAGCCCAACTCGAACCTCGACGTGGCGGGCGACCAGGCGCTGGCGCGGGCGCTGCAGCATGCCAAGGCGCAGGGGATCACCGTGGTCGTGGTCACGCAGAAACCGTCGCTGCTGGCGCATGTGGACAAGATCATGGTGCTGGCGGGTGGCGCGGTTTCGATGATCGGCCCGCGCGAACACGTGCTGCAGTCACTGTCGGGCAATCCGCAGCCCGCGCCGGACCCCGGGACCGCCCCGGCGGCGGCGCCAGCCGCGGCTGCACCGGCCTGACCCCAGTTTGAACGGAGGATTTCATTGTGAGCCGCATAAAAATGCAGACCTTACCCGTCGAGACGCGCTGGTTCGCAGAGGTGCCGCGCTCGATCCGGCGATTCACCTTTGTCGGCCTGACCGTAATGCTGACATCCTTCGGCGGTTTCGGGGCGTGGGCCTTCAAGGCGCCACTGGCGGCGGCGGTGATCACCCAAGGGTCGTTCGTGGCGATCGGCAACAACCAGTTCGTGCAGCACCTGGAAGGCGGCATCATTCAGGATATCCTGGTGTCCGAGGGCGAACAGGTCGCGCAGGGCCAGGCGATCATTCAACTGGACAAGACCGCGGCGCAGGCCAAGCTGCGCGAGCTGTACCTGCGGCGGGCGCGGCTGGAAACGGTGGCCGCGCGGCTCTTGGCGGAATACAGCGGCGCCGACAGTTTCGAGGTGCCGCCCTTCCTGGCGGGGGGCGCAAACGATCCGGCGGTACAGCAGATCCTGAGCAATCAGCGTCTGAACTTCGACTCGTCCAAGGCCAAGATCGCCAAGGATATCGGCCTTTTGGAAAGCAACATGCTTGCGCTGAACAGCCGCAAGGAGGGGTTCCTTGCGCAGCAGGATGCGCTGGAGCAGCAGATCGCTTTCCTGAAGGAGGATATCGCCGCGCAATCCGCCCTGTTGGACAAGGGGCTGACCCAAAGATCGCAATTGAACTCGCTATACCGGGCGCAGGCCGACGGGCTGGGCCAGATCGGGCAGTTGCAGGCGGAACTGCACGAGGTCGACGCCCTGCTGGCCAAGCACGAGCAGCAGATCGAGCAGGTCGTGGTCGAGCATCGCAAGGCCGCGCTGGACGAGCTGCAGTCGGCGGAAAACGAACTGGACACCGTGCGCGAGAACTACAATCGCGCGCTGGAGGTGCATGCGCGGTCCTCGATCGTGTCGCCGGTGGCGGGGACCGTCGTGCGGATGACCTACAACACGCCGGGCGGGGTGATCGAGAGCGGCAAGACCATCGCAGAGATCCTGCCTGCCGACGCGCCGCTGATCATCGAGACCAAGTTGCCGCGCACCGATATCGACAGCGTCAAGATAGGCCAGCCTGCGACCGTGCGGCTGGTGGCGCTGAACCAGCGCACGACTCCGGTGCTGAACGGGACGGTCTATTACGTGTCGGCCGACGCGCTGCCCGACGAGTCCGAGCTGATGCCACAGGAGGTATACCTGGCGCGGGTGCGGATCCCGCCCGAGGAGATGGCGCGGGTGCGCAACTTTGCCCCCACGCCGGGGATGCCGGCGGAGGTGATGATCGAGACCGCCGAGCGGACGTTCTTTGAATATCTCAGCAAGCCGATCACGGATTCCATGTCGCGGGCGTTCCGCGAGCAATAACCCGGCGGGGCGGCGTTACGGGCCCGCGCGGCAGTCGGGCGCTTCGACCGCGTGGCGTGCGGTGACGCGCCCGGTGAAGCGGTCGGTCTGCACCCGCAGGCAGATCCGGTCGCCGGGCGCGAGCAGCGGGGTCAGGCGGTTCGGGGTGACAAGCGGGAATTGCCGTCCCGCGTCGGTGGTGGCGGTATAGGCGGGGCGGGTGCCGAAATCGGTCTCGACCTGGGTGATGCTGTCGATCCGGCCGGTCATGAAATCGACGTTGGCCGGGATGCGCACGAAGAAGACGACCAGCATTGCAACCACGCCCAGAAAGAGCAGGACGGCCCCCCACCAGGCCCTACGGCCCAGCAGGTCGCGCCAGAGCGCGGCGGTGAGGCCGGGCGTTTTGCGTTTCTCGTCTGTCACTTAGGCAGGATTGCCAGTTTCCTTGCAGGGATCAAGCGCAAAGCCGCCCCTGGCGCGGGTCACGGCCCATGTTGCCGGGGGCAGGGTGCGGGCGCGACGGCGCGAGAGGGTCCAGCCCAGCCGCCCGGGTGTATGGGCGGGGGCCATGTGCCAGCGGCTTTCGACGCCGGGGGCGCCGCCCTCGCCGGGGGTAAGAATGAGGCCGAGGGGCGCGCCGGAGCCTTCGGCCGCGCCGGTTTCCGCGGCGAGATGCAGGCGGCGGACCTGGGTGAGATTGGGCAGGTCCGGGAGTTCGGCAACGGCCAGCGGCACCGCGCCGGAGCGCAGCACCTCCTCGAGGCACCACAGCAGGTCAATGGGCTGGCGTGGCGACAGGAAGGTGAAGCGTTCGGGCCCCACCAGCGCCACCATGCCATCGGGGTTAAGCCGGTCGGCGACCCAGTCGGGGGCGATCCAGAACACCGGGCCTTGCGTGGCGGCGGCCGCCAGCATCGCCGCCATGTGCCGCGCCGGGCCGCAAAACTCGTGCAGGCGCGCGGGGGTCAGGGCCATCTCGCCCAGCACGGTGACGGCGGTGCGAGTACGGTGGCTGCTGCGGCGGGTGAGCAGGGTGGTGTCCATGGCATTCAATGTAGTTTGTTCGCTCTTTGTTCTCAATCTCGAAATACGGGGTGACGCCCGCGTCAGAGCCGCTACATATGGGGCTTTGACGACAGGCAAGACGGAGCGGGACATGCAGCGCAGGCAATTGGGACGGACGGGAATCGAAGTGAGCGCGCTTTGCCTCGGCTCGATGACATGGGGCAGCCAGAACACCGAGGCCGAGGGGCACGCCCAGATCGACCGGGCGCTCGACCGGGGCGTGGATTTCATCGACACCGCCGAGATGTACCCGGTGAACCCGGTCGCGAAGGAGACCATCGGGCGCACCGAGGAGATCATCGGCACCTGGCTTGCCCGGACGGGGCGGCGCGGTGACGTGGTGCTGGCCACCAAGCATTCGGGCGAGGGGATGCAGCACGCGAGGGATGGCGCGCCGATCTCGTCAGAGACCATCCCCGGGGCGATCGAAGGCTCGCTGAAGCGATTGCAGACGGACGTGATCGACCTGTACCAGTTTCACTGGCCCAACCGGGGCAGTTACATGTTCCGCCAGAATTGGACATTCGACCCCTCGGGGCAGGACCCGGCCGCGACGCGGGCGCATATGGAAGATGCGCTGGGCGCGCTGGAACGCGAGGTCGAGCGGGGCACGATCCGGGCCTTCGGCCTGTCCAATGAGAGTGCCTGGGGCACGGGCCATTGGCTGCGCGTCGCCGACGAGATGGGCGGGCCGCGGGTGGCGACGATCCAGAACGAGTATTCGCTGATGTGCCGTCTCTTTGATACCGACCTGGCGGAGCTGAGCGTGAACGAGGATGTGGGGTTGCTGGCCTTTTCGCCGCTGGCCGCCGGGCTGTTGACCGGCAAATACCAGGGAGGTGCGGTGCCCGAGGGGTCGCGTCTGACGCTGAACGAGACGCTGGGCGGGCGCAAAGGGCAGAGAGCCTTTGCCGCCGTGGACGCCTATCTGGAGGTGGCGCGGCGGTTTGGCCTCGATCCGGTGCAGATGGCGCTGGCCTGGTGCCTGACGCGGCCGTTCATGACCTCGGCCATTTTCGGGGCGACATCATTGGAACAATTGGACGTGGCGCTGGGGGCCGCGGAGGTGACGCTGTCGGACGAGGTGTTGGAGGCGCTGGACGCGACGCACAAGGCGCATCCGATGCCCTATTGAAGGGTGGCGGTGGGTTTTCACCCACCCTACGCGGTTTTCGAATGACGGGGTCTTTGTGGCGGGCGTTGCCGGGGGCTTTGCCCCTGCGGCGAAACGGTGTTTCGCCGCTCCCCCAGGATATTCCTGGCCAGAAGAAGAGGCGGGGTGGCCCTAGTCCGGGGCCTGTGCCCAGCAGTGGCGGATGTGGGCGGGCAAATCGCGGGCGCCGACGGAGGCTTCGCGGATGAGGGCGTCGAAATGCAGGGTCAGCGCCTCGACCCGTTCGGTGTCGCGGAAGGCGAGGTAGTTGCGGCCGATATAGAGCACGGCGAGCAAGGGGCCGAAGACGGTGATCGGCGCCGAGTAGAGCCGGCGGGCGTCAAACAGGTAGAGGCGCAGGCGGGGGTAGAGCTGTTCGGTGATCTCGAGCAGGTAGTCGACCTGGCCCTGGCGGATGTCGCGGGGCAGGCCTGCGTAGTAGCCTTCGCCGGCGATGAAGCTGTGCATCTCGAAGAGTGGCAGGGCGATTTCATAGTCCGACTGGGTGCCGCGCATCCAGGCCAGACGATCCTCGGAGGCGCCGATGGCCTGTTCGGTGGAGCGTCCGAGATGAGGCGCGTATTCCCATTCCAGAAGATCGCGGGTCTTGAGCATGTCGGGCAGGCCGGCGGGGACATGGCGGATCTTGTAGCCCGCCGCCTCGCGGTGCCAGGCGAAGATCTGTTCGTCGACAAGCGCGCGGGGTGCTTCGGTCAGCGAGAGCGTGTTGGCGAGGATGTCGGCGGCGGTTTCGGGCCGGTCGGTGAGGCCCAGGAGCCAGTCGGCGGAGACACCGAGGGCACGGGCGCATTCGCCCACCACTTGCGCATTGGGCAGGCGGGCGCCGGTGCCCTTGAGCAGTTGCGAGATCGTCGAGCGGTCGACGCCGACGCTGCGGGCGAGGGCGCTTTGCGAGGTGCCGCGCAGGCGCAGCGCCTCGTTGAGGCGGGTGCGCAACAGGGTGGCGCGGTCGCGTTTGTCGGATTTCTGGATCATATGTTGGATTTTATCAACAAACGAGAGGTTTGTTAACCATTCTCTGACTGCCCCCCTGACAGGATCTGTCGTAACGGTTTTGTGAAGGACGAATATTGGGGACAAGATGAAAGTGGAATTCGAAGGCGGCGCCGGGCCGGTGCCGAGGCCGGGCGCGCGGACGCTCGCGGACGTGGAATGGCCGACATTGGGACTTTTGGCGGCCTGTTACGCGGCCTGGGGCGTGGCGCTTTTCTGGCTGGCAGGGCTGTGGCTGCCGGCAGGGGTTGTAGTGGCGGCGATCGGGATCACGCTGCATTCGTCGCTGGTGCACGAGATGATCCACGGGCATCCGACCCGAAACGACCGGGTCAACGAGGTGTTGGGGTTTTTCAGCCTCGGGCTGTGCGTGCCCTATCGGCGGTTCATGGAACTGCACCTTGCGCATCACCGCGACAGCCTGCTGACCGATCCCTATGACGATCCGGAGTCGAACTACCTGGACCCGGAGGTCTGGGTTCGGCTGCCGCGCTGGTTCCGGGCGGTGCTGCGGTTCAACAACACGCTGTTGGGGCGGATGATCGTGGGGCCGGTGCTGGGACAGGTGGTGTTCATGCGCGCGGACTGGGCCGCGATCCGGGCCGGGGACCGGGGCATTGCGCGGGCCTGGGTGTTGCATGGGCTGGGCGTGGCCGGGGTGTTGGCGGTCGTCGCGGTCTCGCCGATGCCGGTCTGGGCCTACCTCGTCAGCGCCTACCTGGCCTATGCGATTTTGAAAATCCGCACCTTCCTGGAGCACCGGGCGCATGAGCGCGCCAGCGGGCGCACGGTGGTGGTCGAGGATGGCGGGCCGCTGGCGTTTCTGTTTCTGAACAA
This sequence comes from Roseovarius sp. MMSF_3298, assembly GCF_030733705.1. Classification (NCBI taxonomy): domain Bacteria; kingdom Pseudomonadati; phylum Pseudomonadota; class Alphaproteobacteria; order Rhodobacterales; family Roseobacteraceae; genus Roseovarius; species Roseovarius sp. MMSF_3298. The sequence continues at coordinate 18,535 of NZ_JASHIN010000011.1, forward strand.
CAACCTGCACGTGGTGCATCACATGCATCCGAAGGTGGCATGGTACCGCCTGCCGGCGATGTGGCGGCAGAACCGGGAGACGTACCTGCGGCGCAATGGCGGGTACTATTACCGCTCTTACGCCGAAATTTTCGCGCGGCACCTGTTGCGGGCGAAGGACCCGGTGGCGCATCCGCTCTGGCGGAGGAAGTAAAACGCGGGCAAGAGGGGATCCATGGTCGAACCGTGGATCCTTCTTTCCATCATGGCGGCGTTTTTCCAGACGCTGCGCTTCATGTTGCAGAAATCGCTGAGCATGGGGACGTTGAGCGCCCTGGGCGCGACCTTCGCGCGGTTCGCCTATGCCGCGCCGATGGCCGCGCTACTGGCAGGGGGCTATGCAATGTGGTCGGGGCAGGGGCTGCCGGCGGTGGGCGGGCGTTTCTGGATCTACGTGCTGAGCGGCGGGCTGGCGCAGATCCTGGCGACGTGGTGCGTCGTGCTGCTGTTTGCAGAGCGGAACTTTGCGGTCGGGATCACCTTCAAGAAGACCGAGGTGGTGCAGACCGCGATGGTGGGGTTGATCGTGCTGGGCGACCGCATCAGCCTGCCGGGGCTGGTGGCGATATTCCTTGGGCTGATCGGCGTGCTGGTGTTGTCGGACGTGCCGGGCGGCGCGGGTGGCTGGTGGCGGCGGGTGACCAGCAAGGCGCCGGCGCTGGGGCTGGCCTCGGGGGCGTTCTTCGCGGTGTCGGCGGTGACGTATCGCGGCGCGACGCTGGAGGTGGCCAGTGACGACGCGTTCCTGCGGGCGATGGTCGCGGTGGCGGCGGTCACGGCGGCGCAAAGCCTTGGCATGGCGGCCTATCTGCGCTGGGGCGAGCCTGGGCAGTTGGCCCGTGTCTGGGCGGCGCGGGGCCGCGCGGTGTGGATGGGGGTGACGAGCCTTCTGGGCAGCGTCGGCTGGTTCACGGCCTTCACCTTGCAGAATGCGGCCTACGTGTTCGCGGTGGGGCAGGTGGAGGTGATCTTTTCACTGGCTGCCTCGGTCCTGTTCTTTCGCGAGACGGTGACGCGGCGGGAACTGGTCGGGATCGTTCTGGTGAGCGCCAGCATCCTGTTGCTGGTGCTGCTGGGGTAGCGGCGGCGCGCGTTAGTCGGGCGGTTCAATCAGGCAGCGGCGCGCCGTAGAGGCGTTTGAACAGGTTGCTTTCGTCGTCGTTGCGAAAGAACGGCACCGAGGCGGGGGGCGCGGGATCGTGGGCGCGGGCCTCGATCTCGGCCAGCACGACCTCGGTGATGAAGGGCAGGTCATAGTCGTGTCGGGCCGTGGCGAGAGGCACCCATTGAAGGTGGCTGAGTTCGTCGCAGGCGGGCGAGAAATCGTCCGGGTCGGAGGTGAGCGCCCCGGCGTCGACCAGGAAGAAGCGAGCGTCGAATCGCCTGGGGCGGCCCGGCGGGGTGATGGCGCGGAAGACGAACTGCAAAGCGGAGGCATCGGGAACGTGGCCGGTCGCGGCGAAACTTTCCCAGTCGGCGGGGGGTGGGCCGGACCAGTCGCCGGGTTGGCCGAGAACCTGCCCGGTTTCTTCCCAGAGCTCACGGATCGCGGCGGCAGCCAGCGCGTGGGAGCGGTCGGTCTCGCTGTCGTCACGCAGGCGGGCGGCGCAGCCGTCGGGCATCGGGCGGGCCAGCGGGATCGCGGCGTCGCCCGCATCCACTGCGCCGCCGGGAAAGACGAACTTGTTGGGCATGAAGACCGCCTTGGCGCCGCGCTGGCCCATCAGCACGCGCGGTTGCGTCATGCGGTCGCGCAGCACGATCACGGTCGCCGCGTCGCGGATGGCGCTCTTGTCGGAATGTTTCGGGTATGTTGCGGTCATCGGGTCCTGTCCTTCGGGGCCGAAGGGATCAGGTGTCGTCCCCGAAGCCGTGCATCTGGCGCGCCCACTGGAAGCCGACGATTGCCCCTTTCAGCCGGGGCAGAAGGTAAAGCGAGAGCGTGACGCAGCCAATAGCGAAAATGGTGAACAGCACCAGCGGTTCGGGCCGCCACGTCGTGAAGGTGACGTGCAGAAGCGGGGCCATGAGGTGCCCGACCAGAAGAATTGTCAGGTAGGCGGGGCCGTCATCGGCTCGGGCGTGGCTGAGATCCTCGCGGCAGACCGGGCAGCTTTTGCGCAGCTTGAGATAGCTTTTCAGGATCGGGCCCGAGCCGCAATTGGGGCAGGTGCGACGAAACCCGCGAAAGACCGCGGGCCACAGGTCGCGTTCATTGGAGTCCTGTCCTTCGGGCGTGGTGTGCGCCACGGAAGCGGACGTGTGGGTGTCGTGATCGGTGCTGGTCATGTGCCCTCGCGCGTGGATGGCTGTAGACCTGCGCTTTCGGAGGCAAAATTGGAAGGTGACAGGCTGTCTGTGCGTCGGGATGTCGCAAAGAATGGCTTTGGTCTGCCCGGAAAAATGTCGAAGCCGCGCGACGGAAGGCGCGGGGGCCCGCGTTTAGACTGTATGATCGCGATGGCAGGCGCGGTCGCAAAGCAAAGGCGCGGCCGAAGATCGCGCCGCAACGAACCTGTCCGAGATGGAGCATGAAGATGAAGAACCTGATGATCATGAGCGCCCTTGGCATGTCGATCGCACTGGGTGGAGCCGTGCCGGGCATGGCCGGGTCGGGCGAGGGCAAGGGCCCGCGGCATTCGTTCGAGGACCTGGATGCCAATGGCGACGGTCAGCTGACGCGCGAAGAGATGCAGGCGCATATGAAAGCGCGGTTCGATGCTGCCGACACCGATGGCGATGGCGTGATGAGCCTTGAGGAGATGCAGGCCCGGGCGCAGGAACGGGCGGCCAAGCGGGCCGGCAAGGTGATCGAACGGCTGGACACCGACGGCGACGGCGGCGTGAGCTTCGAGGAAGCGCAGGCGCGGCGGGGCGGCAAGATGTTCGACCGGGCGGATGCGGATGGCGACGGCGCGATCAGCAAGGCCGAGTTCGACACCGCGCGCGAGAAGATGCGCGAAATGCGCGCCAAGCATCACGGCAAGAAGAAAGAGCAGAACGCGGAGTAATCCGCGCGATCCCGCCCCGGTCACGTTCGCAAGACTGGCCGGGGCGGGGTGTTTCGGCCTAGAACCGGACGCGAGTAACGGGGCAGGATGTACGACAGGGACATGACGATGCCGCTGGACGACCTGAACGACGTGGCCGACGAGGCGCTGCTGGTGCTGTTCGCCAATGGCGATCGGGCGGCGGCGCGGACGTTGACCTTGCGGTTGAGCCCGCGGGTTCTGGCCCATGCCTACCGCCTGCTCGGCAACCGGACCGAGGCCGAGGATGTCGCGCAGGAGGCGCTGCTGAGGCTGTGGCGGGTGGCGCCGGACTGGAGGCAGGGGGAAGCGAAGGTGACGACCTGGCTGTACCGGGTGGTGGCGAACCTGTGCACCGATCGTTTGCGCCGGGGCTGGCGCACGCGACCGCTGGAGGCGGCGGGCGATCCGCAGGACAGCAGGTCGAGCGCGGCAGAGGACATGCAGGAGCGGGCCCGGGCCGACGCGCTGCAGGTCGCGCTGAGTGAACTGCCGGAGCGGCAGAGACAGGCGGTGGTGCTGCGCCATATCGAAGAGCTTGGCAATCCGGAGATTGCCGAGATCATGGGGATCAGCGTCGAGGCGGTGGAAAGCCTGACGGCGCGGGGAAAGCGGGCCCTTGGCGACGTGCTGCGGGGGCGAAAGGATGAACTGGGGTATTCGGAATGAGCAAGACGGGCAAACCTGACGATGAGCTGAGCGCGGCCTTTGCCGCCGCGCGCCGCGCCGCGCCCGAACCGGATGCCGATTTCCTGGCGCGGGTGCTGGGCGATGCGGAGGCGGTGCAGGACGCTCTGAAAGAGGCGGAGGTGGCAGCACGCAGCGCGCCACGGCGGCGCGGGGCGCGCGCCTCTATTGGGTGGAGCGGTGTGTTCCGGGCATTGGGCGGCTGGCCCGCGGTCACCGGGCTGAGCGCCGCTGCCATCACCGGGCTGTGGTTGGGCGCGGCGCCGCCGGATGGGGTAAGCGCCACGGTGCAGCTGGTCTGGGGCGAAGATATCACCCTGGCGCTGCAGCCCGACATCGGAACTGAACTTTTCCCGGACGAGGAGGGATGAGCATGAGCGACGAGACCGAAACCGGGCCGCGCACCGGGGCGCCGCGCTGGATGCGCGTGCTTCTGGTGGTGTCGCTCGCGCTGAATTTGCTTGTCGTGGGGGCCGCGGCCGGGTTCGCGATCAAGGGCGGGCCGAAGATGCGCGGCGGCCCCCCGGGGGGCATGGGCGCGATGCACCGGGCGCTGAGCCAGGAGGAGCGCAGTGACCTCAAGAAGCAGATGATCCGGAACTTTCGCGACAGGACAGACGAACGCGAGGCGTTTCGGCAGGAAATGGCCGGACTGGTCGCGCTGCTGCGCGCCGAAGAGTTCGACCCCGCTGCCGCGGCTGACAGGATGACGCGGGTGCGGGCACTGTTCGATGACCGTGTCGCCGCGGCGCAGACGCTGCTGATCGCCTATTGGGGCGAGATGAGCCCGCAGGACCGCGTTGCCTATGCCGATCGGCTGGAGCAGGAATTGCAGCGGCGGCGTCGCTGAGGCCGGTGCCGGTGTGTCCCCGGTCAGGCGGCGGATAACTGGGAAAACGTGACGGTATCGCGCCCGCCGGACTTTGCGGCATAAAGCGCGTGGTCGGCCTCGGCCACCATCGCCTCGGGGTCGAGCCTGTCCCCTTGGTGCGCGGGGTTGGCCACCGTGGCGCCGATGCTGACGGTCAGCGAGACGGGCGTCTCGACACCGGGCAGGGCAATCCTTGTCTGTCGCACGGTATGGCACAGGTGCATGGCCATGGCGCGGGCGGCCGCGATCCCCGACTGGGGCATCAGCACCAGGAACTCCTCGCCGCCGATGCGCGACAGGCTGTCGCCGGGGCGCAACGCGTCGCGCAGAGCGTGGGCGATGCGGGTCAGGACCCGGTCGCCCGCGGCGTGACCGTAGGTGTCGTTGACCGCCTTGAAGTGATCGAGGTCCGCAACCATCACCGCGAAGGTTTGCCCGCTGCTGCGGGCCGTGTCGATCATCCGGGTCATCTGCGACAGGCCGTAGCGGCGGTTGTAAAGCCCGGTCAGCGGGTCGGTGACCGCCGCATGCAGCCCGGTGCGCAATCGGGCCTTCTGCATGTCGTCGGCCTGTTTCGCCCTGAGCAGCTTGTCCAGGCGTAGGGTGATCTCCCGCGGGTCGGCGTCGTGGGCGGCAACATCGTGCACCCCGAGGTCCAGCACCTTGGCGGCCAGCGCGTCATCGGCGGGGTCGACCAGGGCAAGCACCCTTGACTGGCGGGTCTGCGGTGCGCTGCAAAGCTCGGCCAGATGGACCAGATCGGGCTCGGTCGCGCGTGCGGGCAGGAAAACCAGCAGAACGTCGGGCGATGCATGCATTCTTGTGAGCAGACCGGACTGGCCGGTGCGGAGCATTTCGAACCGGTGCGGGGTGGCTTGGGCGAGGCGGCGACACAGGGCCTGGTCTCGCGCGGCGCCGGTATGCAGCGTCGCGATCAGGCCTCGCGCGGCGAAGCCCGCCTGCGCCTCGGCGAAACCAAGTGCCTCGGCGGTGTCGTTGGTCAGATCAAGATCGGCCTCGACCGGGGCGTGGCGCGACATCGAGCGCAGTCGCGCCAGCAGCGTCTTCTCGCAAAAGGGTTTGGGCATCACGTCAGCCGCCCCGGCCTGCAGCAGGTCGACCCGAAGTTGCGGTGTGTGGGTGGCGGTCAGGACCAGCACCGGCAGCTGGGCACAGCCGGGCAGGGCATTGATGTCGCGGATCAGGTCGCACGCGTCACGGTCGGGCAGATCGTCGGACATCAGGACCGCCTGCGGCTTGTCGCGCAGGATCGACGCGACCGCCTCTTTCGCGGTGCCGACCTGCGCAACGCTGAAATAGGCCGCCGACAGCTTGACCTTCAGCACGATGCGATTGGTCGCGAGACCATCGACGATGAGAATGGTGCCTGACATGTGCCGAGGCCTTTCCGACTTGTCCTTTCCGATGGCTAGACTATCCCTGTGATTAGTTAAGAAAACCTTGCCGGGAGTTAATCAATATGGCCGACCAGCGAGAAGCCGCCGAGACTGTCGCGCTCAAGGCGTTGGGCTGGATCGCAGGTCACGAGAACCTGCTGGACGTGTTCATGGGGGCCACGGGGGCAGGGCGGGATGATCTGCGCGATGGTGCGCAAGATCCGGATTTTCTTGCCTCTTTGATGGATTTTATCCTGATGGACGACGCGTGGATCATGGAGTTCAGCGAGGCCGCGAATGTGCCGCCCGAGGCGGTTGTCGAGGCCCGCGCGGCCCTTCCGGGCGGGATTCAGACCCATTGGACATGAATTAATTTTGAGGACCATAAGGTGAACAAACCCGCAAGAAAGATTGATGGGCTGCTCTTTGACAAGGATGGTACGCTGTTCGATTTTCACACCACCTGGAGCACCTGGGCCGGGGGACTGATCGAAGATCTTGCCGACGGCGATGCGGCTGTCAGGGCCAGGCTGGCGGCGGAAATGCATTACGACCTTGGCGCCATGCGTTTCGCGCCGACAAGCCCGATCATCGCGGGCACCAACCGCGAGGCGGCGGAATGCGTGGCGCGGGCGCTGCCGGGGCGAGAGGTGGCCGACCTGGAACTTTACCTGATGCAGACCTCGGCCACCGCGCCGCAGGCCGAAGCGGTGCCGCTTGCGCCATTCCTGTCTTCGCTGAAGGCAGAGGGCATCGCGCTGGGCGTTGCCACGAACGATACCGAGTATGGGGCCCGCGCCCATCTGGGCGAAGCCGATGTCACCGGATTCTTCGATTTCATCGCCGGGTTCGATTCCGGCCACGGGGCCAAGCCGGACCCTGGGCCGTGCCTGGCGTTCGCCCGTGCAGCCGGTCTGGACCCCGCGCGCGTGGCGATGGTGGGCGACAGCACCCATGACCTGATTGCGGGGCGTGCGGCGGGGATGCAGACGATCGCGGTGCTGACCGGACCGGCATGCTCGGACGAATTGCGCCCCCATGCCGATGTGGTCCTGACTGATATCGGGCAAATCCCGACCTGGATGACAACGTGAGCGCAGGTTTGTCCCGGGGCATTCTTCTGGCGCTTTTCGGCACGCTGGTGCTGACGCCCGATGCGATGCTGATGCGGCTGTCGGGCATGGAAGGCTTCCAGATGACCGGATGGCGCGGGCTTTTCATGGGCACGATGATGGTGCTGGCCTGGGCCGGTATCAGCCGGGACAGGGCGGGCGATATCGCCCGGCTGATGAGCGGGCCGGGGCTGTTGATCGTGGCGGCGCAGGTGCTGAACTCGATGCTGTTCTGCCTTGGCATCGCCTCGGCCCCGGCGGCGATGGTGCTGATGGGCGTGGCCGCGGTGCCGGTCTTTTCCGCGCTGCTGAGCCGGGTGGTGACCGGCGAGTCGACATCGGCGCTGACCTGGGCGGCCATCGCGGCGGTGATGACGGGGATCGGCATTGCGGTGCTGGGCGGCGGGCATGGCGACGTGGCGCTGAACCGGGCTGCTGCGACGGGGGCGATCTTTGGCCTTGGCGTGGCGTTCGTGCTGGCGCTGAACTTCGTGACGGTGCGCGCAAGCCCCGAGTTGCCGATCCTGCTGGCCATCGGGGTCGGCGCGTGGATCGCGGGTGTGATCGGCTGGTCGCTGACCGGCGTGGAGGCGATGTTCGAGGGCCGGGTCTGGGCCATGGCGATCACCGGGGGCGTGGTGCTGCCCGTGTCGTTCTTCATGCTGTCGCTGGCGGCACGATACACGCTCACGGCCAATGTCAGTCTGCTGATGTTGCTGGAAACGGTGCTGGGTCCGCTGTGGGTCTGGATCGGCGTGGGCGAGCGGCCGACAGTGGCGATGCTGGTCGGCGGTACCATCGTGGTGGGCAGCCTCGCCATTTACCTGTCGATCCTGCGGCGGCGGTCGGCGCTGATCGTGCCGAGATAGTTCACCTGCGACAGGTTCTGTCGCAAAGCGGCAAACGAGCGGGCCCGCGCGGTGATTGCATGGAAGGCAGCCTTTCGAGGAGACTCACCATGGCAGAGACAGCCACACGCAGGAAACGCAGCGGCGGACGGGCCGGAAACGCGACGCGACGGGGTACGGCCGTCATCGAGCAAATGCCATGGAACCCGCCGATCAACATCGACCGGCCGGTCGAGCCGTTGACGGACGAGGGCATCCAGGCAATCCACGATGGCGCGATGCGCATCCTCGAAGAGATCGGGATCGAGTTTCTGAACCCCGAGGCGGTCGAAATCCTGCGCGGCACCGGCGGTTGCGACATCAACGGCGAGAATGTGCGGATGGGCCGCGATTTCGTGATGGAGATGATCGGCAAGGCGCCGAGCGAGTTCACCATCACCCCGCGCAACCCGGATCACGCGATCACGATCGGGGGCCGGCACCTTAATTTCGGCAATGTCTCGTCGCCGCCCAGCTATTGGGATATGGGCATAGGCCGCAAGGTGACGGGCACGCGCGAAATGTGCGCCAACCTGCTGAAACTCAGCCAGTATTTCAACTGCATCCACTTTGTCGGCGGTTATCCGGTGGAGCCGCAGGACGTGCATGCCAGCGTGCGGCACCTGGATGTGCTCTATGACAAGCTGACACTGACCGACAAGGTCGCGCATGCCTATTGCCTGGGCCGCGAACGGGTCGAGGACGTGATGGAGATGGTGCGCATCGCCGGCGGCCTGACGGACGAAGAGTTCGAGGCCAGCCCGCACATGTATTCCAACATCAACTCCACATCGCCGCTGAAGCATGATTTCCCGATGCTGGACGGCTGGATCCGGCTGGCGAAGCGGAACCAGGGGCTGGTGGTGACGCCCTTCACGCTGGCCGGGGCGATGGCGCCGGTGACGATGGCGGGCGCCGTGGCGCAATCACTGGCCGAGGGGCTGTGCGCGATCGTGCTGGCGCAGGCGATCCGGCCCGGCGTGGGCTGCGCGATCGGCACGTTCACCAGCAATGTCGACATGAAATCGGGCGCGCCGGCGTTCGGGACGCCGGAATACATGCGCGCGACGCAGATGACGGGGCAACTGGCGCGGTTCTATGGCCTGCCAATGCGGGCCTCCGGCGTGTGTGCGGCAAACATCCCCGACGGACAGGCGGTGTGGGAAACCTCGAACAGCCTGTGGTCGGCGGTGCAGTCGGGGGCGCACATGGTCTATCACGCCGCCGGCTGGCTGGAAGGCGGGCTGATAGCCAGCCCCGAGAAATTCATCATGGACTGCGAGATATTGCAGCATATCCAGCGCTACATGGACCCGCAGGTGACGGCGACAGGGCCGGACGAGATTGCCGTGGAGGCGGTGCGCGAGGTGGGCAACCAGGGGCATTTCTTTGGTATTCAGCACACGCAGGACCGATACACGACCGCGTTCTATCAGCCATTCCTGAGCGATTGGCGCAATTTCGAGGCGTGGGAGGCGGCGGGCGGCGTGTGGACGCCACAGCGCGCGCACCAGGTGTTCCGGGACATCATCGCGAGCTTTGAGGCGCCGCCGATGGACGAGGGCATCCGCGAGGAACTGGCGGCCTTTGTCGCGCGGCGGAAGGAGGAAGGCGGCGCTCCGACCGATTTCTGAGCGCCGTGCAGACCCGGCCGGTCAATTTATTAAAGACAAATTGAAACGTTCAAGGCTTCTTAATTCGGTTGTGCCAACGCTTGACCGAATTCGGGAGCACAGGATGCATGGGCTGATCAACCGGGCCATAGAATTGTTTTTGCGGGATACCTACGGGCATGAGGCTTGGGAAGAGATCGCGCGCCGGGCGGACCTTGCGCCGCCTGAATTCGAGGCGATGCTGGATTACCCGGACGCGCTGACCGGCGATGTACTGGTGCAGGCCGCGCAGCTTCTGGACAAGGCGGAGGCCGAGATCCTGGAGGATATCGGCACCTACCTGGTTTCGCACCCCACCGCCGCCGCGCTGCGACGGCTGTTGCGGTTCTCGGGCGCGGATTTCACCGATTTTCTGCATTCGTTGGACGACCTGCCGGCGCGGGCGCGGCTGGCGGCGCCGCAGCTGGACTTGCCGCCTGTTGCGCTGGTGGATCGTGGGCAACAGGTGTTCTCGGTCACGGTCGGGAAACGGGGGACGGCGGGTTTTGCCTTCGGTCACGTTTTGCTGGGGCTGTTGCGGGCCATGGCGGATGATTATGGCGCACTGGTTCTGCTGGAGCACAAGGGATGCCGCGATGGTGTCGAAACCATTGATGTTCAACTGTTGGAGGCGGCGTTTGCGACCGGGCGCAGTTTCGTGCTGGGCGACGCCGGATGAGGCCCGGTGCGATCGCGAGCCTCGGGGCGCTGCTGGACGTGCTGTGCCCGATGCATCTGATCGTGGATGCCATGGGGCGCATCACGCACGCGGGTCCGACGGCGAGGAAGGTTTTGAATGCCAAGGGTCTGATCGGGTGCGATTTCCTCGATCTGTTCGAGGTCAGGCGCCCGCGGCTGGAGCCGGGTGTGCCGGGGTTGCGCGCGGCGGCGGGGCGGCGGCTGCATTGCGTATTGCGCGGTCCTGTCGAGACCGAGCTGAAGGCTGTCGCGGTGCCGTTGCCCGAGGACCGGGCGCTGGGCCCGCCGGGTGGCGTTATCGTCGATTTGTCCTTTGGGATCGGCGTGATGGACGCCGTGGGCCGCCACGACCTGCGAAGCGCGGATTTTGCGGTGACGGACCTGGCGGTGGAAATGCTGTACCTGGTCGAGGCCAAGGCGGTGGTGACCGATGCCTGGCAGAAACTGAACCAGCGGCTTCAGGGCGCGAAGGTGGTGGCCGAGCAGGAGGCTCATACCGATACGCTGACAGGCCTGGGCAACCGCCGCGCACTGGAGCCCGCGATACGTCGGCTGACCGAAAGCGAAGAAGCGTTTACGCTGATGCATCTCGATCTCGATTTTTTCAAATCGGTGAATGACACCCTGGGCCACGCGGCCGGCGATCACGTGTTGCGGCGGGTCGCGCAGATCCTGCGCGAAGAAATCCGCAAGGGCGACACGGTGATCCGCGTGGGCGGCGATGAATTCGTCCTGATCCTGGTCGGGTGCACCTCGGAAGAGGAGCTGTCGCGCATTTCCGGGCGGCTGATAGAGCGGCTGGAAGAGCCGGTCGCCTTCAACGGCGAGGTTGCGCGGATATCCGGCAGCATCGGCACGACGCGCAGCGGCACCTATGCCACGCCGCGGCTGGCGGTCATGATGGACGATGCGGATCTTGCGCTTTATGCCGCAAAGCAGGCAGGCCGGGGGTGCCACAAGGCTTTCGCGCCCGCGCTGCGCAAGGCAGTGGAATCACGGCCCGGGGACGCGGTGACCCCTGTCTGAGGCTCCCCGGGTCTTGTGCGGCCCGGCGGTGCCAGCTAACGAATGACCGGCGGAACGGGGCAGCGGGGACGACACGCGCATGACACGGGTTTTCATCACGGGAACGGCCGGTTTCATCGGATACCACCTGGCGCAGCTGCTGCTGGACGAGGGGATGGTCGTGCATGGCTTTGACGGCATGACCGATTATTACGACGTGTCGCTGAAGGCGCGGCGGCACCAGATGTTGTTGCAGTCACCCAATTTCACCGCGACCGAGGCGATGCTGGAAGATGTCGCGGCGCTGGACAGCGCCGTGGATGCCTGCGCACCGGATATCATCGTGCATCTGGCGGCACAGGCGGGTGTGCGCTACAGCCTGGAAAACCCGCGCGCCTATATCGAGGCGAACGTGGTGGGCACCTTCAACGTGATGGAGGCGGCAAAACGTCACGAGGTGCGGCACCTGCTGATGGCCTCGACCAGTTCGGTCTACGGGGCGGAGACCGACATGCCCTATACCGAGTCGCAGAAGGCCGACACGCCGATGACGATCTACGCCGCCACCAAGAAGGCGACCGAGGCGATGGGGCATTCCTATGCCCATTTGTGGAACCTGCCGACAACGATGTTCCGATTTTTCACGGTCTACGGGCCTTGGGGTCGGCCGGACATGGCGCTTTACAAGTTCGTGGATGCGATCCTGGAGGGGCGGCCGATCGACGTTTATAACCACGGCAAGATGTACCGTGACTTTACCTATGTCACTGACCTGGTGCGCGGAATCCGCCTGTTGATGGACGCGGCCCCGGTGCGACCCGAAGGCCCAGAGGCGATTGCCGAGGGCGACAGCCTGTCGCCCGTGGCGCCCTATCGCGTGGTCAATATCGGAAATTCCAAGACGGTGCGCCTGACGGATTTCGTCGATGCCATCGAGGCGGCGCTGGGCATGACCGCCGAGCGCAACCTGATGGAGATACAAAAAGGCGACGTGCCGGCCACCTGGGCCGATGCCAGCCTGTTGCAAAGCCTGACGGGGTACAGCCCGGATACCGACGTGCGCGACGGGGTCCGCCAGTTCGTGGCCTGGTTCCGTGAATATTACGACAAGTAATTTCGCTACGTTCATGGCCGGGTTCTGAAATTGGCAATGGTCAATCGCGCGGGTTCGCGTTAGGGGGGACGCTCGCGCAGAGACACCCAATCAGGATAGCCCCCGTGAAACGCACCTTGCTGGCCGACTGGGCCAAACGCTTCGATTTGTCCGAGTTGAGCCTGACGCCCGGAGAGAGGCTGAGCGTGTCACGGTTGCGGATCGAGCTGTTGGCCGGACTGACCGTTGCGCTGGCGCTGGTACCCGAGGCGGTGGCCTTTGCCTTTGTCGCGGGTGTGCATCCGCTGGTGGGGCTTTACGCGGCCTTCATCGTCGGCCTGATCACGGCTTTGATCGGCGGGCGCCCCGGCATGATCAGCGGGGCGACGGGCGCGCTGGCCGTTGTCATGGTGTCGCTGGTGGCGCAGCACGGGGTGGAATACCTGTTTGCCACGGTGGTCCTGATGGGGATCTTGCAGATCACGGCGGGGGTGCTGCGCTGGGGCAAGTTCATCCGTCTTGTGCCGCACCCGGTGATGCTGGGCTTTGTCAACGGCCTCGCCATCGTGATTTTCCTGGCACAGTTGGGCCAGTTCAAGGTGCCCGGCACGATGGAAAACACGGGCCACGGCATGAGCGGGGGCGAATGGCTGTCGGGCGCGCCGCTATATACCATGCTGGCGCTGGTGGCGCTGACCATGGCAGTGGTCTGGCTGATGCCGCGGTTGACCAAGGCGATCCCGGCGCCGCTGGCCGGGATCGGGCTGGTGGCCGCGATCGTACTGATCTTCGGGCTGGACGTGCCGCGGGTGGGGGACCTTGCCTCGATCGAGGGCGGGTTGCCGGCCTTTCATATCCCGACCGTGCCGCTGACGCTGGAGACGTTCGAGATCATCCTGCCCTACGCGGTGATCCTGGCCGCGATCGGCCTGATCGAAAGCCTGCTGACGCTGAACCTGGTGGGCGAGATGACCAACCGGCGCGGTGGCGCCAGCCAGGAATGCATCGCGCAGGGCGTGGCCAACACCGTGACCGGCTTTTTCGGCGGGATGGGCGGCTGTGCCATGATCGGGCAGTCGATCATCAACGTGAAATCGGGTGGGCGGACACGCATCGCGGGGATTTGCGCGGCGGTGTTCCTGCTGATCTTCATCCTGTTCGCCGCGCCGCTGATCGAACAGATCCCGCTGGCCGCGCTGGTGGGCGTGATGTTCATGGTGGTGATCGGGACCTTTGCGTGGAACTCGCTGCGGATCCTGCGCAAGGTGCCTCTTTCGGACGCGCTTGTGATCGTGCTGGTGACGGTGGTGACGGTGCAATACGACCTGGCCATCGCCGTCGTCGTGGGCGTGATCGTGTCGGCGCTGACCTATGCGTGGAACAACGCCAAGCGCATTCACGCCATCACCGGCAAGGAGATGGACGGCACCAAGGTATATCGTGTGCAGGGCCCGCTGTTTTTCGGTTCGGCCAGTGGTTTCGTGGAACTGTTCGACCTTGAGAACGACCCAGACAAGGTGATCGTGGACTTTGCCGAGAGCCGGGTCGTGGACCAGTCGGCGCTACAGGCCATCGAGGCGGTGGCGGGCAAGTACCTGGCTGCGGGCAAGCGGTTGCAGCTGCGGCACCTGACACGGGATTGCCACCGCATGCTGAAAAAGGCCGGGCACCTGATGGTCGATAGTGATGACGACCCCGATTACGGGCTGGCCGTGGATTACGATGTGAAGACCGGGGTTCTTGGCGGGGGGCATTGAGGATCTGCCGGTCCGGGGCGCGTGGGTTTTCACCCACCCTACGCAATGTCGAATCCCGGACTTGATCCGGGATCCCTTTGCCATCGAGGTCCCGGGTCAGGCCCGGGACGGGGTCGTGTCCTTGATTTGAGCGCGGATGCGACGCGCGGCCGGTCCCTTTAGCTTTCGCCCGGACGCGCGATGGCGAATTTCTCGCGCACCACCGTGTAATCCTTGTAGCCCATCCGGGCCAGCGGGTTGAAGCTGAGCACGTCGAAGATGCCGTCCTTCAGGCAATCGTCACGCATGTAGACGCCTGTGACCTCGCCGAACACCACCTTGTTGGCCTTGCCGGGCAGGTCGACGATCTGCGTCAGTTTGCATTCAAGCGCGGCGGGGGCGGCGGCCACGCGCGAGCATGCTATGGTTTCGCAGGCCGCCCGCTCGATGGCGGCGTCGGTGAACTCGTCGGTCTCCATCGGCCAGGGGCCCGAGGTCTGGTTCATCGCGTCGCGCAGGGCATATTCCACGATGTTCACGCAAAAGACGCCGGTGTCGCGGATATTGGCGACGCTGTCCTTGGTGTCGCCCCGGTCGGGCTTGGCGGAAGTCGAGGAGAACATCACCTGCGGCGGCACGTAGGCCACGGCGTTGAAGAAGGAATAGGGCGCGAGGTTTTCCGAGCCGTCGCTGCCGCGGGTGGAGATCCAGCCGATGGGGCGGGGCGCGACGATGGCATTGAACGGGTTGTGCGGCAGGCCGTGGCCGTCTTCGGGGCGGTAGAACATGGGCGTCCTTCGGGGCTGTTTGCGATTGCGTTTGGACATAGGCCTAACCGCGTGCTAGGCGACGATCCACCTGTTTTTCGAAGGATAAAGCGCCTGTGTACAACCTGCGCCAAGAGACACGCGAGGATTGGTGGGAGGTCGAGGCGCTTTACGACCTGTGCTTCGCGCCGGGGCGCGAGGCGCTGTCGTCCTACCGTCTGCGCGAGGGCGTGGCGCCGGTGGCGGCGCTGTGCCTGGTGGCGCGGGATGCGGATGGCATCCTGGCCGGGGCGATCCGGGTCTGGCCGGTGCGGATCGGCACGGCGCGGGCCTTGCTGGTGGGGCCCATCGCGGTGCACCCGACACGGCAGGGCGAGGGGCTGGGCGGGTACCTCATTCGCGAGGCGTTGCGGATCGGGCACGAGGCCGGCTGGGACCGGGCGATGCTGGTGGGTGATGCGCCCTATTACGAGCGGTTCGGTTTCAGTCGGCTGGACAAGGTGAAGATGCCGCCGCCGACCAATCCCGAGCGGGTGCTTGGCATGGAATTGATCCCCGGTGCATGGGAGGGGATTGTCGGCAAAGTCACGCGTGCCGCTTGAAAAAGCGGGCGCGGTGACCGATCTTTTCACCATGGTCAAGAAAACCTATTCCGAGATCCTGCCGGCGGCGATAGATGCGACCGCGGTGGAGGCGCGCCTGAAGGCGCTGGCCGAGCGGCACCGGCGGGCCGGAAACGTCGGCATCCAGGTTCTGAACATGGTCGGCGGACAGGCCGAGGGGCTGTTGTCACGCCTGCCGGTGCCGGTGCGATCGCGGCTGGACGACAGCACCGAACGGGCGCTGCGGATGGCGATGGAGACCGCGCACCGTTCGCGTGGCTATTTTCCGGACAGTCCCGGCTGGCTGAGCCGCGCGATGACAACGGCGATGGGCGCGGCGGGCGGCGCGGGCGGGCTGCCCACGGCGCTGGCAGAACTGCCCGTCACGACCACGGTGCTGTTGCGCGCGATCCAGGATGTGGCCGCGGAATACGGCTTCGACCCGGACGAGCCGGGCGTGCAATATGACTGTATCAAGGTCTTTGCCGCGGCGGGGCCGCTGGACCATGACGATGGCAGCGATCTGGCGTTTCTCAGCACGCGGGTTGCGGTGACCGGCAAGGCGGTCCAGGCGCTTGTGGCAAAGGTCGCGCCAAGGCTGGCCACGGTGCTGGGCCAGAAGCTGGCCGCACAAACGGTGCCCGTGCTGGGCGCGGCGGCGGGGGCGGCGACGAATTATGCTTTTACCAGCTATTACCAGCAGATGGCGCATGTGCATTTCGGGCTGCGCCGTCTGGCGATAGAGGCCGACCGCGATCATGCAGAGCTGCTGGAAGACTTTCGCGACCTTGTGGAACTTCCGAGCGTCAAGCGGGCCTGAGGATCGGGGCCGGGCCCGAGAAAATTCGTACGAATTTTCTGAGCCTCAGAGCTTGCCCTTGAGATAATCCATCACAGCCGGGCGCACGGATTGGTCGCCCGCGTTGCGCACGCCGTCGATCACCGCGTAAAGCTCGCCCAGGTCGATGCGACGCAGGATGGATTTCACCGGCCCGATGGAGGCCGGGCGCATCGACAGGCTGCGCAGGCCGATGGCCGCCAGGCAGGCGGCCTCGACCGGGCGGCCGGCATCCTCGCCGCAGAAGCTGAGCGGGGTGTCGTGTGCCTCGCAGCGTTTCACGATGGATTCGATGAAGCTGAGAAAGCTGACATTGAGCGTGTCATAGCGCCGCCGTACCAATTCGTTCTCGCGGTCGGCGGCGAAGAAGAACTGCTTGAGATCGTTGCCGCCGATCGAGAGGAAATCGACTTCCCGGTAGAAGGAGTCGGGTGCAAAGGCCAGCGATGGCGTTTCCAGCATGGCGCCCACCTCGATCTCGGAGGGCAGGGGATGGCCGAGGATACGCTCGCGTTCCAACGCCTTGTTCATCTCGGCATTGGCGGCGGAAAACTCCTCGCGCTGGGCGACGAAAGGGAACATGACCGACAGCGGTCGGCCCTTGGCGGCGCGCACGAGCGCCTGAAGCTGCATGCGCATCACGCCGGGCTTGTCGAGCGCCACGCGCACCGCACGCCAGCCGAGCGCGGGGTTTGGCTCGTCCACCACCTTCATGTAGGGCAGCACCTTGTCCGAGCCGATGTCGAGCGTGCGGAAGCAGACGCGCTTGCCTTTGGCGGCGTCTATGACGTGGGCATAGAGCTCGCTCAGTTCCGACCGGCGGGGCATGTGGGCGCGCACGAGGAACTGAAGCTCGGTGCGGAAAAGGCCCACGCCCTCGGCGCCGGAGCCTTCGAGGCTGGGCAGGTCGGCCATGAGGCCGGCGTTCATGTGCAGCGCCAGCCGGGTACCGCAGAGTGTTTCCGCCGGCTTGTCGCGGATCGAGGCGTAGCGTTCCTGGGCCTGCGCCTGCATCGCCATCTTGTCGCGGAAGGCGGTGACGACGTTGTCGTCTGGGCGCAGGTGCACGATGCCCTGGTCGCCGTCGACCATGACAAAGTCACCGTTCAGCGCCTCGTTGGTGATGCGGCTGGCGTGGATCACAAGCGGGATGGCGAGCGCACGGGCCACGATGGCGGCGTGCGATCCGACGGAACCTTCCTCGAGCACGATACCGCGCAGACGGCGGCCATAGTCCAGCAATTCGCCGGGGCCGATATTGCGGGCAATCAGGATCGGGTCGTCTGGCATTTCCGCGCCGGTTTCCGCGCCCTGGCCGGTGAGGATTCGCAAGAGACGGTTGCTGAGGTCGTCCAGGTCGTGGAGCCGGTCGCGCAAATACGGATCGGTGACCTGGGTCATCCGGGCGCGGGTGGTGGATTGTTCCTTTTCCACCGCGGCCTCGGCCGAGAGGCCACGTGCGATGTCCTCCTCCATCCGATTCATCCAGCCCTTGGAATTGGCGAACATGCGGTAGGCTTCGAGCACCTGAAGCTGTTCCTTGTCGCCGGTGGCCGCTGTGCTGAGCATGCGGTCGACACCGACGCGCAGGGCGTCCACGGCTTCTTCGAGGCGCTCCAACTCGCGGGTGGGGTCCTCGGCGATCGGGTTAGTGACCACGACGCGGGGTTCGTGCAGCCAGACATGGCCTTGGGCCGCGCCTTCCTGGGCGATGCCGCCGCGGAACAGCACCGGCTGTTGGTGACGGGCCGACATGGCCGCGCCCTCGCCGACGAAGGCGCCCAGTTCGGCCATTTCGGCGATGACCATTGCGACGACCTCGACGGCATAAAGCTCTTCGTCGGAGTATTCGCGGGACTGCTTGGACTGCACGACCAGTACGCCCAAGGTTTCGCCCAGCCGCTGGATCGGCACGCCCATGAACGAGCAATAGGCCTCTTCCCCGGTCTCGGGCATGTAGCGAAAGCCGCGTGCGCCGGGCGCGTCGTCGGTGTTGACGACATTGCCGGTGCGGGCCACGCGGCCCACGAGGCCTTCCCCGAGCTTCATCCGGGTCTGGTGCACGGCGTCGCGGTTGAGACCCTCGGTGGCGCACAGCTCGAGCGTCTGCTCGTCGCGGAAAAGGTAGATCGAGCAGACCTCGGTGCGCATTTCCTCGGCGATAAGCGTGGTGATCGCGTCCAGCCGGGCCTGTCCGGCGGCGTCCTCGGCCATGAGCGCGCGCAGGCGCGAGAGCATCTGGCGGCTGTCCGTCTCGATCTGATCGCCGGAAGGTGTCATGGCGTTCGGAAGCCTTTCCATGGGGCCGTTCTGGCCGTGAGCCGGGACGTTTAAATCACAGGTTGCGGGTATTGTGAAATGGCAATGTCACCCGGTGGCGCGCGGGGCGGTAAAGCCCGGGCAAGTGCCCGGATATCGTGAATGTTTTGCCAGCTCGGCTTGGTTAAGCGCTTGGAACGAACCTTCGTTCGCCAGACAGGCAAGGTCCCTATGCCGATACCATTGCCGCGACGCGGATCGCCGCAGCACTATGTTTTCGCAGGCATTTATTTCGTCCGGTTCATTCTGGTGGCGAGCGCGGTCATGTCGCATGATCCGTCGGTGAACCCGACGGGGCGTGGCGCCGAGCTTGAGCGATTGATCGGCGTGATGCTGGACCGGCTGGGCGAGGCGACAACCGTGCTGGTGTTCGCCGGGCTGGCGTCGGTGGGTGTGCTGTTTCACCTGGCACTGGCGCGGCGGCCCCGAGGCCGCGCGCGGGGTCAGGCGGTCTTGTCCAGCTCGAACGCGTCGTGCAGCGATTGCACGGCCAGTTCCATGTACTTGCGGTCGATCAGCACCGAGATCTTGATCTCGGAGGTCGAGATGACCTTGATGTTGATTCCCTCGTCCCGCAGCGTCTGGAACATCTTGGCGGCGACACCAGACTGGCTGCGCATGCCGATGCCCACCGCCGAGATCTTGGCCACGTTGGTGTCTGCCACGAGGTCGTGAAAGTTGATCTCGCCGCGGTCCTTGGCGCCCTGCAGGGCCTTCTCGGCACGCGCCACCTGGTTGGTGGGGCAGGAAAAGGTCATGTCGGTGCGACCTTCCTCGGAAATGTTCTGAATGATCATGTCGACGTTGACGCCCGCATCCGACAGCGGGCCGAAGATGGCGGCGGCGATGCCGGGGCGGTCGGCCACCGAGATCAGGGTCATCTTCGCCTCGTCGCGGGAATAGGCGATGCCGTTGACCACGTTTGATTCCATGATTTCCTCCTCGGCGCAGACCAGGGTTCCTGCGTCGTCCGATTGTTCCTCGAAACTTGATAGCACGCGCAGGCGCACGTTGTAGCGCATCGCCAGCTCGACCGAGCGGGTCTGAAGGACCTTGGCCCCCAGGCTTGCCAGCTCCAGCATCTCCTCGAAGGCGATGCGGTCGAGCTTGCGCGCCTTGTCGGTGATGCGCGGGTCGGTGGTGTAGACGCCGTCGACGTCCGTGTAGATGTCGCAGCGCTCTGCGCCGAAGGCGGCGGCGAAAGCCACCGCTGTCGTGTCAGAGCCGCCCCGGCCCAGCGTGGTGATGCGGCCCTCGGGGCTGATTCCCTGAAAGCCCGCGACCACGGCCACCTGCATGCCTTCGCCGAACTTGGCGTTGATGTTGTCGGTGGGAATTTCCTCGATCCGGGCGGCGGAATGGGCCGAGTTCGTCTTCAGCGGCACCTGCCAGCCCTGCCAGCTGCGGGCCGGAATATCCATTTCCTGCAAGGTCAGCGCCATGAGGCCGGCGGTGACCACCTCGCCCGAGCTGACGACGGCGTCGTATTCGCGGGCATCGTACATCGGCGAGATCTCGTCCACCCAGCCCACCAGTTCGTTGGTGCGCCCGGCCATGGCCGAGACGATGACGATCACGTCGTATCCCTTGGCCACTTCGACGCCGACACGTTTCGCCGCCCGGCGGATGCGGTCGATATTGGCCACCGAGGTGCCGCCGAATTTCATCACGAGCAGGGGCATGGCTGCGTCCTTGGGTCAGATCGCAGGTGCTTTACGCGCGTGCGCGGCGAAGGGCAAGAGCCGAGCGTGCGTGCCGCGTGCCCAAGAAAATGCGACGTAGATCAGTACGGGTGATCTTTACCGTCCCAGGTCTGAAAGCATCCGGTGCTCTCGAGATCAAGCGCGTCGAACCGCTGAATCAGCCCGGATACGGCCTTGTCCACGGAAATGTCGGCACTGTTGCCGCCCATGTCCGTCCGCACCCAGCCGGGATGATAGATGCCCACGGCCAGTCCCAGCGGGGCGAGGTCCGTGGCGAGGTTGCGCCCGAGGTTCAGTGCCGCGGCCTTGGAGGCACGGTAGATGTAACTGCCGCCGGGTGCGCGTTCGTCGCTGGCCATCTGGCTGGAGATGATCGCGATCTTGCCTGCGTGGGCGGCCTGAAGACAGGGCAGAAGGGTCTGCACCGTCAGGAACACGCCGGTGACGTTCGCGGCGAAGCTGTCGGCCCACATCTTTGTCGGATACCCGTCGGGCAGCGCCTCGCCCTTGTCCAGGTAAACGCCCGCATTGCAAACCAGCAGGTCAACCGGCGTGCCGTCAAGCCGTGCGGCGAAGGCGCGGTGACTGGCGGGGTCGGTCACGTCCAGCGTGTGGTCGGACTTGGGGTCGCGCGAGGTGCCGGTGACGGTTTCGCCACGCTGACTGAACCGGTCCGCGAGGGCGGCGCCGATCCCGCGGTTGGCGCCTGTGATCACGACATGCATGGGACGTCCTTTTGTGGTGAAGGTGAAAACGCTTGCCTCACGGGAGAGCGGAGACAAGGCAAAAGATCAATTCGCTTTGCGGCGCGGCACGAAAGGCAGGGGCAAGACGGGCACACCATCGTCGATCAGCTTGCGAGCCTCCTCGGGCTTCGCCTCGCCATAGATGGCGCGGTTGGGCGTCAGGCCATCATGCATGTCGCGGGCCTGTGCCGCGAATTCGAGGCCGACATATTCCGAGTTTTTCTCGATCTGGGTTCTGAGTTCGGCAATGGCCTTGCCACGGGGATCGGTCGGGACCGAAAGGCGCGATGGTTCAGTGTCGGGGGCGGCCGATGTCGGTGCAGGTACGGGGGCGGCATTGCGGCTGGCGCGGACGCTGGGGGCCATCAACGCCTTTGTCACCGAGTCCGAGCCGCAGACGGCGCAAGAGACCATGCCGGCGGCGTCGAGCTTGTCGAACGCTTCGGCAGACTGGAACCAGCTTTCGAACTGGTGATCCTGATTACATTTGAGGGTGAACTTGATCACCTGGTTGCTCCGCTGCGAAACCACTCGTGAAAATAGGCGGAATGCAGTAAAAATCAAGTCGGGCGAGTGATTTACACGTCAGAGGCGATGGGGGTCGAATGACTTCAAGAGATGCGCCAGTTCCCGCTCGCCGACGCGCTTGGCGGCTTTCTTGAGGCTCATCCAGCGGCGCTTGCGTTGACCGGCCTCGGGGAAGTCGTCAAGCAAGGCATCGACCTTGACGGGATAGACCAACACGACGCAAGGCAGCTTGTCGGCCGCGCCGACGCCCTTGGAATAGGAAAACAGCGCAAGACAGGTGCCGGTCACCTTGCCGCGCACGCCGGCCTCTTCCCAGGCTTCGCGCAGGGCGCTTTCCCCCGGCGTTTTGCCTTCCATCGGCCAGCCCTTGGGAATGATCCAGCGGCCCGTGCGCCGCGACGTGATCAGAAGGACCTGCGGCTTGCCCCCCTTCATGCGGTAGCACAGCGCGCCGAACTGGCTGCGCACATCGCGCTTGTCCGCGATCCGCAGCGAGAGTGGAAGCTGATCTTTGCCCTGTAAGGTCATTGGGGTATCTCTGGTGCCCACCTGCTCAGACCGAAACGTATATACGTAGTATTAACATGATTATCGCTGGTTCACATGAAATTTCGATGATGGTCTGAAAAAAACACTTCGGACCGTGGCGGCGGGGGCATGTCCTGTGCAACAGGCGGGGCGTCAGGCGGGTCTTGTGTCGCATCCTCAAGTGCAGGATACTTGGGACATGATACGGATTTTCGGCGTTTTCACAATCATTTGCACGGTCCTTGCCAGTGTCGGGGCGGCCCGGTCCGACGGGCCGGTGACGATCTTTGCGGCGGCGTCGTTGCGCGGCGCGCTGGAGGCGGCGCTGGACGGGTCCGGGGTCGACGCCCGCGTGTCCTATGGCGGGTCGGGGACCATGGCGCGGCAGGTGGCGCAGGGCGCCCCGGCGGACGTGGTGATTCTGGCCAACGTGGCCTGGATGGATTGGCTGGAAGAGAATGGCCATATTGCGGTTTCGACGCGCAAGGACCTGTTGGGCAACCGGCTGGTTCTGGTTGGGCCGCGGGGCGCGGAAGATCTGGGCGAGTTGAACGCCGACACCCTGCTTGAGCGTCTGGGTTCGGGGCGGCTGGCCGTGGGGCATACGGAGGCGGTGCCGGCCGGCATATACGCGCGGGAATGGATGCAGGCGGCTGGCTTTTGGGAGGCACTGCGCCCCCAGCTGGCCGAGACGGAAAATGTCCGCGCCGCGCTTGCCCTTGTGTCGCGCGGCGAGGTGCCGTTGGGCGTGGTTTATGCCAGCGATGCGCAAGCCGATCCGGGGGTGCAGGTCCTGGCCCGGATCGACCCGGACCTGCACGCGCCGATTGTCTATCCCTTGGCACTGGTCACGGGGCGGGACAGCGATGGGGCGCGGGCGGTGCTTGAACACCTGGCCTCCGAAAGCGCCGGTGAAGCTTTTGTCGCGCATGGCTTTACCCGTCTCGGGGACTCGCCATGACCCTTGGCCTTGGCGAGGCTGAGTGGGCCGCGCTGACGCTGTCTCTGAAAGTGTCGGCATGGGCCGTGGCGATCAGCCTGCCGCCGGCCATCGCGGTGGCCTGGGTGCTTGCCCGTAAGAGGTTTCCGGGCAAGGCGCTGCTGAGTGCGCTGGTGCATCTGCCGCTGGTTCTGCCACCGGTGGTGACCGGGTACTTGCTGCTGCTGACTTTCGGGGGGAACGGCGTCGTTGGCCGGGTGCTGGCGGACTGGGGCATCGTGCTGGCCTTTCGCTGGACCGGGGCGGCGCTGGCAGCGGGGATCATGGGATTTCCACTGATGGTGCGGGCGATCCGGCTGGCGATCGAGGCGGTGGACCCCAAGCTGGAGGAGGCGGCCGAGACGTTGGGCGCGGGGCGGGCGGCACGGTTTCGCACGGTGACGCTGCCGCTGATTGCGCCCGGGATCCTGGCGGGGGTTGTGCTGGGGTTTGCCAAGGCGATGGGAGAGTTCGGCGCGACCATAACATTTGTTGCCAACATTCCCGGTGAGACGCAGACGCTGCCATCGGCAGTTTACGCATTCCTGCAGGTGCCGGGCGGCGAGGCGGCGGCGATCCGACTTGTCTTGCTGGCGATCATCGTGGCGCTTGGCGCGGTCCTGGTGTCAGAATGGCTGGCCCGGCGCGTGGCGCGGCGCATCGGGCAGGAGGCACCACGATGAGCCTGAGCGTCGAGATCTGGCATCGGTTTCCGGGACTGGACCTGGATGTGGCGTTCCAGGCCGGCGCCGGGGTGACCGCGCTTTTCGGGCCATCGGGCGCCGGGAAATCCAGCGTCGTCAATGCCATCGCGGGGCTGTTGCGGCCCGATGCCGGGCGGGTCGCGCTGGCCGATACGGTATTGTTCGACGGCGCCCAAGGGGTGCATCTGCCGGCGGCGCGACGGCGCATCGGTTATGTTTTTCAGGACGGGCGGCTGTTTCCACATATGAGCGTCGGGACCAATATCGAATACGGGGCGCGGTTCGTACCGGGGGGGCTGGACCGCACAGAGATGGAACGGGTTGTGGCGCTGTTGGGGCTGGAGGCGCTGCTGGAGCGCCGGCCCGGCACGCTGTCGGGTGGCGAAAAACAGCGGGTCGCGCTGGCGCGGGCGTGGTTGTCGCGGCCGCGTTTGCTGTTGATGGACGAGCCCTTGGCGGCGCTGGACGAGCCGCGCAAGGACGAGATCTTCCCCTACCTGGAACGGATGCGCGACGTGGCGCAGGTGCCGATCGTCTACGTGTCGCACAATCTTGCCGAGGTGGCGCGGCTGGCCGACGAGCTGGTGGTGATGCAGCGCGGGCAGGTGGTGCTGTCGGGCAGGGCCGAGGCGGTGCTGAGCGACCCCAAGGCGCTGCCGCTGGTGGGAATCAGGGAGGCGGGTGCGATCCTGCCTGCGCGCGTGGCCGAGCACGGGCCGGACGGTTTGAGCCGTTTGGCGTTGTCGGGGGGCGAGTTGTTGTTGCCCGGAGTGGTGGCGCCGGAGGGCAGCACGATCCGGCTGCGGGTGCTGGCGCAGGATGTTCTGCTGTCGAAGGCGGCGCCCGAGGGCCTGTCGTCGCACAATGTACTGCCTGTCGCTGTTATGGCGCTGCATCGCGGGATGGGGCCGGGCGTTGCGGTGCAGCTCTGCGCGGGCGACGATGTGTTCCTGGCACGGATCACGCAACGGGCGGCGACCGAGATGGGGCTTGAGCCTGGCATGACATGCTTTGCGATCCTGAACGCAACCGCGATTCCGCGTGGCAGCATCGGCGGCGCGGCGGGTGTGTCGCCGGGTTGAAATCCGACCGTTGACTTTTCTGACTAAATCAATCAGAAATATCTAAAGCCAGCCTGCAAGGTCAGCCATCCCCCGAAATCGCAAGCAATGGAGCGCGATCATGCGTGTGATGCCTCACCCCGAAAGTGCTGGCCGAGAGCCGCGGCAAAAACTGTTGCCGGAACCCCGTTCCTTCACCCTTCTCGAAGCCGCAATGACAAGCGGGCTGTGCCTTGACCTTATGCTGGAGCGGCTGTTGCAGACCGCCGGGGAGCCGGGGGCATGATCCGCGCGCAGACAAAGGAGATGCCGCAGCTTGTTGCGGCAAGCGAGGCGGGCGACACCGCGCATGATGCCCGCGAGCTGACGCGCGGGCAAACGACCGCGCAGATCACGCTGGATGGCAAGGTCTATACTTTGCGGATCACGCGCGCGGGCAAGCTTATCCTGACGAAGTGAGGTCCCGGCGCCGGGCCGGGTAAACCATTATTGTCAGGTTTCTGCTGGCAAGTTCGGCCCGGATGTGGCAGCGAAAGGCGGTCGTTTTCAAGGGGACCCGCCGGATGTCCGAAAGCTTGCTGCATCGCCTGGCCTGGATCATCGTCGCACTCTGCGTGGCGCCTATCCTCGCGTCGGCGCTGGCGGCGTTCACCGGTGATCTGGATACGTGGCGCAACGTGCTGTCCAGCGTCCTGCCGCGATACACCGCGACGACGCTGATCCTTGTGATGGTGGTGGGCGTGTCCACGGCCGTGATCGGGTCGGTCACCGCGTGGTTGGTGACGGTCTATCGCTTTCCCGGGCATCGCTGGCTGGAGATCGCGCTGGCGCTGCCGCTGGCCTTTCCGGCCTACGTTCTGGCCTATGCCTATACCTATCTGCTGGACCATCCTGGCCCGGTTCAGACGCTGCTGCGCGACGTCACGGGATGGGGTCCGCGCGACTACTGGTTTCCCGAAATCCGAAGCCTGGGCGGTGCGGCGCTGATGCTGATCATCGTACTTTATCCTTATGTCTACCTGCTGGCGCGGGCGTCGTTCCGGCAGCAATCGTCGAACGCCTTTCTTGTGGCGCGGACATTGGGGCAGTCCCCGATGAAGGCGTTCTGGCGCGTGGCGTTGCCCATGGCACGGCCTGCCATCGCGGGGGGTGCGCTGCTGGCGGTGATGGAGACGATTGCGGACTATGGCACGGTTGCCTTCTTCAACGTGCAGACCTTTGCCACGGGAATCTACCAAGCGTGGTTTTCGCTGGGGGACCGGCCCGCGGCGGCGCAACTGTCGCTGTGCCTGCTGATGTTCGCCCTGCTGGTGGCGGGGTTGGAGCGGGCGCAGCGGGGCCGCGCGCAGACGGCAGGCCGGGGCGCCCGGTTCGAAGCGCTGGAGAAGCCGCGCCTGACGGGCGGTGCGGGATGGATCGCGACGCTAATCTGTGTCGTTCCCGTACTCTTGGGCTTCATCGTGCCGGTAATCATGCTGGGGACGATGGCCGTCGGCTCGGGCCAGAACCTGTTCGCGGCGCGTTATATCGGGTTCATGCAGAACTCGGTGGTGCTTGCCACGGTGGCGTCGGTTCTGACGGTTCTGGGCGCGATCCTGATCGGC
Source organism: Roseovarius sp. MMSF_3298 (assembly GCF_030733705.1). Classification (NCBI taxonomy): domain Bacteria; kingdom Pseudomonadati; phylum Pseudomonadota; class Alphaproteobacteria; order Rhodobacterales; family Roseobacteraceae; genus Roseovarius; species Roseovarius sp. MMSF_3298. Next base: position 45,121 of record NZ_JASHIN010000011.1, read on the forward strand.
TTCCGCGCCCGGACCCGCCCCACAAAGGGCAGCAAGGCGCTGGTGGTTGGTGCCGGGCTGGGATACGCGGTGCCGGGGGGCGTCATCGCCGTGGGGCTGATGGTGCCGATGGCCGCGCTCGACAACCTGATCGACAGGTTCATGGAAGGTAACTTCGGGATCGACACGGGGCTTCTGATCACCGGGTCGATCTGGTTGATGGTGCTGGCCTACATGACGCGGTTCATGGCCGCGGCCCTGAACGCCTATGACAGCGGCATGGCGACGGTGCCGGGGCATTTCGATGCCATCGGGCGGTCTCTGGGCCAGTCGGGGCCGAAGCTGTTGATGCGGGTGCATCTGCCGGTGGCGCGGTCCTCGGTGCTGACGGCGCTCTTGATCGTGTTCGTGGACGTGATGAAGGAATTGCCCGCCACGCTGATCCTGCATCCTTTCAACTTTCAGACGCTTGCGGTACAGGCGCACCGGCTGGCCGCGGATGAACGGCTGCACGAGGCGGCGGTGCCGTCACTGGTGCTGGTGGCGTTCGGGCTGTTGCCGGTAATCGTGCTGTGCCGGTCGATCGGACGTGAGGAGCCCGGGCGCCGGGCGGCGCGACTGGGGGCTGCGGTCAAAGCTGGGTAAAGCGGTTTCGCCGCGGGCTGCGCCCGCACCGACCGGGGCGAGAGGCGCTGCCTCTCGCGCTCTCCGGGATATTTCTGGCCAGAGGAAGAGCCGTGCCAGCGAATGCGCCGGCCCGCGGCATGGCGAGCCGGCGCATAATCGGTTCAGCTTGTTTGCAGGTAGCTTTCGAGGCTGTCGTCCAGCGCGTCCTTCCACGGGGTGTGGTGCGCGGGCGCCTGCTTGTTGGTCATGGGCGAGACATAGCCGTGGTCGCGGAAGGCCATGATGTCCTTCTTCTTGTGCTTTTTCCAGGCATAGAACTGCTGGCAGGCCATCTCGAGGTCAAAGCTGGGATAGTCGGTTTCGGCGATCAGCTCCTCGATATAGTCGCCCTGGTAGCGGATGCAGGCGTAATCGTCCTCGAGCGCGTCCTCGTCGGCCTGGCGTTTCTTCCAGTCGGCCTCCATCGTGGCTTTGTCGGGCAGGGCGATCTTGCCCATGATGCAGTCGCGCACCCACCAGGCCTGGGCGTCGAACATGTTGAAGGTGAACCACTGGTCCTGCATGCCGAGGTAGAACATCTTGGGGTTCTCGATCCAGACGACGCCCTTGTAGAGATCGTCGGACGCCAGCCGGTTGGCGGTCTTCAGGCGCAGGTCGTCGGGCAGGAACGGGAAGTGGTGCTTGTAGCCGGTGCACAGGATGATGGCGTCCACCTCGCGGGTGTGACCGTCGGAGAAATAGGCGGTCTTGCCGTCGACCTTTTCCAGCGCCGGAACCTCGTCCCAGTTGTCGGGCCAGTCATAGCCCATGGGGCCGGAGCGATAGCAGGTGGTGATCGAGTTGGCGCCGTATTTCCAGCATTGCGAGCCGATATCCTCGGCCGAGTAGGAGGAGCCCATCAGCAGGATGTCCTTGCCCTCGAACTCGCGGGCATCGCGGAAGTCGTGGGCGTGCAGGATGCGGCCGTTGAACGTGTCGAAGCCCGGGTAGTGGGGCACGTTGGGCGTGGAGAAGTGGCCGGTGGCGACGATGACGTTGTCGAACTCTTCCGTCGTTTCCTTGTCGGCCTTGGAATCGCGGGCGGTGATCGTGAACTTCTCGGTCTTGTCGTCGTAGCGCACGTCGCGGACCACGTTATTGAAGCGGATCCAGTCGCGCACGCCGGCCTTTTTCACGCGGCCCTCGATATAGTCGAAGAGCACGGCGCGGGGCGGGTAGCTGGCGATTTCCTTGCCGAAATGTTCGTCGAACGTGTAGTCGGCGAATTCCAGACCTTCCTTGGGGCCGTTGGACCACAGGTAGCGGTACATCGAACCATGGCAGGGCTCGCCATCCTCGGCGACGCCGGTGCGCCAGGTGTAGTTCCACAGGCCGCCCCAGTCGCTTTGTTTCTCATAGCAGACGATGTCGGGGATCTCGGCGCCCTTGTCTGCAGCGGATTGGAACGCGCGCAATTGCGCCAGTCCGGACGGTCCCGCGCCGATGACGGCAACTCTTTTCTTGGCCATTCTATTTTATCTCCCTAGATTGGTGTGGACCAATTATTGACTTTGGTTCTTTTGGTTCCTTTTACTAAGCCAAAGGCTGGACCAGTCTGTCAAGGATTCCTTAATGGAGCGTGCGGTGGCCGCGGAAACATCTAGTTTTGCTCAAAGATTGGCCCTTTCGGGGGTGATGCCACGCCTGTCGGTGGGCATGGCGCGGACGGTGGATATCGGTTTTCTGGCGCCATTGTCGGGCCAGGCCGAAAGCTGGGGCCTGCCCGGATTGCAGGGCTGCCGCATCTGGGAGCGGTGGTTGAACAACGCGGGCGGCGTACTGATCGGGGGGCGGCGTTACCCGATCCGGATTCATGCATTCGATTGTGGAGAAAGCGTTGACGCGGCGCGCGAGGGGGCGCAGGCGCTACTGCGCGAGCATGACATCAAGCTGATGATGATGCTGGGCGGGGACGCCTATCGCGCCGTGGGCCAGAGCCTGATGGACAAGCGGATCCTGACTTCGACCCTGTTGCCGTCGGACCTGTCGCCGGACGCGCCCTACCTGATCGCGCCGTCGGAGGTTCATCCGGTCTACGTGGTGACCGGCGTGGAGTGGCTGAGAAGGCAACGCCCGGAGCTGAAGACCGTTGCGCTGTGCGCACAGCAGGACGGGATGGGCCTGCCGTCGCTGGCGACCTACCGCGCGGCGTTCAAGGCAGCGGGAATCGAGATCGTGCACGAGGTGCAGTACCCCGCGGAAGGCGCGCCGGCGGAGAACGTGGTGGGGCCGATGCTGGCCGCGAAACCGGACATCCTGTGCTGGTGCACGAGCTATACGCCGATGGTGCACGCCATGACGGAATACGCGCATGCCAATGGATTCAAAGGACAAATCCTGTCCTGCACCTGCGATCACTACGACCGGCTGGTCGAGCGGCTGGGTGCGGATTTCATGGAGGGGCTGGTGTTCCAGTTTCCCGATTTCGACGATCCGGCGTTGAGCGAGAAGGCGTTTTTCTTCAACCAGCCGAATGCGTTTTACGAGGAATACAATGCGCTTTACCCCGACAGCTGGACCGCGGTGAGCTGGGAATATGCGGCGATCCTGGATATCTGGCATGCCGCCGTGGAAAAGGCCGACAGTGTCGCGCCGGCAAGCGTGCTGGCGGCGATGAAACAACTGGGCGAGGTGACCCACGCCTTCGGCCCCGCCGAGTGGTGGGGGGCGGAGGTGTTCGGGATCGACAACGCGCTGGTCGGCGACTGGCCGGTGGTGCGGATCGAGGAAGGGCGAGCCCGGGTCGTGGCGTTCGGATCGGTGCCGGGATGGCTGCGGCGGTACGAGGATCTGCTGCGTGCCGAGATGCAGGACCTTGGGCAGATGTGGCAGCAGCGGTTGTCTTATGAGCGGGTGCTGGCGCTGGGGGCGCGGGTGGTGCAGGACGAGGACGCGACTCAAAGGTAAACGCGATCCGAACCCCGAAAACCCGCGTCGGTATCGCGTCGGTATGTCCGACTGTATTGCGTCGGTGCGATACTGCGTCCCCCGGGTGTGAACAGGGCGTGCGGTGCAAAAGTTTTTTGAAAACTTTTGCCAAGACTTTTTGAAAAGTCTTGGCCCTGCGTTAACCGGGGTTAATGCGCGTCAATCGTCTTGCAGAAGCAGTTTCTGTTCCTCGACGAGATGCAGCTTGATGAACTCCACCGCCTGACCGACATCGCGCGAGGCGATGGCGTTGTAGAGCGTGTTGTAGCGTTTCTGGTACTCCTGCATCCGGCGCGGCGTGAGCGCGCGGCGGCGCAGGCGGGTGCGATAGCTTTCGTGGTAGGTGTCGATGGCCAGCCGGTAGCACGAGGCCAGAAGCGCGTTGCCGGTGCCTTCGGCGATCTGGATGTAGAGCTGTTCCTCGAGCGCGATGAAGGCGTCGATATCGGTGGTCACGGTTTCGATCCGCGACAGGGTTTCGGACAGTGCGGTAAGCATGCGCGGCGTCATGTTCACCACGGCCAGCCGGACAATCTCGGGTTCCAGGATGCCACGGACGACGAGGTGATCGAGGGGGCTGGTCTCGCCGGCGACGGAATCGGGCGAGGGGACGGTCTGGGGCGTGGAGCGGTAGGTGACGAAACTGCCGGCCCCGGGGCGGCGGCGGATCACGTCCTGGCCTTCGAGCACGTCGAGCGCCTCTCGCACGGTGTTGCGGGCGACGCCCAGTTCGGCGGCCAGTGTGCGCTCGGACGGCAGGCGGGTGTCGCGGGGATATTCCTCGGACTTGATGCGTGCGAAGAGCGTGTCGACGACGATCTGCACGGTGGCGCCAACCGGGTGGGCGAGGCGCAGTTCGGGGGCGGTGTCTTCGGTTTGTGTGCTCATCGGACCAGACCAATTTCGGTGTAACTGGTATAAATTGGTCTGGTGGGCGCGTAAAGCGTGGTCATGCCCGCCACCCGCGTGATATGCGGGGCGCATGAGCGAACCTGCACCTTTCCTGTCCAGCTTCCAGACCGTCGAGGCGGACTGGATCGACTATAACGAGCATATGAACATGGGCTATTACACCGTCCTGTTCGACCGCGCCGCCGACGAGGCTTATGCCGAGATCGGTTTCGGGCCGGACTATCGTGCCGCCAGCGGGTGCACCACCTATACGGCGGAGTTCCATGTGCGCTATCTGCGCGAGCTGAAGTTGGGCGACCGGGTGCAGGGCGCGTTTCGCATCCTCGATCACGACGAGAAGCGATTTCACAGCTTCCAGGAGCTGATCCGTGAGGATGGTACCGTGGTGGCCACGGGCGAGGGGGTTGCGCTGCACGTGGACCAGTCGGGGCCGAAGGTGGCGCCGATGCCGGGTGAGCTTCTGTCGCGGTTGCGCACGGTGGCACAGGCGCATGCGACATTGCCGCGCCCCGAGGCGGCGGGACGTGGCATCGGATTGCGGCGCCGCGGCTAGCGTCGGCTCCCGGTGCCGAGGGTCTATGTCAGAAAAGCTTCGTAGAATTTTATCGCAGAATAGCGCATGGTGACCGACGGCTTTATCGGCGTGCCCCGGGCGCGATCTGGCGGTGCTGTGGTGTAAGGCCCAGAAAATTCGTTCGAATTTTCTGGGCTCTGGAATTTTCGTATGAAAATTCCGGGGGTCAGAGCCCGAGCTTCTGCGCCACGATCTGGTTGACGGCCTTCGGGTTGGCCTTGCCGCCCGTGGCCTTCATCACCTGGCCGACGAACCAGCCGGCGAGCTTGGGGTTCTGCTTGGCCTTTTCGACCTGCGCCGGGTTGTCGGCGATGATCTGGTCGACCGCTGCCTCGATCGCGCCGGTATCGGTGACCTGCTTCATGCCGCGCTCTTCGACGATTTTTTCGGGGTCTCCGCCCTCGGTATAGACGATCTCGAAGAGGTCCTTGGCGATCTTGCCCGAGATGGCGTCGGAGGCGATGAGATCGACGATGCCGCCCAGCTGCGCGGGCGACACCGGGCTTTCGGTTATGGCGTGGTCGTCCTTCTTGAGGCGGCCGAAAAGCTCGTTGATGACCCAGTTCGCGGTCAGCTTGCCGTCGCGGCCCGCGGCGGCTTCCTCGAAAAAGGCGGCGTTTTCATGCTCGGCGGTCAGGACGTTGGCGTCATATTCCGACAGGCCGAAATCCTTGACGAAGCGGGCCTTTTTCTCGTCGGGCAGTTCGGGCAGGGACGCGGCGATGTCGTCGATCCAGCCCTGTTCGATTTCCAGCGGCAGGAGGTCGGGGTCAGGGAAGTAGCGGTAATCATGCGCCTCTTCCTTGGAGCGCATCGAGCGGGTTTCGTTCTTGTCCGGATCGTAAAGCCGGGTTTCCTGGTCCACCTTGCCGCCGGATTCCACGATGGCGATCTGGCGGCGGGCCTCGACGTCGATGGCCATCTGGATGAAGCGCATGGAGTTCATGTTCTTGATCTCGCAGCGGGTGCCCAGATGAGAGAAATCGCCCGTTTCACGGTATTTCTCATACGCCCCCGGCTGGCAGATCGACACGTTGACGTCCGCGCGCAGGTTGCCGTTCTGCATGTTGCCATCGCACGTCCCGAGATAGCGCAGGATCTGGCGCAGCTTGCCCACGTAGGCGGCGGCCTCTTCGGGGCCGCGGATATCGGGCCGGCTGACGATTTCCATCAGGCACACGCCGGTGCGGTTGAGATCGACGAAGGACATGGCGGGGTCCATGTCGTGGATCGACTTACCCGCGTCCTGTTCCATGTGGATGCGTTCGATCCGCACCAGGCGGGCGATGCCGGGCTCCATGTCCACGAGGATTTCGCCTTCGCCCACCAGCGGCTCGTAAAGCTGGGAGATCTGGTAGCCCTGCGGCAGGTCGGGGTAGAAGTAGTTCTTGCGGTCGAAGGCGGATTTCAGGTTGATCTGCGCCTTGAGGCCAAGGCCGGTACGCACGGCCTGTTCGACGCAGAATTCGTTGATCACGGGCAACATGCCGGGCATGGCGGCGTCGACGAAGGCGACGTTGGAATTTGGCTCGGCGCCAAAGCGGGTGGAGGCGCCGGAAAAGAGCTTGGCGTTCGAGGCGACCTGGGCGTGGACCTCCATCCCGATGACGAGTTCCCAGTCCTGTTTCGCCCCGGCGATCACCTTGGGTTTCGGGGTCTCATAGGTCAGGTCCAGCATGTCTGCGCGCTCCGTTCAAGGTATCAGCGCGGTTCTAGGCCAGAGCGCAGGCGCGGGCAAGGGCGTCTGCGCGACGGGCTTGGCGGAAGTGCGGTTGAGCGTTAGACTAGTCGCATTGATTTAAGGTTGTGCCGGTTTTTTCGCCAGAATTCTTTTAAGCACAAAGGTCGCCCATGCCGAAAAACATCATCCTGCTCTGCGACGGGACGTCGAACGAGATTGCCCGCAACCGGACCAATATCCTGCGGCTTTACGGCTGTCTGAAGAAGGACGAGCACCAGCTGGTGTTCTACGATCCCGGGGTGGGAACTTTCGGGGCGGAAAACGCCTGGCTGTCCTTCTGGCGCCGGGCGGTGGAGGTCTTTGGGCTGATCACGGGCTGGGGGCTGGATGCCAACGTGAAGGAGGCCTACCGCTTTCTGGTGGAACATTACGATGACGGCAAACGCGAGAACGTGACCGACGAGGAGCCGGACCGCATCTATATCATCGGATTCAGCCGGGGCGCCTATACCGCCCGGGTGCTGGCGGGTTTCATCCACGCGCTGGGGCTGATCGACGCGCGGAACCTGAACCTGCTGAATTATGCTTACCGGGCCTACAAGAATATCGGCCGGACGACGGGACGGGACGTGACCGACGCGCGGGAGCCGGAGCGCAACCCCTTCGCCGAGGTGCGCCTGTTCGAGCGGATGCTGCGGCCGCGGCGGCCGGCGATCCGGGCGCTGGGCCTGTTTGACACGGTGGGGTCGGTGATCGAATGGAGCGCGCGATTGCCGCGCATCCGCAACCATGCGCATGTGTCCGAGAATCCTTCGGTGCGGTCGGTGCGCCACGCGCTGGCGATCGACGAGCGGCGGACGATGTACCTGCCGACGCCCTGGCCCGGGGGCGGCGAATACTGGGGCAGCGCGTTCCGGCCCCGCGACGAGAGCGGGATCGCGCCGCAGGACGTGGACGAGGTATGGTTTTCCGGCGTGCATGGAGATGTGGGCGGCGGCTATCCGGAAAAGCGCAGCCAGTTGGCGAAATTTCCGCTGGCCTGGATGATCGACGAGCTGCGCCCGCTGGGGGTGACGTTCAAGGAGTCCACGGTGCGGCGGCTGGTTCTGGGAGACGATCCGGACGGGCGGTACGTCGCGCCCGACCCGCTGGCGCGGCCGAACGAGTCGATGACGTTGGGCTGGAAGCTGGTGGAGTTCCTGCCGTTCTACAAGACGCGCTACAGCCTGAGCCGGCGCAAGACGTTCCTGGGGTTCTACCTGCCGCTCTGCGAGTACCGGCATATTCCCGAGGGCGCGCGGGTGCATGACTCGGTTTTCGTTCGGCGTGGGACGAAGGCGGATTATCCGCAGCCCAATATCCCGGAAGATCACGTGGTGGTGGGAGAGGTGGAGGGGGACGCCTGACGGCATGGAATAACGGAACGGGTCCTTGGTCGTCTAACGATGTTGCATCTCCACCGCGAAGGCGTCGTGATTACGAAAGGCGGTTGTGCGGATTTCGCTGCCGTTCGCGACGGAGGCGAGCGTCAACTCCTGGGGTGGCGATCCGACGGCAATTCGAAAGCGCTTTATGCCTGCCAGATACATCCTCGGAAGGATCGGTGCGCCCAGCCTCAGCCAAATCGCCAGCCCAAGGGAGGGGCTGACGATGGCCGGGCCGCGTCGCGGCTGTTAACCGGCTGGGGGTTCGATACCCGTGTCTCACAAGGGCTCATTACCGACCCGCCGGAGATTCCGCGACAATCCCTCCCATACGCTCTCAGAGCGCGGGCAGGCGGTACATGCCCTGGCGCGAGAAGGTGAGCGAGGAGCCATCGGCGATATGCCCGGCGAAGCGCGCGGCGATGATACGAAGGGCGGTCTGGCGGCCCTTGGCGATGAGCGCGCGGCGCGACGGCAGAAGTGGCGCGTGGCCCGGCATCAGGAGTGTCTGGGACCAGATCAGCGGGTGCAGTTCCTGCAGGTGATGTTCGAGGATCCAGTCGACGCAGTCGTGGATCTCGGTCCTCGTGCGGTCGGCATGGGGCGAGAGCACCCGGTCGCCCGCGCCGGGCGCCATGGCGATGGCGCAGAAGGCGGCAAGAAGATTGATGATGTGCTGGTCGTCCTTGCGGGCGAGGATGTCGCGCAGCCCTTCGATGAAGAAACCGGGTTCCAGCAAGTCCAGCGCGCGTGGCTCGAGGGACAGGGCGTCGAGATAGGCCCAGGTATAGGCACCGGCGCCCCAGGTTTCTTCGGTGCCCGCGGCGATGCGGCGGGCGGCGACCTCGAGTGCGTTGACCCCGCCGGCATAGGGCGGGAGGATGTGACGCCCCATGGCGCGGATATGGCGGTGGCCGGCGGGGTCGAGCCCGATCAGGGCCTCGTATTCCTCGGCCACGCGGCGGCCGCGCGTTTCACAGGCGGCGATCAGGGCACAGCGGGCGGCGGCGATCGAAGGCGCGTCGATGGCGGGGCCGTCATAGGGCTCCAGTATGGCGTCGGCGCTGGCGATATGCCGGGCAATGGCGCGGGCGGCGGCAGCGGGGTCGTCGCGCGCCGCGATATTGCGCCACGCCCAGGCGATGTCGATATGCGCGAGCGCCACGACGAGGGCCGACGGGTAGTCGCCCGGCATCTCGTCCAGCACCTCTTCCAGCGCCTCGATGGCGTCGTCGGGCGGGTGCTGGCCGTCACGCAAGGCGTCCTCGGCGGCGGCGACGATATCGCTGCGCGCGCCGGCGGCCAGCAGCAGCGAGGCGGTCTCGCCCCCCGAGGTGGCAAGGCGGGTGTGATCGGCATACTGGATCTTGTCCGACAGGGTATCCCAGGATTCTTGCCGGGCCAGTTGCAGACCGCGGTCCTGGTGGGTGGCGCGGGCCATTTCCTCGTCCGAGACGGGCAGGGACGGGACGATGATGCGCTTGGCCAGGGAATCGATATCCTCGGCAGCGCGACGCGGTGCCGTCCCGGCGCGGGCCGGGGCGCTGCGTGGGCCGAACCACTTGCTCAGGCCGCGCGGCGCCTTAGCGGAATGGGGGCGGGTCGCGCCGTTCTGCGCGCTGTCATGTCGGGGCTGTCGTGCCATACTTCGGCCTGCTCGTTATGTCAGGGTCTTTCTGACCCGGCAATCCGGCCAAAAAGCGGCACTGCTGCGGAGACAAGAGGGAATTTGCCTATCCCCCTTATGTTCTTGATTCGCAGGGGGGTTCGGGGCAGACTGCGCCGATGCTCAGGTTTGCTGCCTTCTTTTTATGCCTGTGCTTTCAGTCACTTGCCGCGACCGGAGAGGACGCGGTTTTCCTGAAGGACGGCGTGGTCACGCGGATATCCCCCCCCGCGCGCGACGGAAACCTGCCGCGCACGCGGTGGGAGCATAAAGGCGATTCCAAGCTCTGGACACGGGCGGCGCTGGCCGCGCTGAAGGATCACGGCAGGCCGCTGACCGAGATCGTGCCGCGCGACATCGGCGACTGGTGCCCGGCCTATCCCGATGCCGGTCCCGCGCAAAGGCGGGCCTTTTGGGTCGGCTTTCTGTCGGCACTGGTGAAGCACGAGAGCACCTATCGTTCCTACGCCGTGGGCGGGGGCGGGCGGTGGTACGGGCTGACGCAGATCCTGCCCTCGACCGCAAGGCTTTACGGGTGTCGCGGACGGAGCGGAGGCGATTTGAAGCACGGGCCGACGAACCTGAGCTGCGCGATCCGGATCATGACCAAGACGGTGGCGCGGGATGGCGTGGTGTCGCGGGGGATGCGCGGCGTGGCCGCCGACTGGGGGCCGCTGCACAGCCGGAGCAAACGGCAGGACATGATGGCCTGGACGCGGCGGCAGACCTATTGCAAGCCGATGAGCAGCGTGCGCCCGCAGGCGCGGCCCGCTGACCTTGTGGTGGTGCGCACCTTGCCCGCGCCCGAACCGGAGGCGATCGGGACCGAGCCCGTCGTGCAGGACCTGCCGGAGGTGGCCGGGGGCGAGGCCGCCGTGAAGGAACTGCCGGCGTCCGCCGATGCGGCGCCCGAGCCGCAGCCGATTCCGGTTATCGAGTAGCCCCTGATCACTTGATGCGGACGGCGCGGCGGATCTCGTCGAGCGCCTCGCGCTGCTTGGCGTTGATGTCGCCGTTGCCCGCCTGCGCCGTGGCGGTGATGACCGCAGAAGCGGCTCGAAGCTGGCCTGCCCGTCAAGCTTGTAGAGCTTGCGCGAAAGTCAGGTGCCGCGGATGCGGGTCACCATTTCGGTCGTGTCGGGACTGAGGTCGGGCGTGGCGAGGATGCGGTCGAGCTGGGACTTGATGAGGCCCTGGCGGGTGTCGTCGTAGCGCCGCCACGTCTCGAAGGCCGAGCACATCCGCGCGGTGGTTTGCGGGTTGAGGGGGTCGAGCTTGATCAGCCAGTCGGCCAGAAGTTCGTAGCCCGCGCCCGAGACGTGGTGAAAGCCTGCCGCGTTCATCGTGAGCGCGCCGAGTGTGGCGCGGAAGCGGTTGGGATTTTTCATCGTGAAATCAGGGTGTTCGGTGAGGCGGGCGGCCGTTGCGGCGGCATCTTCGGGGGCGGCGTGGACGACCTGCATCATGAACCACTTGTCGATCACGAGGCGGTCCTGCTGCCACTGGTCATAGAAGGATTTCGTGGCCGCATCGCCCTTGCCGGCCTGAAGCAGGCAGGAGAAGGCGGCAAGTTGTTGCGTCATGTTGTCGGCGGAATCGAACTGTTTCTGCGCCTGCGTGCCGCCGTCGAGCCGGTTGATGAGGCTGAGCGCGGCGTTGGCGAGCGACCGTGCGCCGGATTGCTCGGCGTCGGGCCGGTAGGGCTCGGACACCTGGAACTGCGCGTAAAGGCGCGTGGCGGTGTCCTGCATCCGCTCGGCGCGGGCGTGGCGCAGGGTTTCGATGGCGTCCCAGATCGCCTGCGGGTCGGGCGTGGTGCCGGTGTCATGGAGCGTCTGGGCGAGGTCGTCCTGGCTGGGAAGGCCGAGGGCCAATGCGCGGAAGGCCGGGTCGAGGCTGTCGTCGCGGGCCATGGTGTGCACGGCGTCGATATAGGCCTCGTCGGGCGCAGCACCGTCGCGGATCATGGCGACAAGGGCGTCGCGGGCAAGGTCGCGGCCCGCTTCCCACTTGTTGAAGGGATCGGTGTCGTGGGCGAGCAGGAAGGCGCGTTCGTCGTTTGTGGTGTCGCGGTCGACGATGACGGGCGCGGAGAAGCCGCGGAGGATGGAGGGGACGGGTTTCGACGACAGGCCGTCGAAGGTGAAGCTTTGCTTGGTTTCGGTCATTTCGAGCACTTTTGTGGGCTGCACCTCGTCGCCGTTCGGCGAGAGGAGACCGACGGCGATGGGGATGACACGCGGTGGCTTGTCGTCCTGTCCCGGGGTGGGGGGCGTCGATTGCTCGAAGGTGAGGGTGTAGGTGCCGTCTGCATAGTCTTCGGACACGGCGACGCGAGGGGTGCCGGCGTCCTCGTACCAGCGCTTGAATTGGGCAAGGTCGCGGCCTGTGGTGTCCTCGAACACCTTGAGCCAGTCCTCGATCGTGGCGGCGTCGCCGTCGTGGCGGGTGAAATAAAGGTCGAGGGCCTTGTAGTAGGCCTCATCCCCCACGAGGGTCTTCAGCATCCCGATGAGTTCGGCGCCCTTTTCGTAGACGGTGGCGGTATAGAAATTGTTGATCTCGACAAAGCTGGCGGGGCGGACGGGGTGGGCGAGAGGCCCGTTATCCTCGCGGAATTGCCGCGCGCGCAGGGTGATGACGTCGTCGATGCGCTTGACGGGTTCCGAGCGCATGTCGGCGGTGAACTGGGCGTCGCGGAAGACGGTCAGACCTTCCTTCAAGCAAAGCTGGAACCAGTCGCGGCAGGTGATGCGGTTGCCGGTCCAGTTGTGGAAATATTCGTGCGCGATGATCGCCTCGATCCGTTGGAAATTCATGTCGGTCGAGGTTTCGGGGCTGGCCAGAACAGCGGAGGAGTTGAAGATGTTCAGCCCCTTGTTTTCCATCGCGCCCATGTTGAAATCGTCGACTGCGACGATGTTGAAGATGTCGAGGTCGTATTCGCGGCCATAGGTGTCCTCGTCCCATTTCATGGACTTCTTGAGAGCTTCCATGCCGAAGGCGCATTTGTGTTCGTCACCGGGGCGGACCCAGATGTTGAGGTCGACGTGCTTGCCGGACTTGGTGGTGAACGTGTCGGGGTGGTTGATCAGGTCGCCCGCCACGAGCGCGAAGAGATAGGCAGGCTTGGGCCAGGGATCGTGCCATTCGGCAAAACCGTCACCGGACCCGCGGGGGTTGCCGTTGGAGAGCTTGATCGGCGCGTCGCCTTCGATGCGGACGTCAAACGTGGCCATCACGTCGGGGCGGTCGGGGTAATAGGTGATCTTGCGAAAGCCCTCGGCCTCGCACTGGGTGCAATACATGCCGTTCGACATGTAGAGACCTTCGAGGGCAGTGTTCTCGATAGGCGCGATTTCGACCTCGGCCTCCCAGGTGAAGGGGGCGTCGGGGGCCTGCATGGTCAGGCCGCGGGGCGTGATGTCGGGCGTGACCTCGGCCCCGTCGATGCGGGCGGAGATGAGCGTAAGGTCCTCGCCGTCGAGGCGCAGGGGGCCGCCGGGGCCGTCGGGGTTGGGACGGAAGGCGATCTTGCTGATCACGCGGGTTTTTTCCGGGTCGAGCCGGAAGGTGAGCGAGACGTGATCCACCAGGTGCGCGGGGGGCGTGTAATCGGCAAGGTAGATGGCTTGCGGGGCGGCGTCTTTCATCGCGTGTCTCTCCGGCTGTGCAGGGTTTGCGCGGAGGGTAGGGCGATGCGGCAGGGGAGGCAACGCGGAAACGGGGGCGCTGGTACAGACGGACGCGCCTTGGCCCCCCTCGCGCCGGGATGCAAAGTGGCGCGTCGGGGGTGGTACCTCCGCCTGCGCCTTGAAACTAGGCGGTGCGGGTTTGGAAATAGTTAACGGGGCGGCAAATTTGCAGTCCCGCTTGTGCGCATGTTGAGGTTTTCTTATCTGTGCGGGATATTATCCTTAGGTCGTAATCGCAGCAGGTGAAGGATAGACATGACGCGCCCCGTGATCGGCATTATCGGCAACAGCTACTCCATCGACGACCGCTATCCCGTACACGCGGTGGGGCGGATGAATTCCGAGGCGGTGTCGGAGGTGTCGGACTGTATCCCGATGCTGGTGGCGAGCGACCCCGCGCTGGTGAGCGTCGACGAGTTGATGGAGATCTGCGACGGGTTCGTTCTGACTGGCGGGCGGCCCAATATTCATCCCGAAGAATATGGCGAGGACGCCACGGAGGCGCATGGCGCGTTTGACCGTGAGCGCGATGCGCTGACCCTGCCGCTGGTGCGGGCCTGCGTGGCCAGTGGACAGCCGATCCTGGGGATTTGCCGGGGATTCCAGGAGGTCAACGTGGCGATGGGCGGGACGTTGCATCCCGAGATCCGCGAATTGCCGGGGCGTGACAACCACCGGATGCCGCCTGACGGCACGCTGGAGGAAAAATTCGCGCTGCGCCACGAGGTGAGCTTTGTCGAAGGCGGCGTTTTCCATCGGCTGATGGGGTCCGAGAAGGTGATGACCAACACGCTGCACGGGCAGGGAATCATCCGGGAAGGCAAGAACGTCGTGATCGACGGTTATGCCCCCGATGGTACGCCCGAGGCCGTCTACATCGAGGGCGCGCCGGGCTTTGCGCTGGCGGTGCAGTGGCACCCGGAGTGGAATGCGGCGAACGACCCGGTCAGCCGGTGCCTGTTCGAGGCGCTGGGCGATGCGGCGCGCGCGTGGCAGGCGGGTGAGCGCGGGCCGGCGCTGCGCTCGGCCTGAGGCCCGTTAAAGCAGGTCCGGGACATTGATGCAGGACAAGGCGCGCGCTGTGGTGCCGTGAGACGATCCTTTCCGTTCCAGATGGGAGGATCCTGCGATGAACATCCTGATTGCCTATGCCACGACCGAGGGGCAGACCCGGAAGATATGCCGCTTTTGCGCCGACCTGCTGATCGAGGCGGGACACAGCGTGGAGCTGTTGCAGGTCAGCGGGCGGACCCGTGACCTTGACCCGGCGCGCTATGACGCGAGCCTTCTGGCGGCGTCGATCCACCTGGGGCGGTTTCAGAAGGACATGATGAAATTCGCGACGCAGCACGGCGCCGCGTTGAGCGCGCATCCGTCGCTGTTTTTGTCGGTGTCGTTGGCCGCCGCAGGGGACGACGCGCAGGATTGGGCCGATCTGGAGCGGATCGTGGCGGCGTTTTGCGACGACACGGGGTATCGTCCCGCAGAGGTGGAACAGGTGGCGGGTGCGTTTCGATTCACGGAGTATGATTTCTTTCGCGCCTGGGCGATGCGCTACATCGCGGCGGTAAAAGGCGAAACGGTCGATCCGCATTGCGACACGGAATACACCGATTGGGATGGCTTGCGCCGGGTCGTGACGGCATGGGCCAAGGCTGCGACGGCCTAAAGCATATTGCGAAACGCCTCAGTAATGCGGGCCGTCGGTGTCTTCGATCAGCAGCGCGGCCTCGTGTTTCTTCAGGCAGGGACGGGCGGTTTCCAGGTGGTGTCCGGGCGCCGTGCGCAGTTCGGGGAAGAGGGCGAACAGTTCCTCGCGGGCGGCCTCTTCGATGGCGCCCAAGCCAACGTCGCCGGCGTGGAAGCTTTCCGTGGCGAAGCCCTCGGCGTAGATGACCTCGTGGTGGTCGAACATCAGGTGGATATACGTGACCTCGTCGCGGGGCTGGCGCAGCACGTCGCGCCCGTCGACGAGATGCTTGGCGGGTACCAGCACCTCGGACTCGCCAAAGAGAAGCTCGGCGCGATAGCCGGTGTAGAGGATGCGGTGCTGGGGTGACACCAAAAGGCCCTTGCGCGTGGGGTCGAGCGCGTTGGCGCCGACGCGGATGGGGGCGAAGCGACCGTGGCCCTGCACGGTGCGTTTGCCGATCCAGCGGATCGGGCGCAGGCCCTGGTCGCGCGTCACGACCATGTCGCCGGGTTGCAGGGTTTCGATCGCGCGGTCGCCATGGCTGGTGAGGATCATCGTGCCGGGGGTGAAGCAAATGATGTTCTCGATCTCGGAGAAGGTGACGGACGTGCCGTCGGCCATGGTGAAGCTGCCCGACATGCCGGTGCCGGGATCGCTGTCGGAGAAAGTGATGTCGTTCCGGCCCACGTCCGGGGTGAGGATCAGCGTGTCGCCATTGGTCTCATTGCCTTCGCCACCCGCGATGGAAATGGCGCCGTTGCCGGTGCCGGTGGTGTCGAGATCCCGAAGCGTGAAGGTGTCGTCGCCGTCGCCGCCGGTGACGGTATCGCCCTGATCGACGGTGATGCTGTCATTGCCGGCACCCGCGTCGACGCTGTCGGCACCGTCGCCGCCGTCGATGCTGTCGTTGCCGTCTCCGCCGGTGATGATGTCGGCGTCGAGGCCGCCGTCGATCACGTCGTGGCCTTGACCGCCCGAGATCGTGTCGTCGTCGTCCTGACCAAAGATCGTGTCGTCGCCGTCGCCGCCAAGGATGCTGTCGGCGTTGTCGCCGGGGTTCTGGTCGGTGCCGTCGTTGGGCAGGTTGTAGAGCGGGTAGTAGGGATAGAGCGGATTGGAGGCCGAGACGTCGCCGTAGATCAGGTCGTCCTCGGTGCCGCCGTCGATGGTGTCGCGCCCGGCATTGCCTTCGATCAGGTCCGCGCCCACGTCGCCGGTGATGCTGTCGGCGTCGAATCCCGCGTCGATGGTATCGTTGCCCGCGCCGCCGGTGATGACGTCGTCGTCGTCGCCTGTCAGGATGCGATCATTGCCGAGGCTGCCATCGACGGTGTCGCGGTCATCGAACGGGTCGGGATCCGAGGCGTAGTTCAGGCCGGGATTGCCGGGATCGGTATAGCCGGTGTCGGGCAGGCCGTAGCCGTCACCGCCGCGGCTGTCGATAAGGTCGTGGCCATCGCCGCCGCGCAGACTGTCGCTGCCGCCTTGCCCGTAGAGGGTGTCGTTGCCGGTGCCACCGTCGATCTGGTCGTCGCCGGTGCCGCCCCGCACGGTATCGTTGTCGGCCCCCCCATGGACGGTATCATTACCCGCGCCCGCCATGATGGAATCGGCATCCGTGCCGGTGGCGTTGTCGGCAGCGTCGACGGCGTCGCCTTCGGGATCCCCGGTATAGCTTGCGTCGATACTGTCTGCGCCTGCGGTGCCTTCGACGATGTCGTCGGGTGCGGGGACGCCCATTGCGGCGAGTGCGTCTTCATCGGACAGGTCGGCGGGGGCGATGCCGACGAGCACGATGCTGTCGCCGCTGGGCAGGCTGAGCAAGGCGTTGCCGAATCCGTCGTCCCCCACGGTAATGTCGCGGGTATTGAGCTGGTTGCCGGCGGCGTCGGTCGCGCCGGAGAGATCCAGTTGATCCTTTCCCGTGAAAGTCCCGTAGCCGTTGTCGACCGGGCCTTCGAAGCCGGTCACCGTGTCGGCGCCGTCGCCGTCGGAGACAACGACCGTGTCGGTGGCGGTGTCGCCCGCGCCCAGGTCGATGCTGTCATCGCCCGCGCCGCCCGTGACGGTGTCGGCCCCGGCACCCGCAAAAACCGTGTCGTTGCCGTCCCCGGCGGTCACCAAGTCATTCGCGCCGGTGGTTTCGGTCGTGGCGTAGAGTTCGACCGAGTCGAGTGACGGGCCCTCGGAATCGCTGGCCCCGGCGCCGCGGAATTCCAGCGTGCCGGTGCCGTCGCCCGCCCCGCCGACGAGGTTGTAGGTGTAGGTCTGCCATCCGCCATCGGGGGGATCGATGCTGTCGATCAGCTGTCCGTTCCAGTAGACGTCGATCGTGTTGTCCTGCGCCGTGCCGTCATCGGCGTTGGACAGATCGCCCGCGTCGAAGCTGAGCTGGTAGATCCCGTCAGGCTGAAGGCCCGTGACGGTCTGGGAGATCACAAGTTGCTGGCCCGCGTCGCCTTCCATGTCGAGCCAGTTGGCGCCATCGGTGGCGGTGAGCCCGCCGCGCCCGTCATTGTGAAAATCGACGGAGCTGCCATTGGCGTCGGTCCAGCCGGGGACGGTGCCGCCGGTGCCCTGGAAGCCGAAACCCACGGGGGTCATGCCGGTGGTGTCTTCGAAGGAGCCGTTGACGATCAGGTTGGGGCCTGTGGGCACGAAGTCATCGGCCGAGATGCGGTCGTTGCCGGTGCCGCCCAGGATGGTGTCGGCGCCGTCGCCGCCGAAGATGTGGTCGTCTCCGGCTTCGCCGTTCAGCCGATCATTGCCGGAGCCGCCGTCCAGCGTGTCGTTCCCGCCGGTGCCGAAGACGGTGTCGTTGCCGCCCTGGGCATGAACGCGGCTGCCAGTACCTGTCGAGTTGATGCCGGGGGCATCGTCGACAAGGTCGTCGCCATCGCCCGCATGAACGGTATCGGCGCCGTCGCCATAGGTGATCGTGTCGTTGCCGGTGCCGGTCGTGAGGGTTTCGGAGTCTGCATCGCCGGTGACGGTGTGATCGCCGTCGCCGAAAGTCAGTGTTTCGAAATGGTCCAGCAGGGTGCTGCCGCCCAAGCTGGCGTCGGAGGCTCCGCCATAGCCCGCCTCGCCCACGGTGAAGGTCGAGGCGCCGTCGGTGAGGCTGATCCGGCCCGTCGCCTTGTCGATGTCGATGGCATAGGGTTCCGGCAGGGCGGAGAAATCCAGTGTGTTGCCGCCCGCGGATTCCGAGACCGCCGCCCAGAAGGCCGGGTCGTTCCAGTTGGCCGTGGTGACGGTGTAGGTGGTCATGGTGCGCGCCGCTGGCGCCGCGCACGCGGGCGCGATGCCTCACGCAAGGCCCCCGGACGGGGGCATCTGTTAACCCTGATCACCATTAATCCTACTCGATCCGCTTAGTCGTGGTCGGTTCGTTTGATGTCCGACGTTGGGAGCGACATTAGAATCCGGGCTTGGCCTGAATTCGGATGGAATGTGGCGAGAGTAAGATTTTTCCTTAAAATTAAGTGATTTATCACGCCGCCATTACAAGCGCGGCACGTGGTTCAACCAAGAGGCGCGCCTCGTGCGCGCGGAGGCACAGCCGGGCGGTGTCACCATAGGCCGAGAGATCGCCCCGCAGGTGCGGAAAGGCGCGGAACATGTCCTCTCGGGAGGCATCCGAGAGCGCACCGACGCCTACATCTGCGGCAAGGAAGCTTTCGGTTGCGGCGCCCTCGGCATAGACGATTTCGTGCTGGTCGAGCATCATGTGGAAATAGGTGACAAGGCTGCGTTCGGCGATGCGCACATCTTGTCCGTCGACAAGGTGCTTGGCCGCCACCAGAACTTCGCTTTCGCCAAAGAGCAGCTGGCTGCGGTAGCCCGAGAACATCAGCCGGTGCTGCGGTGAGACCAGAAGCGGTCGGCGGGCGCCTTGCATGATGGTGGAGTTGACGGCGATGGGAGCGAACTTGCCGCGGCCCTCGACCGTGCGTTGACCCAGCCAGCGAATCGGCTGTGGGCCGTTGTCGCGCGTGATGACCAGGTCGCCGGGCCGGAGCGTCTCGATGGCGCGTTCGCCTTGGGGTGTCAGGATGCGTGTGCCGGGGGTGAAGCAGATGATGTTCTCGATTTCCGAGAAGTTTACCGTGGTGCCGTCGGCCAGCGAGAAATTGCCCGAAAGGCCGCCCGCGCCGTCATCGGTGTTGGTGAAGGTGATGTCGTCGAAGGTGACATCGGGCGTGAGTTGCAGCGTGTCGCCATTCGTCTCGTTGCCTTCGCCGCCGACAATGGTGATGGTGCTGGACCCGGCCTCGCCCAGGTCGCCCAGCACGAAAAGGTCGTCGCCGTCACCGCCAAAGGCGCTGTCGCCTTCGGCCAGGTACATCTCGTCGTCGCCGAGGCCGCCATAAAGGCTGTCGGCGCCGGTGCCGCCGGTCAGCGTGTCGTTTCCGCCGCCCCCGAAGATAGCGTCGTCGCCGGCACCGCCGCTGAGGCTGTCGTCGCCGCCGGAAGCCGTGGCCGGTCCCATGACCTGGCTGCTGTCGGCAAGGGCCTCGGTGGTGCCGCTCGGACTGGTGACCTGTCCCGAGATGACTTCGCCCCCGGCATTTTCCCAGTGTCGCACCTCGATGGTGTATATGCGCCCCGCCTCCAGTTCGACGGTGCCCGAACGGGTTGTCGCGCTCTGGTGGAAGTCGTTGTCCATGAAATCGGCCGTGCCGCCACCCTGGTTGGTGAAGGTCAGGGGGTCGCCGTTTTCATCCAGCAGCCGGATGGTCGAGCCGTCGTCCGAGGTTGTCGAGAACGTGTAGGTCCCGTCTTCGGACGCCAGGAACTGCGAGGTGTAGATCACGCCGAAGTCATTGGCGTCGCCGGTCGTGCCGCGGGCCTCGTGCACGAGGGCTGCCGAATTGAAGCCATCCGACTGACCCGAGCCGACAAGTGTTCCCGACTCGATGTCGAAGGCCTGCCCGTTGGCGTCCGTGAAATCGTGGTTGTAGACCTGATAGTCCCATTGCCCTGCGGCCGGCGCGTCGTCGCCATAGATCAGGTCGTTGCCGTCGCCGCCTGTGACGGTATCGGAGCCGCCCTCTGCATAGATCGTGTCGTTGCCGGAGCCGCCGTCGATGCTGTCGTCGCCGGGGTCGCCCTCGCCGATCTGGTAGTCGGCGTCCACCCGGTTCGCGCCGATGGTCGCGTTGTCGCTGTCGACGCTGTTTAGCGTGATCGACTCGATCGGCTGGCTGGTCAGGATCGTGTTGTCGGCGTTGTTGCTCAGTTCGGGCAGCATGAAAACGTCGCCGGTGGTGGTCTGGATGACCACGGCGGTGAAATCCTGTGAAGACCCGTCGACGAAGGTGACGGTGGCGCTGTAGACCAGGCCGGAATCGATCTGGTAGCTTGTGCCGCCGATGACGATGTTCTCGGGTGTCTGGCCGTTGTCGTTGTCCTGCAGCGTGCCGTCGCTGTTGCTGTCGAAGGTCTGGGCGTCGAGGAACTGCTCGAAGAGCGGGTTGCCGGCGTCGCCGTAGGTCCCTTGAAGGGCGGTGGCGTTTTCGCTGGCGGTATTGGTCTCGGTCGGGTCCACATCGGGGGCGGAGCCGAGGCTGATGACGGTGAAGGTGCTGCCCGGCGTGTTGGTGCCGCCGATCGAGCTGGTCTCGCGCGGATCGCTGTCGCCATAAATCAGGTCGTTGCCGTCGCCGCCCAGGATCGTGTCGTTGCCGGACCCGCCATAGACGGTGTCGTCGGCGAGACCTGCCACGACGCTGTCGTTGCCCGCGCCGGCATGGATGAGGTCGGCGTTGAGGCCCGCGCCGGTGCCGTCGCCGCCGTCGGCCACGTCGCCCTGCGGGTCGCCCGTGTAGCTGCCGTCGATGGTGTCGTCGCCTTCGGTGCCGTCGACGATCTGGTCGGTATAGTCTTGCGCGTTGAAGGCGATATCGCCCGCGGCGGCGTTGGGGTTGCTGTCGTAAGCCTGCACCTGGTAGCTGCGGCCGGCCACCAGCGGCACCTCGGACAGGGTGTAGAGTCCGGCTGCGGCGCCGTTCTCGACGTCGAACTGGATGACCTGGAAGGTCTGGCCGGTAACGGTGTCGCGCAGGGTCCAGACAAGTTCGGCATCGACAGTGGTGTTGACGGAGGTGTCGTTGCCCAGCGTGACATCGGCCGTGGCGGTTTCTCCGCCGGCGCTGTCGTCGTCGAGCGTGAATTCCTGGATCCCCGTCTCGTTGTCGGTGATGACGGCAGTGCCCGCAGCGGTGCCGGGACCGCCCCAGGTGAAGGTGCTGCCGGTACCGGTCGGGATGTTGCCGGCCGGGTTGTAATCGTAGAAATTGACCTCGTACGTGGCCATGGTCTTCCTGCCTTCCTTTGTCAGTCCGCGGTCTGTGCCGCGTGACCCCCGGCGCGTCTTTTGCTGCTCTGTCGCCGGTTGTTTCCAGAATGGATACAGAGTGTCCGTGGCCGGAAAGCGGGGGGTTTTAGGCGAATTTTAGGTGAATTAAGGCAAGTTCTGGACGTGGTGTTTCAGGCTCAAATGCCCAGTTCAGCCCTTTTTTTCCTGGTCAGCTTGGCGGTCACCAGGTCGTAGGACAGAGCAAGATGCTCTTTCAGGCTGTCATCCGAAAGGCCGGGATCATCGTGGACTTGCAGCCACTTCATCCCGCGCGAGGCAAGGTAGGGGGCCGGGCAGATACCCGGCTGATCCTGCAGGACCTCAAAGGCGATGTCGGTGGCCTTGAACGTGTAGGCGTCGCGGCCGTCGTTCCACCCGGCGATGGCAAAGACCTTGCCGCCGACCTTCCAGACGTCGGCGTTGCCCCATTGCACGACATGGGCGGTGGCCGGCAGCGACGCGCAGAAGGTCATGAACGCGTCGCGGGGTAGCATCAGACCTGGCCGCCGGCGATCTCGATGGTCTGGCCGTTCACGCTTTCGGAGCCCGGGCCGCAGAGCCAGGTGACGGCGGCGGCGACCTCTTCGGGCAGAATGAGGCGCTTGTGGCGGTTGGCGTCGACCATCATGGAGCGGGCGGTGTCGGCATCGACCCCGGCGCGGGCGCTGATGGCGTCGACGTTGCGGGTGACGATGTCGGTGTCGACATAGCCGGGGCAAACCGCGTTGAAGGTGAAGGGACTGCCCAAGTAGTCCTCGCTGAGGGCGCGGACGAGGCCGATCAGGCCGTGTTTGGAGGCGGAGTAGGCGGCGGCGCCCTTGAGCCCCCTGAGGCCCGCGATGGAAGAGATCGCCACAACGCGGCCCCAGTCGGTGCCTTTCATCGAGGCCATGGCGCTGCGGATGGTCCAGAACGCGCCGTCGAGATTCGTGGACATTGTGCGGTGCCAGAAATCGGTGTCGGTTTTCGACAGGCTGCGGCCTTCGGCGATGCCGGCATTGGGCACGCAGACCTGGATGGGCCCGCGTTCGGCAACGGAGGCGGCAATGCCTTCGACCACGCTGGCCTCGTCGCGCACGTCCATGACCTGGGCGTGCAGGCCGTGGGAACTGGCGGCCTCTTCTAGAACCTCGGGGCGGCGGCCGGTGATGGTGACGTCTGCGCCGCTGCTTTGGAGGGCGCAGGCGATGGCGAGGCCAATGCCGGTGCCGCCGCCGGTGACAAGAGCGTGTTTTCCTGTAAGCGTCATGAGCGCAACTGTGCCGCAGGGCGCGCGGCTTGCCAAGAGCCGCGTTGGAAGGACTGGCAAGGCAAACTGGTATACTCTATACCAGATGTCGGGCGATTCCGAAGAGGCAGCTGTGTGGCTATGATGCTGGGATGGATCTATGTACCTTGCGAGAAGGCGACCGGCGCACGGGGTGTATCCGGGCCGGCGGTGGTCGGTCTGGCGGGGTTCGCTCTCGGCGGGGACCGGCGCGGCTGGCTGCGACGAAAGTTTCGAATGAATTTTGCGCGATACTGTGAAAAGACACGATGGTGATTTGACAGGATGCGACAATCGCTACATTTCAAGCGGGTAAAAATTGTGTGATAAGCCGTGCCCGACCATTAGGGTTCAGAAAACGACAGGCCGAGAGGCCGCCACATGTGACCGTCAGAAAACGGGGGGAGTGAAAGTTGAAGATCGGAACACCAAAAGAGGTGATGGAGGGTGAGGCGCGCGTTGCGATGACGCCGGACTCGGCCCTGCAACTTCAGAAACTGGGCCATGAATGCGCCATCGAGACCGGAGCGGGAGAGCGCGCGGGTTTCACGGATGCGGATTACAAGGAGGCCGGTGTCGAGATCATCAAGTCGCCCGCAGCCTTGTGGAAAGCCTGTGACATCATCGCCAAGGTGCGCGTTCCCACGGATACCGAGGTCAAGCGCCTGACCAAGGGCCAGACCCTTATTTCCTTCTTCAACCCGGGCGGGAACGAAGAGCAGATGAAGATCGCCGCCGAGAAGGGCGCGACCGTCATCGCGATGGAATCAGTGCCGCGGATTTCCCGTGCGCAGAAGATGGATGCGCTGTCGTCCATGGCCAATATCGCCGGCTATCGCGCGGTGATCGAGGCCGGCAACAATTTCGGCCGCTTCTTCACCGGCCAGGTAACCGCCGCGGGCAAGGTGCCGCCGGCCAAGGTGCTGGTGGTCGGTGCCGGTGTGGCGGGGCTTGCCGCGATCGGCACCTCGACCAGCCTGGGCGCGATCACCTATGCGTTCGACGTGCGGCCCGAAGTGGCCGAGCAGATCGAATCGATGGGGGCGGAATTCGTGTTCCTCGATTTCGAGGAAGATCAAAAGGACGGATCGGAAACCGGCGGTTATGCCGCGCCGTCCAGCCCCGAGTTCCAGGAAAAGCAGCTGGAAAAATTCCGCGAGATGGCGCCCGACATGGACATCGTCATCACCACGGCCCTGATCCCCAACCGGCCCGCGCCGGTTCTGTGGACCAAGGACATGGTCGAGATGATGAAGAACGGTTCGGTCATCGTGGATTTGGCCGCCGAGCGCGGCGGCAACTGCGAGCTGACCCAGAAGGACGAGAAGATCGTCACCGACAACGGCGTGACCATCGTCGGTTACACCGACTTCCCCAGCCGGATGGCGACACAGTCCTCGACGCTTTACGCCACCAACATCCGTCACATGATGACCGACCTGACGCCCGAGAAGGACGGCAAGGTCGTGCACGACATGGAAGACGACGTGATCCGGGGCGCCACTGTGACGCATGGCGGCGAGATCACCTATCCGCCGCCACCGCCCAAGGTGTCCGCCATCGCGGCGGCCCCGAAGAAGGAAAAGCCAAAGGAACTGACGCCGGAAGAGAAGAAGGCGCAGGAGGTGGCGGCCTTCAAGAAACAGACGATGAACCAGGTGGGCCTGCTGGGTGTCGGCGCGTTCCTGGTGCTGCTGGTCGGCACCGTGGCGCCGGCGAGCTTCATGCAGCACTTTATCGTCTTCGTGCTGTCGGTCTTTATCGGGTTCCAGGTGATCTGGGGCGTGGCGCACAGCCTGCACACGCCGCTGATGGCCGTGACGAACGCGATTTCGTCGATCATCATCCTGGGCGCGCTGATGCAGATCGGCTCGACCTCCTACCTCATCACGCTGCTGGCCGGGCTCGGCATCTTCATGGCGGCAATCAACATTTTCGGCGGCTTCCTGGTGACACGGCGCATGCTCGCCATGTTCCAGAAATCGTAAGGGGGTAAGGGACGATGGATTTCGGATTTACCATTGCGGCCTATGCGGTCGCGGCAGTTCTCTTCATCCTCAGCCTGGGCGGTCTGTCCGGGCAGGAAAGCGCGAAACGCGCGGTGTGGTACGGCATTGCCGGTATGGCGATTGCCGTTCTGGCGACGCTGATCGGCCCCGGCGCGGGGCTGTGGCTGGTGTCGCTGATCATGATCGCGGGCGGTGCCGTGGTGGGCTATCAGCTGGCCACCAAGGTGCAGATGACGCAGATGCCCGAATTGGTGGCAATCATGCACTCTCTCGTCGGCTTGGCCGCGGTCTTCGTGGGCTTCAACGCCGATATCGAGCTGGGGCGCGTGGCGGCGCAGTTTGCCGATGCGGGCCTGCCCTTCCCGCGGCCCGAGGAAGTGACGGCGGAAGGCGTGGCCTTTGCCAAGCAGTTCACCGGGTTCGCCGCGATCGTCGCCAAGAAGACGGCGGTGGAAGTGTCGATCCTGAAGGTCGAACTGGTGCTGGGCATCTGGATCGGTGCGGTGACTTTCACCGGGTCGGTGATTGCCTATGGCAAGCTGGCCGGCAAGGTTGACTCGGCGGCCACGAAGCTGCCGGGCGGGCATATCCTGAACGCGGCCGCCGCGGCGCTGTCGCTGGTGCTGGCGATCATGTACCTGAGCGGGTCGGGCAGCTGGACGCTTGTTGTGCTGACGCTGCTGGCGCTGTTTATCGGCTATCACCTGATCATGGGGATCGGCGGCGCGGACATGCCCGTGGTGGTCTCGATGCTGAACAGCTATTCCGGCTGGGCGGCGGCGGCTATCGGCTTCAGCCTTGGCAATGACCTCTTGATCGTCGTGGGCGCGCTTGTGGGCTCCTCGGGTGCGATCCTGAGCTACATCATGTGCAAGGCCATGAACCGGTCCTTTGTCAGCGTGATCCTGGGCGGTTTCGGCGGCGCGGGTGGTCCGGCGGCGGAAGTCGAGGGCGAACAGGTGCCGATCGATGCCGACGGCGTGGCCAACGCGCTGAACGAGGCCGACAGCGTGATCATCGTGCCGGGCTATGGCATGGCGGTGGCGCAGGCGCAGCAGGCGGTCAGCGAGTTGACCAACAAGCTGCGGGCGCAGGGCAAGGAAGTGCGGTTCGCCATTCACCCCGTCGCGGGGCGTCTGCCGGGGCATATGAACGTGCTTCTGGCCGAGGCGAAGGTGCCATATGACATCGTGCTGGAGATGGAGGAGATCAACGACGATTTCCCCGACACCGACGTGGTGATCGTGATCGGCTCGAACGACATCGTGAACCCTGCCGCGCAGGATGACCCCAACAGCCCCATCGCCGGGATGCCGGTGCTGGAGGTCTGGAAGGCCAAGAACGTGTTCGTGTCCAAGCGCGGTCAGGGCACGGGGTATTCCGGCATCGAGAACCCGCTGTTCTTCAAGGACAACACGCGGATGTTCTATGGCGACGCCAAGGACAGCGTGACGGCGTTGTTGTCGAAGATCGGGTAATCTCCGCTCGTTTGGAATTGGAGAGGGCCCGCCGGTTGGCGGGCCTTTTTCGTTGGGCCCGAGGCAGAGGTCCCGGATCAGGTCCGGGACGAGGGAAGTATTGTCGCGGTGGGTTTGAGGCGCGTGGGTTTTCACCCACCCTACGAGGGTCGCTTGATTTCCCGCGTCGGGATGGATGATGATGCAGGTGCCATTGCAGATGGCTAAATTTGCGCCAGTATACCGTTGCATTCCGCTAAGTCATTGAAAGCGCATTTAAAACTATTTTCATCCCTGGGCCGTATCGCTAATGTCCCCGGAAACGACAGGACGCGAGAGCCATGCCGCCAATTGAAGATCATCCGCTGCGATTCGAGCTGTCCAACGAACTGCACGCGCGGCCGTTTCCCAATCTGAGCGCGCCGGCGACCGGCGTGTTCCTGGCGATCAAGCGGGTCGAGGGGGCGGCGGCGCGGGACAGGGGCGATGACCTGGCGCATCTGACGGCGCTGCTGGACCGCTATGGCGCGGCGCATCCAAAGCCGGGTGCCTCGCATTATTCGGGCGATATCGGCAAGCACCATCTGAAGTGGGAGCGGCATACCGAGTTCGTCACCTATACCGCGTTCCGCGACGGGGTCAGCGACAGGCCCTTCGATCCGGCGGATTTCGAGGTGTTTCCCGCCGACTGGTTGAGCGAGGCGCCGGGGCACCGGATGACCTCGGCCATGGTACGGATCGAGACGCAGAAGGACGAAGACACGGTGCGCCAAAACATCCACGACTGGTTCGTGGCCGACAGCGTGGCCGTGGCGCGGGTCTTGGATGACAGTGCGATCATCGCGGGGG
Source organism: Roseovarius sp. MMSF_3298 (assembly GCF_030733705.1). Classification (NCBI taxonomy): domain Bacteria; kingdom Pseudomonadati; phylum Pseudomonadota; class Alphaproteobacteria; order Rhodobacterales; family Roseobacteraceae; genus Roseovarius; species Roseovarius sp. MMSF_3298. The sequence goes on from NZ_JASHIN010000011.1 coordinate 72,282, forward strand.
ATTTCCGGATCGACCCGGCGGGACATCTGCGGTTCATGGTCAATGCCTCGGCCGATATCGGCACGCGGCGGATGGGGCGCGTGGTGCAGCGTTTGTTCGAGATTGAGACCTACAAGACCATGTCGATGCTGGGCTTTGCCCGGGTGGGCGAGATGCGGCCCGACATGGGCGCGCTGGAAGAGCGGCTGACGCATCTGATCAGCAACATGCCGGGCGGGTCGGTGGCCGCGGAGGACACGCTGGACGACCTGCTGGAGATCTCGGCCAAGCTGGAGGGGATGGTGGCGCGGTCGTCCTATCGCTTTGGCGCGACCTCGGCCTATGAGCAGATCGTGAAGCAGCGCATCACCGTGCTGCGCGAGGAGCGGTTCAACGGTCGGCAGACCTTTGGCGAGTTCATGATGCGGCGCTATGATCCGGCCATGCGCACGGTTCTGTCTACCAAGGAAAGGCTGGACGCGATGTCGGACCGGGCGATGCGGGCGGGCGAACTGCTGCGGACGCGGGTGGACGTGGAGCGCAGCGCACAGAACCAGGACCTGCTGGAGAGCATGAACCGCCGGGCAGACATGCAGTTGCGCTTGCAGCGCACGGTCGAGGGGCTGTCGGTGGTGGCGATCAGTTACTACGCGGTGTCGCTGGCGGGGTACGTGCTCTACCCGCTGACCGAGCCGACGGGGCTGTCGAAGGAGATGCTGACGGCGATCGTGGCGCTGCCGGTGGTGGCGGCGGTGTGGTGGATGATCAAGCGGGTGCGCGAGAAGTTGGACTAGCGCCGTGGGTCTTGCCAACCCGACGCGGTGTCGCGGGGCGAAGCCAAAGCGGCGTCGGTGGGACGACGGAGGTCGGCGAAGCTGACAGGAGTGGCGAAGGGGCACAGGGGCTGCCGAATCGAAAGGGGCACGTGATGTTTCAGGCTTTTGCGGGGATCTGGGCGCTGCTGATCGGGATCGTGCTGATCATGCTGGGCAACGGTATGCATTTTACGCTGATCGGTCTGCGCGGGGATATCGAGGGGTTTTCCTCGGGCGAGCTGGCGGTCGTGACATCCGGCTATTTCGTGGGCTTCCTGCTGGGGGCGCGGTATGCGCCGCGCCTGATCCGTCGGGTCGGGCATGTGCGGGTGTTCGCGGCACTGGGCAGCTTCATGTCGGCCGGACTGATTGCCTTCCCGCTGCTGGCCGAGCCGTGGGCGTGGACGCTCTTGCGCGTATTGATCGGGTTCGCCATGTCGGGGATCTATGTCACCGCGGAAAGCTGGCTGAACAACGCGGCCACGAACGAGACGCGCGGCAAGATCCTGTCGGCCTACATGATCGCGCAGACGCTGGGCATCATCGGGGCGCAGGGCCTGCTGAACCTGGGCGAGACGGCGGGGGCGTCGCTGTTCATCGGGGCGTCGATCCTGGTGTCGGTGTCCTTTGCGCCGATCCTTCTATCCGTCACGCCGGTACCGGCGGCGGAGGTGATCCGCGCGATGCCGTTGCGCGAGTTGTTCACGGGTTCGCCACTGGGCACGGTGGGGATTTTCCTGCTGGGCAGTCTGTATGCCACGCAATCGGGGATGGGCGCGGTCTATGGCGCGCAGATCGGGATGGGCAAGGGCGAGATCGCGCTGTTCATCGCGATGCTGTTCGGCGGCGCGCTGGTGCTGCAATACCCTATCGGCTGGCTGTCGGACCGAATCGACCGGCGCAAGGTGATCTTCGGCGCGGCGGCACTGGGGGCCGCGTTCTGCCTGCTGGGGTGGGCCATGGGCGGCACGTACTGGCCGTTGATGGCGGCGGCGTTCCTGACCGGGGGCGTGACGACGCCGCTGTATTCGCTGCTGCTGGCCTATACGAACGATTTCCTGCCGGTCGAGGACATGGCGGCGGCCTCGGGCGGGCTGGTTCTGACCTTCGGGATCGGGGCCATCCTTGGCCCGTTGGCGGCGGGCTGGGTGATGGACGTGGCGGGGCCGTCCGCGTTCTGGCTGGTGCTGGCGGCGGCGTTCGCGGCGATTGCGGTCTATGCCGCATACCGGATGACGAAGCGGGCGGCGACGCCGGTGGAGGAGACCGAGAGTTACCTGGGCGTGCTGCCGGCCTCGTCGGCCTTCGTGGTCGAGGCGGCGGGCGCGTGGTCGGCCGAGCAGGGTGAGGACGACGACAAGGACAATTGAGGTGCGCGCCGAGGTGGGGTGAAACCCCACCCTACGTCGGCGTTTGATGTCCCGGATCAAGTCGGGGACGGCGCAGGGAGTGGCCTCGGCCCGGTCAGAACGCTTCGGGTTTGGCCTCGCGTGCCATGTGGTCGAGCACCGCGTTGACGAAGCTGCCTTCCTTGCCCTCGGGATAGAAGCTGCGGGCGACATCGACGAATTCGTTGATGACGACCTTGACCGGCGCTTCGCCTTCGAGGAATTCCGCCCCCGCGGCGCGGAACACCGCCCGCAGGGTGGGGTCGATGCGCGCGATGGGCCACTTGGCCACCAATGCGCGGTCGGTCATCTGGTCGATCTTGGATTGCCAGTTCACGGCTTGCTCGACCAGCTTGCGGAAGAGGTCGATATCGCCGTCGGCCATTTCGATGCCTTCCTCGAATTCCTGTCCAAAGCGGAAATCGAGGAATTCGCGGATGATCGTCTCGTAGGACTGGCTGGAATGCTCCATCTGAAAGAGCGCCTGCACGGCGTAGAGCCGCGCGGCGGAGCGCATCTTGCGTTTCTGGTTGCCGGATAGTTCGGTCATGCGGTGGGGTTGTCCTTGAGCTCGCCTGCGAGCTTGTATTCCTCGGCGTCGGGCATGAAGCCGACGCCCTTGCGGGTGCCCCACTTGCGGGTGAGGGCGATAAGGTGCAGGGCGGCGGCGGCGGCGCCTGCGCCCTTGTTCATCTGCTCGGGATCGGCGCGTTCCACGGCCTGATCGCGGTTTTCGACCGTAAGGATGCCGTTGCCGATGCAAAGACCCTGCAGGCCAAGCAGGGTGATGCCGCGGCTGGAATCGTTGCAGACCGTCTCGTAGTGGGTGGTGGCGCCGCGGATGACGCAGCCAAGCGCCACGTAGCCGTCGAAGTTCGACAGGCGCTCGGCGATGCCGATGGAGGTAGGGATTTCCAGGGCGCCGGGGACCTCGATGAGGTCGAAAGTTGCGCCCGAGGCTTCGATCTCGGCGCGGGCGCCTGCGATCATCATGTCGGCGATGTCACGGTAGAAGGGGGCCACGACGATCAGCAGTTTTACCGGCTTGTCGAACGTGGCGCGGGGCAGGGTGTATTCGGTTCCGGCCATGGCGTTATCCTTCGCTGAGGGGGTGCGTGCCGACGATGCTGATGCCGTAGGCGTCGAGCCCGAGGTAGCGCGTCTTCGGGCTGTCGGTCACGAGGATCAGTTCGTGCAGGCCCATGGTGGACATGATCTGAGCACCGAGACCGGTCTGCTTGATGGTGCGCGGCGTGTCGTCCTCTTCCATTTCCGAGGCGAGGCTGGGCCGGGGCTGGCGGAAGAGGAAGACGGCACCGCGGCCTTCGCGGGCAATGATGTTCATGGCGCGGGGCAGCTTGCCGGTGGGACCTTCGGATTTGGCGTCAAGGCCGATGCCCAGCACGTCCTCGAGCGCGTTGAGCGCGTGGGTGCGGGCCAGCACGGGCTTGCCGTCCGTGATGTCGCCCTTGGACAGAACAACATGCTCGGTATCGGTGATCTGGTCGGCAAAGATGCGCATGTCCCATTCGCCGCCATGGGACGAGTTGACGGTCTCGCGCCGGACCTCGCGCACGAGGTTGTCGTGCTTGTGGCGATAGGCGATGAGGTCGGAAATGGTGCCGATCTTCATGCCGTGCGTCTTGGCGAACTCCACGAGGTCGGGCAGGCGGGCCATGGTGCCGTCGTCCTTCATGATCTCGCAGATCACGCCGGAGGGGTTGAGGCCGGCGAGCCGGGAAATGTCGACGGCGGCCTCGGTATGGCCGGCGCGCACGAGCACGCCGCCGTTGCGGGCGCGCAGGGGAAAGACATGGCCCGGTGTGGCGATATGGGCCTGGGTGTTCTGCTCGTTGATCGCGGTCGAGATGGTCAGCGCGCGGTCGGCCGCCGAGATGCCGGTGCTGACGCCCTCGCGCGCCTCGATGCTGACGGTGAAGGCGGTTTCGTGCCGCGACGAGTTGTTCACGGCCATCATCGGCAGGCCAAGGCGGTCGATGCGCTCGGAGGTCATGGGCAGGCAGATGAGACCCTTGCCGTGGGTGGCCATGAAGTTGATGACTTCGGACGTGGCGAATTCGGCGGGGATCACCAGGTCGCCTTCGTTCTCGCGGTCCTCGTGGTCGACGAGGATGAACATGCGGCCGGCACGCGCCTCGGCGATAATCTCTTTGGTGGGGGAGATCGCGGAGCGCAGTTCGGCCTCGACGGGCCCGGGTTTTTCGAAGGCTTGGGTTTCGGACATCTGGCGCCTCTGGGGTTACAGGCCCGCCAGATAGCGCAGGGGTGTGCGGAAGGCCAGAGGGGATGTCGGGTTATGGTGTCCGGCTGACGCGTTCGGGCGGATGTGACGGACGAGATGTCGCGGCGGAATGGCAACGATCAACCGGTGATGCCGGGGCTTTCCCTTGAGGATGGGGGCCAATGTGCTAATATTACAGGTGAAGCGCAAAGGAGTCGTCCAATGCCCAAGCTCATCCGCATGTATATCGTGAACGTCGCCATCGGCTTCGGCCTCGCGGCGGTGTTCGTGGGGATGTTGCTGTGGTTCGATATCGCGAACCTTTGGCATCTGGTCAGCCATTCCGACAAGGGTTGGCTTGCGGTTCTGCTGCTGTGGGTGTCGAACGGCATTGTCTTTGCGGGCGTACAGTTCGGCATCGCGGTGATGCGGATGAAGGACGACGACGATGATGACGGCCCCGGTGGCGGGTTGCGCCAGCATGTCATGCGGCAGGATCATGCGACCATCCCTGTGCGCGCGGACCAGGGCGAGCGTCCGTTCTGGAGCAAGCGCTAGAAAGCGTATCCGGTTTGAAAGGCTGAGAGGCGCACGGCGGGTTGCGTCGGGTGCCGCATAGACGTTGCGGCGCGTGGGTTTTCACCCAACCTACGTGGCGGCAAAAGGTGTGACGGGCCCGCACGCAACCGTTTGGTTATCTCATTCCCGAGGACCTGTATATACAGGTGGGCGCCGGGTAACCGGACCAGGGCCCGGACAGAGCCAGCTCCCTCGGAATTGCTTAAGGCCACCGGAATGCAACCGTTCACGAGAAGGGCAGCACCCGTCACCAGACTGAGGTAAGACGTCGGGGGCGGTGCGGCAAGGGGCTATTCCGAAGCATCCGAAATAAATCCGTAGTCGCGCAGCTGCTCGGGCAGGAGCACGTAGATCTCGTCGGGCGGGGTGGCGAGCGCGTGGGTCATGACCATCGGATCAATTCCCATCTCGTCGAGATAGAGCATGACCTCGCCCTGGCCGGCCTGGATATCCTCGACGGCGAAGGAGGCGGGCAGGATTGTGCTTTCGCCGAAATAGTGCTGGTGGACGCCGACCTGCGCCGCGTCGTCGATATCGCGGGTGGCCCCACCGGCCAGCATGTAGGGGCAGGCGGAGAAGCAGTATTCGCCGGAGAGCATTTGTGTCGTGAGGCCGGTTTCGCGGAAATGGCGCCCGAGGGCCAGCGCCTCGGTCACGGTGCCGCCGGGGGATTGCAGGATCAGGGCTTCGGGCGTGGGTGTGCTTTCCTCCAGCCGCTTCATGATGCGGTCCGCGTCGCCGGGCGCGATGCCGCCTTCGAGGCGGTAGGTGGTGCCGTCTTCCTGTGTGAGCACAAGCCGTTCGGGCAACTCGCCCGGGTCGCGCGCGGGGCGCGTGGCGGGGCGGTCACGGTCGGGGCGGAAGAGGCGGCGCTGGTCACCGGGGCGCACGGGTTCGGTCAGCCGGGGGGCGTCGGGAGCCATGCCCGGCAGCCGGAAACCCGACGCGCTGACATCGCCCAGCACCAGCATGGCGCCGATGCCGATCTGAAAGATCAGCGCGCCGGTGAGGATGCGGGCCACGGGCGGGCCGTGTTTGGATTTGGGCTTTTCGGTCGGGCCGTTCCCGGTGTCGTCGTCGCTCATGGCGTGGTTCCGGTGATGCGCTTGACCTTGTTGCGGTCCTCGCGCGTGTCATCCTCGCCGGGTTTGCGCGGGGCGGGCGTGTCCTCGATTTCATGCGCCACGGCGATGGCAGCGCGCAGTTCGGCCACGGTCATGGAGTCCTCGATATCGGTGCCGTCGCGCATCGAACGGATCATGCCGTGGGTGATCGACAGGATCAGCACCAGGACGGCGGGCAGAAGGTCGATGGCGATGGCCCCGGCCCAGGAAGGCACGAAGTTGCGGGCATAGAGGATGACCGCGTCGGCCGACGATATGGGCGTGTATGTGACCTCTGCCGCGGGTTCGAGTGCGGCCACCTCCTGGGCGGCGTTTTCCAGGGTGGCGGCGCGCTGGCCGAGGACTTCGAGAACGGAGGTGATGGTGGCGGCCTGGTCGCCGCGCCCGGCCTCAGTGCGGCTGTCGAGCTCTGGCAGAACGACGGAGGCCGAGAGATCCTGTGCGGCGCGCTCCACCAGTGGCGCGACGGTAAGCTGGCGCATCTGGGTGATGAGGCCCTGCAGGCGCACGGCGGCCTCGGAAAACTCGACCGAGCGGGCCTCGACGGGCCCGGGCTCGACCGTCAGAGCGCGCATGCGGCTGAGAATGGTATTGCCCTCGGCGAAGGCGGTGTCGACGAGCGGTGTCTGTTCGGCGATCTGTTCCTCGAGCGCGGCCAGTTCGGCGGATTTCTGGCGCAGCACGCGAAAGACGGCGCCACGGCCGGCGAGACCCGAGAGGTTGCCGGTGGCTTCCTGTTCGCTGAGATCCTCGAAGGATTGGCGGACGCGGGCGACGTCGCGGCCCAGGGCCTGTCCGGTGAGGGCAATCTCGTGGGCGCGTTCCAGGCTTTGCTGGTAGTCCTGCACGGTCTCTGCCAGGTGCTGTTCGACGGCAGCCGAGCCCGCCAGCGCGGCGGCGTTGAGCCAGCTGGACATGGCGATGATGGCGACCGAACCGAGGCCCATCGCGCCCAGGAGCCCGACGCGGGCGCGGGCGGAGGTGACGGCAGGGAAGAGGCGGAGAAGGTAGGACCAGAAGACGAAGATGCCGACCGAAACGGCGACGGAATAGGCCAGCGCCGCGAAGGTGGACATGGCGCCGGTGTCGTCCAGCAGGGAGGAGACGCCGAGATAGGTGTAGATGCCCGAAGCCACGGCCAAAACGCCGAGGGCGGTGCCCGAGAAGGTTTCCAGCCAGTCGATATGGCCTTCGAGATCGCGGGCATAGCGGGCGCCGCGGGTGCGGGAGGAGTCTGTTTTCGGATCGGGCATGGCGCACCTTTTTGCAGCGAAAGAGGGGCGCGAACGTGCCAGACCCCGGGGACATCACTATGAAATGGTTAATCAATCACACAAGACAAGCCTGCGTGATAAGCAATTCCCGTGCAGGGGGTTGTCAATGTTCACGTATTGTTCATAAATTGGCGTCATGCAGGACCATGTCAGCGAGATAATTGCGATGCAGCCCGGCCAGCTTTTGGCGCGGGGCGTGTGTCGGCATCTGCTGGGCTACGATTTCGCAACGGTGGAGGAATTTTCGCCCGAGCGGGGCAAGCGCGTGGACGTGATGGCGCTTGGACCCAAGGGCGAGATCTGGGTGGTGGAGTGCAAGTCGAGCCGTGCGGATTTCACGTCGGATCTCAAGTGGGATGGCTATCTTGAATGGTGCGACCGGTATTTCTGGGCGGTGGACGAGGCGTTTCCGACCGGTCTGTTGCCCGAGGGCACGGGACTGATCATCGCGGATGCCTATGACGCGCAGATCATCCGGATGGCGCCGGAGCACAAGCTGGCCGGCGCGCGGCGCACGGCGCTGACGCGACGCTTCGCGCGGCAGGCGGCGCTGCGGTTGCAGGGCGCGCGCGATCCGGGGCTTTGAAGGGGCCGTTTTCTTGCAAAGAAAACGGAATAGAAAATGCGTATTTTCTATTCCAAAATTTTCGCAATTTTTGGGTGCGCGCGGCTAGCGTTTCGCTTCGGCGGCCTTGGCGGCGGCGAGGATTTCCTCGGCGATTTCGCGGGCCTCGTCGGGCTCGAAATCCATCGGGATTTCGGTGGGGCCTGCCATGATGAACAGGCGGACCATGCCCTGGTCGGTGGGGCCGATTTGAAGATTCGCCTCGATGTCGCGTTCGTCGTTGATGCCCATGGCGGCCTCCTATAGCGATTCCGGGTCAGTCTGAAAAATGCATCGCTATTTTGCGTTCGCAGAGACAGCGAAATGCGATTCAGTGTTTCCCGGAAACGCTTGAATATTCGCGATGGCCTAGCGCCTTGGCCGCGCGAAGGCAAGCGGGTTGGAATGGGCGAGATCGTGTCGAAGAGGCTTGCAATCGCGGGCCGGGAAAGTTAAATCCGTGCCGCGTGCCGCCTTAGCTCAGTTGGTTAGAGCGCCTGATTGTGGATCAGGAGGTCCCCCGTTCGAGCCGGGGAGGTGGTACCATCTCCCTTTTTCGGACTGGTAATACCCGCGCGGCTAGTCCGTCGTGACCTCGATGGTCTGGCGCAACTCGCCCGTGGTCTCGTCGAAAATCAGGATCGTGTCGGCTTCGGTCACAACGGCGTACCAGCCATTGGCGCGGGTGAAGGCGGTGGGCGTCGTGCCGTCGGGCAGAGTGATCACCTTGGGCAGGGCCGGGTCGGAGGCGCTGGAGAACTTGGTGACAAAGAGCGCGACGATCACTAGAAACCCGAGAATCATCACGCCCGTCAGGACGGTCACGAGGGTGCGCAGGTAGCGCACCATTTTGGGGTCCAGCGACGGCGGCTGAGGAGTGTCGTTCATGGGCGCAGCCCCCTTGCAAACCAGTGTCACCGTGCGGATCGGGGCCGATCCGCCGCCGCGCCTTGATAAGGCGTTGGCGCGCGATGTGCCAGAGGCAGCGTCGCTGTCGCGTACGCGGCTGGCAAGGCTGATCGCCGAGGGCGCGGTGCGGGTGGGCGGTGCGGTTGTGGCGGACCCCAAGGCGAAGGTGGCCGAGGGGGACATTGTCGAGATCAGCGTGCCCGTCGCGGTTGAGGTGGACGTGGTGGCGCAGGAGATCGCGCTGGACGTGGTGTTCGAGGATGACGATTTGATCGTGATCAACAAACCTGCGGGGATGGTGGTGCATCCGGCGCCGGGCAGCCCGGACGGAACGCTGGTGAACGCCCTGTTGCACCATTTCGGCGGCACGCTGTCGGGCGTGGGGGGCGAGAAACGGCCCGGCATCGTGCACCGGATCGACAAGGACACGAGCGGCCTGCTGGTGGTGGCGAAGTCCGATCGGGCGCATCACGGTCTGGCCGCGCAATTCGAGGCGCATAGCGTGGAGCGCAAGTACCTGGCGGTGGTCCACGGGGTGCCGGATGCCGCCGATCCGCGGCTGCGCGGCGTGCGCGGGGCCAGTTTCGAGTCGGGCAACATCCTGAAACTGACGACGCAGCTGGCGCGGCACAAGACCGACCGGCAACGGCAGGCGGTGTTGTTCGAGGGCGGGCGGCACGCGGTGACGCGGGCGCGCGTTGTCACCCCGTTCGGCGCTCCGCCGCAGGTGGCGCTGATCGAGTGCTGGCTGGAGACGGGGCGTACGCACCAGATCCGGGTGCATATGGCGCATGCGGGGCATGGTCTGATCGGCGACCCGGTTTATGGTGGCCGGCGCAAGCTGAACGCGCGGGCGCTGTCGCCCGAGGCGCTGGCGGCCACGCAGGTGTTCCCGCGACAGGCGTTGCATGCGGCGCTGCTGGGGTTCGAGCATCCGGGTACGGGGGAGATGCTGCGCTTTGAGGCGGCGCTGCAGGAGGACATGGCCAACCTGCTGCAGGAACTGGGCGCGCCGGCCTGACGTTAATATGACAGCACAGCACGTGTGCGTGAGCAAACGTCACATCACTGGAAAACCGGGCCGGTTTGATTCATAAATAATTAAACCATTCGGTTCACCTGTCTTGAATCCGGGCTGATGGCTGCCCATATGGATGTTAAGACGATAAACATTGGAGGGTCACAGGGTTGAGCAATTATGCAAATCTTCCTGCGCCATCGCCCGAAGCCGGGCTGAACCGGTATTTGCAGGAAATCCGGAAATTTCCGCTTTTGGAGCCGGAAGAGGAATACATGCTGGCCAAGCGCTGGGTCGAGGAACAGGACACCGATGCCGCGCACCAGATGGTCACCAGCCACCTGCGCCTGGCGGCGAAGATCGCCATGGGCTATCGTGGCTACGGCCTGCCGCAAGCCGAGGTGATCTCGGAGGCGAATGTGGGCCTGATGCAGGCGGTCAAGCGCTTTGACCCCGAGAAAGGCTTTCGCCTGGCCACATATGCGATGTGGTGGATCCGGGCCAGCATCCAGGAGTACATCCTGCGCAGCTGGTCGATGGTCAAGCTGGGCACGACAAGCGGGCAGAAGAAGCTGTTCTTCAACCTGCGCAAGGCCAAGGCCCGGATCGGTGCGCTGGAGGACGGAGACCTGCATCCCGACAAGGTGAAGCAGATCGCGACCGACCTGGGTGTGACCGAGGACGAGGTGATCAGCATGAACCGCCGGATGTCCGGGGGCGACGCGTCGCTGAACGCCACGGTCGGTACCGAGGGCGAAGGCACGATGCAGTGGCAGGACTGGCTGGAGGACGAGGATGCCGACCAGGCCGGTGACTACGAGAAGCGCGACGAACTGGAGGCGCGGCGCGAACTGCTGGCAGAGGCGATGGACGTGCTGAACGACCGCGAGAAGGATATCCTGACGCAACGGCGGCTGAACGAGAAGGCCGTGACGCTGGAGGATCTGAGCGGGCAGTACGATGTCAGCCGCGAGCGGATCCGCCAGATCGAGGTGCGGGCGTTCGAGAAACTGCAGAAGCGCATGCGCAGCCTTGCCGCCGAGAAAGGGATGATGGCCACGGCCTGATTTTGCGACACATCGGTACGGTCACGAAAATTGGCCCCTTCCGCATGGCGGAGGGGGCCTTATTGTTTCCGGTGAGTCGGAAACGAAAGGGGACGTCCGTTGCGTACGCTGTCGATACTTTGTGTGACCGTGCTGGCCGCCTGTGCGCCGCGCCCTGCCGCGGAATACGCACCGACGGTGCCCGAGGCGCATCTCCAGACGCTCTATGTGGCCACGCAAAAGGCGCTGGACCATACCGGGTGGACCTTTGGCGCGAAACGCACGGGCCAGATGCGCTATTTCCGGGCCGATATCTCGATCCCGCCGACGCATCGGCCGGGCCATGTGGAATGGCCCGAGGGACCGCCGGATGCTGCGACGGATTTCGTGGTGGCGGCGACGGATGTCTACCCGTCCGGCGCGGCCTTTGTCGGGGATGTGAAGGCAGCGCGCCCGGGGCGGGAAACCCAGGTTTTCGTGCATGGCTACAACGTGACGCTTTCCGATGGTCTGTACCGGCTGGCGCAGATGCGCGAGGATTTCGAGGTGGCCGAGCCGTCGGTGCTGTTCGCCTGGGCCTCGGCCGGGGACCCGCGGGGGTATGTCTATGACCGCGACAGCGTGCTTTATGCCCGGGACGACCTGGAAGACCTGCTGGCCCGGCTGACCAGCGGGCCGGGGGACCGAGTGACATTGCTGGCGCATTCCATGGGCGCGCATCTTGTGATGGAGGTGATGCGGCAGGCGGCGCTGAAGGGGGACCGGCGTCTGCTGGACCGGATCAGCGGCGTGGTGCTGATGTCGCCGGATATCGACCCGGATATCTTTCGCAGGCAGGCAGAGGCGATCGGGGAGTTGCCACAGCCGTTCCTGATTTTCGTGACGCAGCAGGACCGGGCGCTGAGCCTTGCCAGCCTGATAACCGGGCGCAAGAAGCGGCTGGGCGTGATCGACGGGCCGGAGGCGGTGGCGGGCCTGCCGGTCAAGGTGATCGACTTTACCGCGCTGGCGGATGGCGAGGGGCTGGACCACGCGGTGGCGATCACCTCGCCTTCGGCGATTTCGGTGCTGAACGGGATGCTGGAGCAGGCATCCTTGGGCCGGGCTGCATTCGAGGACTACATGGTGCTGACCGCGCAGCCGTGACACGGAGCCTGCGGCATCCTATATTTGCCGTTCAGGAGGATTTTAACCATGGCCGGTGGATGGGCGCGCGACGGCGCGGTGAGTGAACAGATCGAAGCCTCGATCGAGGATGAGTTGGCGCGGATGAAGGCCGCGAAACGCCCCGTGGGCGAGAGCCTGACGCATTGTGCCGAATGCGAGGAAGAGATCCCGCAGGCGCGGCGCGAGGCGTTGCCGGGCGTGAAGCTGTGCATCGATTGTAGCCAGGAGCGCGACGGCGCGCAGCAGGCGCGGGGCGGGATCAATCGGCGCGGCTCGAAAGACAGTCAGCTCAAGTAGTCGGGTGTTGCTGGGGGCTCTGCCCCCCACGGCGAAACCGCGTTTCACCGCTCCCCCCGGGATATTTTTGGCCAGAAGAAGAGGTGGGCTCAGCGCCTTGGTGCGCGGCCGGTGAGACGGCGCCAGAGAGGGGTCACGTCGAGCGCGGCCACGGCGACGCCGAGGGGGATCATCCAGAAGCCCAGCACCGGCAGGAAGCCGAAGATCCCGCCGATGATGAGCAGGATGCCCAGCACCAGCCGCAGCCCCGGGGGCACGCGCGACCGGATGCGCACGAGGGCGCGTTTCAGGCGGTTGCGCAGGCTGTGGGGGCCGCGGGGACGGGGCAGGGTCTAGTCCTCCATCGCCTCCAGCTGGTCGATAAAGCCGGAGATCATCGACAGGCCCTTGTCCCAGAAGGCGGGGTCCGAGGCGTCGAGGCCGAAGGGGGCCAGAAGCTCCTTGTGGTGCATCGAGCCGCCCGCTTTGAGCATGTCGAAATACTTGTCCTGGAAGCCGTCGGGGTTTTCCTCGTAGACCGCGTAGAGCGCATTCACCAGACCGTCGCCGAAGGCGTAGGCATAGACGTAGAAGGGCGAGTGGACGAAGTGGGGGATATAGGCCCAGAAGGTTTCGTAGCCCTCCATGAAGTCGAAGGCGGAGCCGAGAGATTCGCCCTGCACGGACATCCAGAGGGCGCCGATGTCTTCGGACGTCAGCTCGCCGCCGCGGCGGGCATCGTGCAGTTTGCATTCGAAATCGTAGAAGGCGATCTGGCGGACAACCGTGTTGATCATGTCCTCGACCTTGCCGGCGAGCAGGACCTTGCGTTCGGCGTTGTCCTTGGCCGCATCCAGCAGTTTGCGGAAGGTCAGCATCTCGCCGAAGACCGAGGCGGTTTCGGCAAGGGTGAGGGGGGTGGAGGAGAGAAGTTCGCCCTGTTCGGCGGCCAGTACCTGGTGCACGCCGTGACCGAGTTCATGCGCGAGGGTCATGACGTCGCGCGGTTTGCCGAGGTAGTTCAGCATGACGTAGGGGTGCACGTCCGTAACGGTGGGGTGGGCAAAGGCGCCGGGGGCCTTGCCGGGCTTGACGGCGGCGTCGATCCAGCCCTTGTCGAAGAAGGGCTCGGCCAGGTCGCCCATGCGCGGGTCGAAATCGGAATAGGCGTCCATGACCATGCCGCGGGCGGTCGGCCAGTCGATCTTGCGCGGCGCTTCCATCGGCAGGGGGGCGTTGCGGTCCCAGACCTGCATCCGGTCGAGGCCGAGCCATTTGCGTTTCAATTCGTAGTAGCGGTGGCTGAGCTTGGGGTAGGCGTCGACCACGGCGTTGCGCAGGGCCTCGACTACCTCGGCCTCGACATCGTTGCTGAGGTGACGTGAGGTCTGGGCGGTGGGCATGCCGCGCCAGCGGTCGATGACCTCTTTCTCCTTGGCGGTGGTGTTGTGGACACGGGCGAAGGTGCGGATGTTGGCCTGGAAGGTGCGGGCAAGCTCGCGCGCAGCGGATTCGCGTTTTTCGCGGTCCTGTTCGGTGAGCAAGTTGAGGGTGGACTCAATGCCCAGTTCCTCGCCATCGACGTCGAACGTGAGGCCCGCGATGGTTTCATCGAAGAGCCGTTCCCAGGCGTCACCCACGACGCCGAGGTCGTGCAGGAATTTCTCCAGCTCGTCGGAAAGCTGATAGGGTTTCATCGCCTGGATGCGGCGGATGACGGGGGCGTAGCGGGCGAGATCGGCGTTCTCGGCATACATCGCTTTGAGCATGTCGGCGTCGAGCCGGTTTAGCTCGAGCGTGAAGAACACCAGCGGCGTGGTGTAATTGGTGATCTTCTCCTGGCAGTCGGAGAGGAACTTGGCCCGCTCGCCATCGGTGGTCTGCTGGTAATAGCGCAGGCCGGCGAAGGACATGATGCGACCGGCGATGGAAGAGATCTTTTCGTTGCGTTGGATGCATTCGAGGAGGCCTGCAGCGTCGAGATCGGCCAGCTTGCCTTCGTAATCGGCAGCGAAGTCGGCGCAGGCCTGTTCCAGCCAGTCGAGATCACGCTTGAGTTCGGGCGCGTCCTGCCCGGTGTAGAGGTCGTCGAGGTTCCACTCCGGCAGGTCGCCCAGGTTGTCGGAGCCGGAGGCGGCGTTGACGTCGAAGGCGGGTTTGGGGAGCTGGAACATGCGGATCTCCTGAAATGCGTGGCTGGCCAAGACATAGGGGTCGGGGCGGGCAGGCTCAAGCGGCGGATTGGACGCGGGGTCGATTGGCGAGAGTCGCGGCGCGCCTCAGATGGTGTCGGATCCCACAAGGGCACGGTGCAGGAGCAGGGCATTGGGCAAGAGCGGCGCGGTTACGCGGTGGTTCAGCCAGTAGCGGCGGGTGGTGGTCAGGGTGTCGTCGCCAACGGCGACCAACTGGCCGCTGCTGACGAGGGTGTCGAGCATCGGCACGCTGGCCAGGGCGATGCCATCCCCGGCCAGGGCGCGGCCGATGCTGTGGCCGTAGCTGCGGCAGGTTTGGACCGGGCGCGCGGAGAGGGGAGAGCCGGGCTTGCGGTCGTGCCATATGCGCCAGTTGATCCAGTCGGGCGCGAGGCGGGGATAGTCCAGCAGAGGCAGGTCGGGCCGGTCGGAAAACGTGGACGCGATGGCGGGCGCGGCGGCTGGAATGATCGTCTCGTCAAAAAGCGGCGTGCCCGTCCAGCCAGTGGGCGGGGCCTCGCCGTAATGGATAGCGAGGTCGAGCGTGTCCGCGGTAAGGGTCGAGGGATCGTCGGCGGTCAGCACATTGACATTGCAGGCATCCGAGCTGGTGGCGAAGGCCTGGAGCCGGGGATAGAGCCAGAACATCGAGACCGCGCCGTTGGCCGCGATCCGGAGTGTGCCGGTGTCGGTGACGCGCGCCGTATCGAGGGACGCCGTCAGGTAGTCGAGCGCGAGGCGCACGGGCTCTTCCAGTCGGCGGGCGGTGTCAGTGGGCACCGCGTGGCGCGCGCCGCGGTCGAAAAGCGGCGTGCCGAGCCAGTCTTCGAGCTGGCGGATGCGTTTGCTGACGGCTGCCTGGGAGACCATGAGCTCGGGGGCGGCGGCGGAGAAGCCGCCCCGTTTCATCACGGTGTTGAAGAAGATGAGACTTTCCAGAGGGGGAAGGTCTCGACGGTTCCGATTCATTCCTTGAGGTTATCCAAGAGCGCGAGAATTTCCAGCGTTTTCGAAGTGCATTGGGTCGGGTATGGAATGCATGACTTCAAGCCGAGGAGGGTGACATGGCGGAACTGGACTGGCACGCGGAGCGGGCTGACCTTGCGGATCTCGCCCTGCTGGACCGGGTGCCGGAGGACGAGGGGATCGACCTTGCGGCGGTGCGCGGCTACCGGTTGGGCCGGGTCAGGGCGGAGATGCGGAAGCGGGATATCGCGGCGGTTTTGTTGTCCGATCCGGTGAACATCCGCTACGCCACTGGGGCGCGGAACATGCAGGTGTTCAGCCAGAGAAACGCGCCGTCGCGGTACCTTTTATTGACTGAAAACCGCTCGATCCTGTTCGAATTCACCGGCTGTGCGCACCTGGCCGACGGGCTGGAAACGATTGACGAGGTGCGCGCGGCGCGTACAGCGAGTTTCGTGGCGGCCGGGCCGGATATTGCCAGGCGGGAACGGGCCTGGGCCGTCGAGATGGCGGATCTTGTGACCTCGCTGGTGGGCAAGGGGGCGACGCTGGGAATCGAGCGGTTGAATGCCGGCAGCGCGATTGCCCTGCGCGATGCAGGGCTGCGGATCGTGGATGCGCAGGAACCGGTCGAGATGGCGCGGGCGATCAAGTCGGCGGAAGAGATGAAATGCGTCAATGCCTCGCTGCGGGCGACCGAGATCGGCGTGGGTAAGCTGCGCGAGGCGATCCGGCCGGGGATGACCGAGGCGGAGCTGTGGTCGGTGCTGCACCAGTCGGTGATCGCGCAGAACGGGGACTACGTGGAGACCCGCCTGCTGAATGCCGGGGAGCGGACCAATCCATGGTTTCAGGAGACGACGGATAACGTGATCGGCACCAATGAGTTGATCGCGCTGGATACCGACGTGGTGGGGTGCCACGGGTATTACTCCGATTTCTCGCGCACCTTCCATTCGGGCCCGGGCAAGCCGAGCGTCACCCAGCGGGAGCTTTACAAGGTGGCCCATGAGCAGGTGCATCATAACATGGGCATCCTGCGGCCCGGCATGACGTTCCGCGACTATGCCGATGCGGCCTGGGATATTCCGGAGCAGTATTACGCCAACCGCTATTACCTGTCGGCGCATGGCTGCGGGATGACGGGAGAATATCCGTATCTCTATCACCACGGGGATTTCCCGGATGCGGGGTATGACGGGGTGATCGAACCGGGCATGACGCTGTGCGTCGAGAGTTATATTGGCGCGGAAGGCGGTACGGAGGGCGTGAAGCTGGAGCAGCAGGTTCTGATCACGCAAACCGGGGTGGAGCTGTTGTCGCGCTTTCCATTCGAGGACGATCTGTTGCGGTGAGGGGGTCGAGATTCTTCGTACGAAGAATCTTGGCGGAGAAAATTCGTACGAATTTTCTTTATCCGTAGTGGGCCAGCATGTCGTGAAGGTCTTCGAGTGAGTTGGCCTCCTGCACCGGCTTGTCGTGGCGCCAGCGTTTCATGCGGGGGAAGCGAAGCGACACCCCGGACTTGTGGCGGGTCGATTCCATGATCCCCTCGAACGCGATCTCGAAGACATGCTCGGGTTTGACCTGCCGCACCGGGCCGAAGCGTTGCAGGGTGTTTTTGCGGACCCATGCAGTGATCTTGCGGAACTCGGTGTCGGTGAGCCCGGAATAGGCCTTGGTGAACGGCACAAGGTCGTTGCCGTCGCGCACGGCGAAGGTGAAATCGGTGAACAGGTTGGCGCGCCGGCCGTGGCCCTGTTGAGCGTAGATCATCACGGCGTCGATGGTCAGGGGATCAAGTTTCCATTTCCACCAATCGCCTTTCTTGCGGCCGGAGTGGTAGGGCGAACCCTTGCGCTTGAGCATGAGACCTTCGGCGCGCGCGTCCCTGGCTTTTGTGCGGATCTCGCGCAGATTGTCCCACGATTGGAAGGAGATGAGCGGGGATTGGCGGATGGGCGCTTCGGGTGCAAGGTCGTGCAACATGGCCTCAAGCCGGGCGCGACGCTCGGCGAAGGGTGTGTCGCGCAGGTCGGTTCCGTTTTCCTCCAACAGGTCGTAGGCGTAGAGGATGACCGGGGCGTCCTTCAGCAACTTCTTCGGCACGGTCTTGCGGCCGATGCGTTTTTGCAGGGCGTTGAAGGACATCGGGCCATCGTCCTGCCAAGCCAGGATTTCGCCGTCGAGCACGGTCCTGGGAGGCAGGTAGTCGCGGGCGCGGGCAAGTTCGGGGAAACGGTCGGTCATCAGTTCTTCGCCGCGGGACCATGTGAAGTGCTCGCCCCCACGCAGAATTAGCTGACCGCGGATGCCGTCCCATTTCCACTCGGCCAGCCAGTCGGCGGGATCGCCCAGCGACTCGGGTTCCTCGTCATCAAGCCCGTAGGCGAGACAGAAGGGATAGGGACGCGAGAGGTCGGCGGTGGCGTCATGCGCCTCGATCAATGCGTTCCAGGACGTGCTGTCGGGGGTCCAGTCGCCCATGAGGCGGTGGGCCAGTTCCGCCTCGTCCCGGTCGGTGGCCTGCGCCAGGGCGCGGGTCATCAGCTTGCGCGAGATTCCGATGCGGAAACCGCCGGTCAGAAGCTTGTTGAAGACGAGACGTTCATGAGGCTGCATCTGGTCCCAGGCGTCGAGGATGGCGGCCTTGCGGGCGTCCTCGGTTTCATGGTCGAGGGCGCGGAGGCGGCCGATCCACGTGGACAGGCTGTCGTCATGGTCGCGCGCCGGGGGCGGCAGGACGAGGGCGATGGTTTCCGACAGGTCGCCGACGATGGGATAGCTTTCCTCGAAGAGCCAGAGCGGGATGCCGGCGCGTTCGGCGGCCCATTCGCGCAGTTTCGTGGTGGTGATGGCGCGGCGGGGGCGGCGGCCGGAAAACAGCGCAACGGTCCAGAGCTTGTCGTCATCGGGCGCGGTGCGGAAATAGTCGGCCAGCGCGGCGACCTTGGTGTTGGTCTTGGTGGTCTGGTCGAGGGTGGTGAAGAGGGTTGTGAAGTCTTTCATGCCGCGCCCTCTGCGTCGTCCGTGGCATCCAGGGACTCGCCGGTAAACTCTGTGGGGACAACCTGGGCGTTCCAGCCATTCTCGCTCAGGTATCGCGCGAAGATATCGGTGTAACCATGTGTTGCGTATATATTTTCGGCGCCCGTTGACTTGATTGCATCGAGCAGGCCGGGCCAGTCGGCATGGTCGGACATGACGAACCCGCGGTCGACGGAACGGCGGCGGCGGACGCCGCGCAGGCGCATCCAGCCCGAGGCGAAGCCGGTGGAGGCCGGACGGAAGCGGCGGGCCCATGTGCTGCCCAGGGCCGAGGGCGGCGCGAGCACGAGGGCGCCGGGGTGATCCTTGGCCTTGAGGTCGGGTGTGACATGCAGGGTATCCGGCAGAGCGAACCCCTGATCGCGAAGGACCGCGTTGGTGTTTTCCACCGCGCCGTGCGTCAGGATGGGACCGATCGAAGGATCGAGCAGCGACAGGACCCGCTGGGCCTTGCCGAGAGAATAGGCCCCAAGAAGCGAGAAGGTGCCGGCGGCGGCATTGGCGGCCCACCAGTCGTTGATCTCACGTGCGGCGTCCTTTTCGGGCGTCCAGGTGAAGACCGGCAGGCCGAAGGTGCATTCGGTGATGAAGCTGTGGCATGGCACCGGCTCGAACGGTTCGGACAGGCGGTCCGCTTCGGTCTTGTAGTCGCCGGAGACGACCCAGACCTCGCCTTCGACTTCGACCCGGATCTGGGCCGAGCCGGGGACGTGGCCGGCGGGGTGAAAAGACACCTGCGCCCCGCCGATTTGGCGCGTTTCGCCGTAATTGACCGTGTCGAGGGTGATTTCGCCCAGGCGGTGCCGCATGACGGGCGCGGCGGCGGCGGTCGAAAGATAGCGGGCGTGGCCGGGCCGGGCGTGGTCGGCGTGGCCATGGGTGATGAGCGCCCGGTCGACGGGGCGCCACGGGTCGATGAAGAAATCTCCGGCGGGGCAGTAGATGCCCTGAGGTTTGAATTCCAGAACCATGTCGGGGAATTAGCGTGCCGGCGCGCGTAGGCCAGAGGATGAATGCTTGCCGTGACGAACAGGCCCGCTATCGTCGGGTGAAACGAGACAGGGGACGAAGAATGCGGTTCGTGAGATACGGGGCACCGGGGCGGGAACAGCCCGGAATGCTGGACGCCGAAGGGCGGGTGCGGGACCTGAGCGGCGTGATGGCCGAGATTTCCGGTGCCGCGTTGGGAGCGTTGCCGAAGCTGGACCCCGAAAAGCTGCCGCTGGTGGACGGCACGCCACGGCTGGGGCCGCCGGTTGCGGGAATCGGCAAGCTTATCGGTATCGGGTTGAATTACAGCGATCATGCCGCGGAGATCGGGATCGAGCCGCCGGCCGAGCCGGTTGTCTTCATGAAAGCCACTTCCAGCATCGTGGGACCGGATGACGATGTGGTGCTGCCGCGCGGATCGACCCATGCGGATTGGGAAGTGGAACTTGGCGTGGTGATCGGGCGCGAGGCGAAATACGTGAGCGAGGCTGAGGCGCTGGATTACGTCGCGGGCTATACGATCGTCAACGATGTGTCCGAGCGGCATTTCCAGACCGAGCGCAGCGGGCAGTGGACCAAGGGCAAGAGTTGCGACACGTTCGGGCCGATCGGGCCGTGGCTGGTGACGCCGGACGCGGTGGGCAACGTGCAAAGCCTTGATATGTCCGCGGATGTGAGCGGGGAGCGGATGCAGACCGGCAACACTTCGACGATGATTTTCACGGTGGCGCAGATCATCGCGCATCTGAGCGAGGTCATGCGGCTGGAGCCCGGAGACGTCATCGCCACCGGCACGCCGCCGGGGGTGGGGATGGGGCGCAACCCCAAGCGTTACCTCAAGCCTGGCGACGTGATGGAGTTGGAGATCCGGGGGCTTGGGCGTCAGCGCCAGACGGTGCGTGCCGATCCCTGACGCTCGCGTAGAAGTCGATCAGCTTGCCGATAAGGGCGTCGCGGATCTGTGGCGCTTCCTGAAGTACCTCGTGACGGGCATCTTCGGCGATTTCCAGTTCGCCGCCGGGCCAGCGTGACATGCGGTCATGAACGCGGGAGACGTCGACGATATCCTCGTCCGACCCAAGCAGGCACAGGCAGGGCAGGTCGGGGGACGGGCGGCGCCACATCTGGCGCGTGCCCATCAGCGATTCGTAGAGCCAGCGCAGGGACGGGCCACCGATGGTCAGTTCCGGGTGCGCGGTAACCTGGGCGATCATGTGCTGGTAGCTTTCGACGTCGGTGGTCAGGCGGTTCTTCTCGAACGGTTCGACCAGCACGTAGCTTTGGGGCGAGGTCCCGGGGGCGTAGACATGGTCGAAGCCCACGCTGCGGCTGCTCCATCCCAGTGACCAGGCAACCGGGCGCAGCGCAGCCGAGATACGGATGCCCCACATCGGCGCGGAAAAGGACGCGCCCGCCACGGGCAGACCGTCCATCACCGATTTGAGCGCGATGCCGCCGCCCATGGAATGGCCCAGAACGAACCACGGTTTCGGCAAGTCGAGCTTTTGCGCGGCGTCAACCATGGCGGCGACGTCGTGCTGGTAGTCGTCGAAATGCAGGACGTGGCCCGACATCTTGTCTTCGATCAGACGGTCGGCCAAGCCCTGACCGCGCCAGTCGACGACCAGCGTGGTCAGGCCCGCGGCGGCGAATTGCCGGACGGTGCGGCCGTATTTCTCGATATACTCGGTACGACCGGGAAAGAGCAGGAGCGTGCCTGCGCTTTCGCCCGAATCGTCCTGCGGACGCCAGAGCCCGAGCCGGATGCGCACCCCGTCGGCAGTGTCGCACCAGAAGGCGCGGCCACCGTCGGGGCCATCGGCAATATCGGAGAAGAAGGGCGCGTCCGTCAGCATGGGGGTTACGACAGGACCGAGCCGAGTTTCATCGCGGTGCCCATGTCGCCGTCGACCGACAGCTTGCCGGACATGAAGGCGGCGGTCGGGTCGAGATCGCCTTCGAGGATGGACTGGAACGTGTCGGCGTCGGCGGTCATGGTGACGTCGGTTTCGTCATTGCCTTCACGCACGCCGGATTCGTCGATCACGATGGAGCCCTCGTTCTCGATCACGAACTTGGCGCTGCCGTCGAAGCTGCCATTCATCTTGGCGGACAGGGCCTCGACCGCGGATTTCGTTACGTCGCTCATGTCAGTTCCTCCAGATTTGATCGACCGGGGGCTTTGATTCCCGGCCATGCGCGCTAAACTGGGTACGTTATGGGCGTTATGAACCGACTTTCCAAATATATCGTCGCGGCAGTTTTGCCGTTAGTCATGTTTTCCTTACCCGCGGCGGCGCAGGATTCGGCGCTCGACCCGCTTTTCGAGCAGTTGAAAGAGGCCGAGCCACAGGAGGCCAACCGAATATCCAAGGAAATCGAGCTGGCCTGGACGCGGTCGGGCTCTGCCACGGCGGACCTGCTGCTGAAACGGGGGCGCGATGCATTGGAGGCGGGCGACACCAAGGCGGCGATCGAGCATTTCACGGCGCTGACCGATCATGCGCCGGATTTCGCCGAAGGGTTCCACATGCGGGCGATGGCCTATGCTGATGCCGAGAAGTTCGGGCCCGCGCTGGCCGACATCGAACGGGCGCTGACGCTGAACCCGCGACATTACAACGCCATCGCAAGCCTTGGCGGGATCCTTTACCACGTCGAGAACTATGAGAAGGCCAAGCAGGCATTCGACCTTGTGCTGGCGTTGCATCCGCATCATCAAGACGTGGAACAGGTCTTGCCGTTGGTCGAACGCGAAATCGGCGGCCGGGACCTGTAAGCACGAGACGACAAGGGGCAAAGCCCATGGGCGAGCAGTCGAGGATCCTGGCGGTCCTGGGCCCGACGAATACCGGGAAGACCCATTTCGCGATTGAACGGATGCTGGGCTATCGCACCGGCGTGATCGGGTTGCCGCTGCGCCTGCTGGCGCGGGAGGTCTATGACAAGATCGTCGCGGTGCGCGGCCCGTCGGTGGTGGCGCTGGTCACCGGCGAGGAACGGATCGTGCCGCCGCGGACGCAATACTGGGTCTGTACGGTCGAGGCGATGCCCGAGGGGATGGGTGCGGATTTCGTCGCGGTGGACGAAATCCAGCTATGTGCCGACCCCGAACGGGGGCATGTCTTCACCGACCGTCTTTTACGGATGCGGGGGCAGAAAGAGACGCAGTTTCTGGGCGCCCATACCATGCGCGGCGCGATTTCGGCGCTGGTGCCGGGGGTGGAATTCGTCGGACGCGAGCGAATGTCCCAACTGACCTACACAGGTTCGAAAAAGATAAGCAAGATGCCCGCGCGCTCGGCGATCGTGGGATTTTCGGTTGAAAATGTATATGCTTTCGCCGAGCTCTTGCGCCGTCAGAAGGGCGGTGCGGCGGTCGTCATGGGCGCGCTGAGCCCCCGGACACGCAATGCGCAGGTGGATCTCTATCAGAATGGCGACGTGGATTACCTGGTCGCCACCGATGCCATCGGGATGGGGCTGAATCTGGATATCAACCACGTCGCGTTCTCGTCCCTGACGAAGTTCGACGGGCGGCGGATGCGCAATCTTGCTCCCAATGAACTGGGCCAGATCGCCGGGCGTGCGGGGCGGGGCATGACCAGTGGCACGTTCGGGGTGACGGGCGAGGCGCCGGAGCTGCCGGACGACATGGCACAGGCGATCATGGATCATCGCTTTACCCCCATTCGCAAGCTGGAATGGCGCAACGCGGCGCTGCAATTCGGGTCGGTCGACGCGTTGATCGCCTCGCTGGAGCAAAAGCCCGAGGATGACTGGCTGGCCCGCGCCCGTGAGGCGGATGACCTTGTCGTGCTGCGCACGCTGGCCGAAGATGCCGAGATTGCCGCGCGGGCCAGCGACGGGGCGTCGGTGCGGCTTTTGTGGGATGTGTGCCGGGTGCCGGATTTTCGCGGGATCAGCCACGCGGAACATGCGGGGCTGCTCGAGCGTATATTCAGTGACCTGCATGAACATGGCCGCGTCAGCGAGGAGTGGCTGGCCGGGCACGTGGCGCGGATCGACCGGACGGACGGGGATATCGACACGCTCTCCAAGCGTTTGGCATATATCCGCACATGGACCTATGTTGCCCAGCGAAAGGGCTGGGTCGGGGACGAAAACCATTGGCGCGGAACGACCCGCGCTGTAGAAGACCGCCTGTCGGACGCGTTGCATGACGCGCTGACGCAAAGATTTGTGGACCGGCGCACCAGCGTGCTGATGCGCCGGCTCAAGCAGAAGGACGCCATCGTGGCCGAAGTGAATGACAAAGGTGAAGTGACCGTCGAAGGCGAATTCGTCGGACGGTTGGAAGGGTTCCGGTTCCGCCAGGACAAGACGGCGGGCGGACAGGAGGCCAAGGCGGTCGCGCAGGCCAGCCTTCAGGCGCTGGCGCCGCATTTCCATCTGCGGGCGGACAAGTTCTACAACGCGCCCGACACCGAGATCGATTTCACCGAACAAGGCGGCCTGATGTGGGGCGAAAGCGCCGTGGGCAAGTTGGTGGCGGGTGCCGATCCGTTGAAGCCACAGGTCGAGGCGTTCGTGGACGACACCGCCGGGCCCGAGGTGATGCAGAAGGTGCAGCGCCGGTTGCAGCATTTCATCGACCGCAAGGTGGCGACGCTGTTCGAGCCGTTGCTGAACATTCAACGCGACGAGGAGCTGACAGGGCTGGCGCGCGGCTTCGGGTTCCAATTGGTGGAGAATTTCGGGATCATCCCGCGCGGCGAGGTGGCCGACGAGGTCAAGGCGCTGGATCAGGATGCCCGTGGGCAACTGCGCAAGCACGGTGTGCGCTTTGGCCAGTTCACGATTTTCATGCCGCTTCTGCTGAAACCCGCGCCGACGCGCCTGCGGCTGGTGCTTTGGTCTTTGAAAATGGGGCTGCTGGAATTCCCCGAGGCGCCGCCGCCGGGGCTGGTGACGGTGCCCGCGGGCACCAGCGCGCCGGGCGGATATCATTCGATGTCGGGCTACCGCGCTGCCGGTGAACGGGCGATCCGTATCGACATGCTGGAGCGTTTGGCGGACATGCTGCGCTCCGAGGACAGTCGCGGTGGCTTTGAGGCCAACGCCGACATGCTGTCGATCACCGGCATGACGCTGGAGCAATTTGCCGACCTGATGCAGGGCCTTGGTTACAAGGCGGAGCAGGGCGAGCGTGAAAAGGTCAAGCCGGTGGATGCGGCGCTGGACGACGCGCCGGAGCCGTCCGAGGCCGGTGCCGGGGAGGAGGCGGACACGGCGGAGGATGCTGGCGAGCAAATTCCCGAGGACGGGCTGGCGCCGGTGACGGAAGTGCCGCCCGAAGACCCGGAAGTCGAGGCGGATATTCCCGAGGTGTCCGAAACCGAAGTGCCGTTGGGCGAGGTGCCGGACGCTGCCAAGGACGAGACCGAGATGGAGGTCTTTTACACCTTCACATGGGCCGGGCGCGCGGCGAAACCCCGGGGCGAGGGCCGCGGCAAGCCGCAGGGCGGCAAGCCCCGTCCCAAAGGCGGTAAACCCAAGGGCAAGCCGCGCCGTGAGGAGGGGGCCAAGAGCTTTTCTTCCAAGCCCGCGAAGAAAGACAAGATCGACCCCGACAATCCGTTCGCAGCGGCCCTTATGGGGCTGAAGGACAAGTCCTGACATGAGCGATCCGGGCCAGCCGAAGATCCGGCTGGACAAGTGGCTGTGGCATGCGCGGTTTTTCAAGACCCGCAGCCTGGCCACGAAATTGGTGACCGGCGGGCATGTGCGGGTCAACGCGCAAAGGGTGTCCAAGGCGTCCGCGTCGGTACGGCCCGGAGATGTTCTGACCTTTCCCAAAGAGCACGACATCCGCGTGATCCGCATCCTTGCGGTGGGCGAACGCAGAGGCCCGGCGCCCGAGGCGCAGGCGCTGTATGACGACCTTGACCCGCCAAAGCCCCGGGACAGGTTGGCCGAGCCGCACACCCCGCGATACGAGGGCAAGGGGCGCCCGACGAAAAAGGACCGACGCAAGATGGATCGTGAAACGCGTTCGTGAGCCGCGATTGCGCGTCTGGCGCTTGAATGATCCGCCGGACTGGATTACGTGACCCTGAACAGATCAGGACCGGGGCGAAAGATGACCTATATCGTCAATGACAGTTGCATCGCGTGCAAATACACCGACTGCGTCGAGGTGTGCCCCGTGGATTGTTTCTACGAGGGTGAGAACATGCTGGTGATCCACCCCGACGAATGCATCGACTGTGGCGTGTGCGAGCCTGAATGCCCGGCAGACGCGATCCGTCCCGACACCGAGCCAGACATGGAGAAATGGGTGGAGTTCAACCGCAAATACTCTGAAATGTGGCCGGTGATTGTGACGAAGAAGGATCCGCTGCCGGAGGCGGACGAGCGCGACGGGGAAGAGGGCAAGCTGGAGAAGTACTTCTCGGAAGCGCCGGGCGAAGGCGGCTGAAGGTGCTTCGTTCAGATTAAACCGATTCGTTTGATCAAACGATCAGGGCCTCATGTTTTGCCTGAAGAGATCGCTGTAACACCCTGACGTTTCAGGTGTAATCAGTCTGATGCGTAGAGGCCGCTTTCTGTGGCCCGTTTTTTGTGATACACTATCGTTACAAATGTAGACACCGCCCATATATTATCCATCTGCCCGCGCTGACGCATGGGAGGTGGATTTCTTTGTGCTTGACGCCAGACCCTGATGGCCCGCCGCCCCGGGAGATGCTCCGCCAAGTTTGAACTGGGAAGCTTGCGAGGAAAACCTGAATGAGCAAATCGAAGAAGTCCGAGTTTCGCCCTGACGATTACGTTGTGTACCCTGCGCACGGCGTTGGCCAGATCATGTCGATCGAGAAGCAGGATATCGCCGGGATCGAACTGGAACTGTTCGTGATCTCGTTCGAAAAGGACAAGATGACGCTACGGGTTCCGACCCACAAGGCGACCGAAATCGGCATGCGCAGCCTGTCGAGCCCCGACGTGGTGTCGAAGGCGATGACCACGCTGAAAGGCAAGGCCAAGGTGAAAAAGGCGATGTGGTCGCGTCGGGCGCAGGAATACGAACAGAAGATCAATTCGGGCGACCTGATCGCGATTGCCGAGGTGGTGCGCGACCTGCATCGCACGGACGACCAGCGCGAGCAGAGCTATTCCGAGCGCCAGTTGTACGAGGCGGCGCTGGAGCGTCTGACCCGCGAAGTGGCCGCCGTCAGCGGTGGCGACGAGGTGCAGGCGGCCAAGGAAGTCGACGAGGTCTTGATCTCGCGCGCGGCCTGATACGGATCGGAAATTGAAGGGAAAGGCCGTGCCGAAGGGTGCGGCCTTTTCTTTTCTGCGCTGATCGGAGAGATCCCGGATCAAGTCCGGGATCGCATTTGATGACCATGTATGCGCAGGTAAAACGCCAGCCTATGCTTCCTTGCGGTCGTTGGAAATGTCGTCTGCGGCCTTCTCCTCGAGCTGTGACAGAAGCATGGTCTGCAATTCCGCCTCCAACTCCTTGGCGCGCTTGATATAGGCGCCGTTCTGGATGGTTGGAATGTTGGGGTCCCACAAGGCGGCGAGGTCGCGGACAGAGTCGCGGTCGTGGTGGTAGAAGGTCTTTTGCAACTCTGCCGCCTCGAACTCCGTGAGCCCCATGTTTTCCAGCACATAGCGCCCGGCCCGGAGGGAGCTGTCGAAAAGTTCCCGCACGATGTCGTCTGCGCCGGCCTTGTAAAGGCGGAAAACGTGGGTGCGGTCGCGGGCGCGGGCCACGATATGCAGGTCGGGCCGCTCGCGCCGGGCAAAGGCCACGAGGCGGGTGGTGGCGTCCGCGTCGTCGAGCGCGGCCACGAGCACCTTGGCATCGGCAAGACCAGCCGCGTGCAGCAGGTCGGGCCGGCCGGGATCGCCCAGAAAGCCCTTGATGCCGAAGCGGCGCATCCGCTGGATCGCGGCAAGGTCGTGATCGAGAACGACCGTCTCGAACCCCGAGGAGCGGACCATGCGGTTGACCACCTGCCCGAAGCGACCGATGCCGGCGATGATCACGGGGCCTTTTGCGTCGATCTCGTCGGGTTCCTGGGCCTCGGACGGATCGATCATGCGGGGGGCCAGATAATCGTAGAGAATGAAGAGCAGCGGCGTGATTAGCATGGAAATGGCGATGACCAGCAGCAGCGTCTCGCGCAGTTCGGGCGGGATCACGTTGTTCTGACCCGAGAAATTGATCAGCACGAAGCCGAACTCGCCTGCCTGGGCAAGGCCCAACGTGAAGAGCCAGAGGTTGCGCCCCTTAAGGCCGAAGATCCGGCCCAGCCCGTAGAGGATGCTGCCCTTGATCAGGATGATGGCAAAGGCCAGCCCCATGATCGTGAAGAACGAGGCGAAGAGGATCGAGAAGTTGATGCCCGCGCCCACGGTGATGAAGAAGAGGCCCAGAAGCAGGCCCTTGAAAGGCTCGATATCGCTTTCCAGCTCGTGCCGGAACTCGGACGAGGCAAGGACGACGCCCGCGAGGAAAGCGCCGAGAGCGGGTGAGAGACCCACGAGGTTCATCACGAAAGCGATGCCCACGACGATCAACAGCGCCAGCGCGGTATACATTTCGCGCAGACGGGCGTGATGGATGAAACGAAACACCGGGCGGGTGGCGTAGACGCCGAAGATGATGATGCCGGCCACCGCGCCCAGTGTCAGAAGGGTCACGCCCCAGGCGGGCAGGCTGTCAATCATGGACTGCGCAACCTGGACCGGCGCGCCTCCGTGGTCGCCCTCGGCGGTGTGGCCCTCGTCAGCCAGCCGTTGCAGGGTTTCGCCCAAGATCATGTCCGGCGTCTTGGGCAGGGCCAGAAGCGGCAGGAAAGCCAGCATCGGGATGACGGCGATGTCCTGTGTCAGCAGAACAGAGAAGGTCGATCGCCCGCCGCCGGTTTGCATAAGGCCCTTCTCCGACAGGGTTTGCAGAACGATGGCGGTCGAGGACAGCGCGAAGACCATGCCGATGGCCAGCGCCACGGACCACACCACGCCGAGCGCCATGCAGCCAAGCATCACCGCTGCAGTGGTCAGCGTGATCTGGAGGCCCCCCAGTCCGATCAGCTTGTGCCGCATGTCCCAGAGCGCTTTGGGTTCCAGCTCCAGCCCGATGATGAAGAGCATCATGACCACGCCGAACTCGGCGAAATGCTGCAATTCCTCGGCGTCGTGGCCGCCCAGGAGGCCGGGAATGTGGCCGATGGCGATACCGGCGGCGAGATAGCCAAGAACCGAGCCCAGCCCCAGCCGGGCGGCGAGCGGCACCGCGATCACGGCGGCGGCGAGGAAAACGGTGGCCTGAAAGAAAAACCCTTCCATGGGACTCCTGCGAAGTTTTCGGGAGTGGGGCGACGCGCCGCCACGGTCAGAGTATGCGTTGCGGGTGACACTTGTGCAAACGGCTTGGCACTGGATCGGAACGTGGCCGCTGTTTTTTTAGCCACTGGTCCATTCGGTGCGCCTTTTGCCGATGTTCAGAGTATATAAAATAGCGGGTGTGCCTTGCTTTTCGGGCAAACCAACTATGCGACTGTCAGTCGGGGACGGGGTCAGCCGCGCGGCATGGTGAGCGTGACCGAGCGCCCAGATTTCACGTAGCGCAGTTCGCTGGTTCCGATGGCGGCGACGCGCCCGCCGTCGAGCCGGTCGCCGACCTTGACCTTCTTGTAGCTGCCATTCGCCAGCCGCACGAGGGCGCGGCGGTTGGAGTTGCTGCCGTAGACGCCGATCAGGTTGACCCGGCGCATACGCAGCGCGTTCTTTTCAGTCGCGGCGCGGGCGACCGTGGTCGGCGTAGGGCCGCTGGGCGAAATGCGCTGATTGCGGGGCACGGCAGTGGCGGCGGTGCGGGCTTCTTGCTGTTCGGCAAGGCGCTTGCTGCGCTGGACGATGCGGTCGAAGTTGCGGGGACGGACGTTGGGCTTGACCGACACCTTGACCGCCTGGGCCGTCGCCCCGGCAAAGGGGTCGGGGGCGGGAACCGCGGCAGCGGCCTGGACCGCGGCGTTGACCGCCTCGGGGTCGGGCGAGACTGCCTCTGACGTGGCCGCCGCAGCTGCTTCGGCGGCAGCCTGTTCTGCCAATTGCTGGGCGCTTTGAGGGCGCAGGCGGGGGCGCAGGGAGGCAAGCTCGTCCCGGGTGCGACCGCCGAGCGTTTCGCGCTGATTGGTTTCGGCAAGGTCGCCGGGGCGGACGCGGGGACGCAGCGCGGCGATGCGTTCAAGCGCTTCGATGCGCGCGGCGGCCTCGGCCGGGTCCTCGCCCGGCTGAGCAAGGGTTTCTGCCGGGCGGTCAGGGGGCACGAGCGCGGGCTGACCGGCATAGACCAACACGCCGTCGGGGCTCGTTGCGCCTTCGGGGGTTGGCTGAACGAGGCCGCGCGTGTCCATGGTGAACATGGTGTCGGCGGCGGCCGGATCGGCGGGGGTGTCGGGGCGTGTGTCGCCGCGCAGGCTTTCGGGGGCGGGCAGGGCGACGGCGTCCTGTTCGACGACTTTCGGATCGATCGAGGTAAGGTAGAAATCGTCGAGCGTTTGTGCTCCGGGATCGGAGGGCGCGTCCGGGGCGCGTTGCCAGATGCCGGTGACGGCGTAGCGGGTGCGTGCCTGCTGATCGGTCAGTTCGGCCGGGCTTGGCTCTGGCTGCGGGTCGGCGCGGGTTGGCTCTGCGCCGTCGGAGGTGACGCCGGGCAAGGCGGCGAGAACGCTTTCGCCGTCCTCTTCGGCCTCGGTTTCGGGCGCGGTGGCGGTGTCGCCGGGCGGCAGTTCGGCGTCGGGGG
This sequence comes from Roseovarius sp. MMSF_3298, assembly GCF_030733705.1. NCBI lineage: Bacteria > Pseudomonadati > Pseudomonadota > Alphaproteobacteria > Rhodobacterales > Roseobacteraceae > Roseovarius > Roseovarius sp. MMSF_3298. The sequence goes on from NZ_JASHIN010000011.1 coordinate 102,685, forward strand.
TGGCGGCGATCTGTTCCTGGGGATCGGGATCGCCGCGCAAGACACGAGAAATGCCGTCTTCGAGGAAGATCGAGGCCCAGGCGGCCACACCTACGAGGAAGATCAGCAGAACGGCGGTGAGGATCAGACCGAGGAAGCGCGGCTTGCCCCCGACGGAGGCGGATTTGCGCGCGCCGAAGACGGTCATGCGTTGGCGTTCCTGCTCGCGCTGGGCCTCGGGAGTGGGCCGCGTGGCGGTGCGCGCGGCTTGACGCTTGTCGGGCTTGGGGGCCTTTCGGCGGGAGAAGAAGGAGAGCGGGCCGGAGGGCGGCGCGGCGGAGGGGGACGACCTCGCAACTGCGGGTGCCGCGAGGGGGGCATTGGGCGTATCATCGGGAAGATCGAAAGGCGCCGGGTCGGTGCGGTCGGCCATGAAGGCCGGCGGCGGGGGAATGTCGGCGCCATCGTCAGGGTCATCGGGGACAGGCGCGGCCGCCACTCCGTCGTCCTGAGGCAGGTCGTCATCCGCCGGGGCGAGACGGCTGTCGTCGGAGGGACGCAGCGATGCGCCGATTCGCGCGGCGGCGTCCGCCGGCAGTGCGTCCTGAGGCCTGCCGGTTACCTTGGCGGCGGCGGTGTCGGCGGTCGGGGGCGGTGCCGCGGTAAGCGTGGGTTCGGCGCGGGGCGCCTCGCTGGCTGGTGTTTCGGCGGACGGGGTCGCGGCATCGCGTGTTGCACCGGTCAGGCGGCGCGGTACCGTGGGCAGCTCGTCGCGCCGGGCGCGGATCGAGCTGAAGGCGACGGCTGGCGCGGCATCGGGCGCGGGCGGGTCGGCGGGCTTTTCCGCGACAGCCTCGGCACCTTCGTTCTGCGTTTCAGGGCCAGTGTCCTTGGGGCTGGCCTGTGTGACAGCATCCTCGTCGCCAAGCCCTGGTGTGGGGCTTGGGGGAATGTCCGGGTCCGGTGTCGGCGTCGGTTCGGGCGGGATGTCAGGCACCGGATCGGTGTCGGGCTCGATCTCGGGGTCCGGCGCGGGGGGCGTGCCGGGTACGGGCGGAACCTCGGGTTCGGGCTGTGGCGGAAGGTCCGGCTGTGGCGCAGGCGGTACCTCGGGCCGTGGCGGCGGCGGGAGGTCGGGTTCGGGCGTTGGCGGCACCTCCGGATCGGGCGATGCGCCGGCTTCGGGTGCGCCTTCGAGGTCGGCCTCGGGTGCGGCGTCCGCCGTTGCGGCGGGCATGGGGGCGATGCCGATGACGCGGATCGCGGCGGTGTCGCGGTCGATGCGCCCGCCTTCAGGCAGAAGGGAGGGTGCGGCTTTGGTTTCGCCGAACCATGGCTCGCCAACGAAATCGCGGCCCTCGGGAACAGCGACGAAACAAAGCGGGTTGAAGCCGTGTTCGGTGGCGAAGGCCTCGGCCTCGGTCAGGGTTTCGCGGGCGACGGCGGCGACATGCACCTGCCCGGCGGAGATCGACCAGTCATAGGCCAGATCGTCGACCGCGTAGGGTGTCGCTCCGTTGAGCGCGCGGTGTACGGCAGGGGCGATCTCGTCCGCTTCGAGCCCTTCCGAGTCGAACTGAATAAAGCGTATCTGGTCGTTGGGGACGACCAGCTTGGAGCGGATAGGATTGCTGTCGAGGTCTTCCGCTCGCTGGCGGAGGTCCGAGAGCGCGCCGGTCAGGTCCGTGTTGTCGAGGCTGACCTCACCCACCATGTGCCAGCCGGGGAAGGCACGATGCAGAAGGCTGATGCCTTCAAAGGACAGGGTCAGGGCAAAATTCGGTTTCATTTACAACGCTCTGGCACCACGGACCCGGCAGGGGGTTCCCCCTGCCGCCGTTGGATTCTACAGCAGCTTACCGCCGAGGGAAAGGCAAACACCGATCACGAATTTCGCGATCGGCGGAGACCCCCGGCGGTCAGGCGCTGGCCTTGGCCAGAGCCTGTTCCAGATCTGCGATGATGTCGTCCGCATCCTCGCAGCCGATCGAGATACGCACCACGTTGGGCGCCGCCCCGGCCGCCGTCTGCTGTTCCGGGGTCAGCTGGCGGTGGGTGGTAGAGGCCGAGTGGATGATGAGCGAGCGGGTGTCGCCGAGGTTGGCGACGTGACTGAAGAGCTCGAGATTGTCCACCAATTTGACGCAGCCCTCGTAGCCCGATTTCAACGCGACGGTGAAAAGCCCGCCCGCGCCCTTGGGGCAGACGGTCTTGACGCGCTTGTGATAGGGCGAGGATTTGAGCCCGGCATAGGTGACCGCCTCGACCGCGTCGTGCTTTTCCAGCCAGGCGGCGACGGTTTCGGCGTTCTCGACGTGTTTCTGCATGCGCAGGGACAGCGTCTCGATCCCCATCAGGGTGTAATGCGCGGCTTGCGGGTTCAGCGTCATGCCGAGATCGCGCAGGCCGATGGCGATACCGTGGAAGGTAAAGGCGAGCGGGCCGAAGGTCTCGTGGAACTTCAGGCCGTGATAGGCGGGTTCGGGTTCCGAGAGGGACGGGAACTTGTCGGAGGCGGACCAGTCGAACGTGCCGGAATCCACCACGACACCGCCGGTGACGGTGCCGTTGCCGGTAAGGAACTTGGTCATGGAATGCACGACCAGCGTCGCGCCATGTTCGATCGGGCGGCAGAGGTAAGGCGTGGCCGACGTGTTGTCGACGATCAGCGGCAGGCCGGCGGCATCGGCGACGTCGGCCACGGCGCGCAGGTCGGCGATGTGGCCGCCCGGGTTGGCGATGGATTCGCAGAAGACGGCGCGGGTGTCATCGTCGATGGCCGCCTTGATGGCGTCCATGTCGTCGATATCGACGAACTTGGCCGACCAGCCGAAGCGCTTGATGGTCTGGCTGAACTGCGTGACCGAACCGCCGTAGAGGCGGGTGGAGACGACCACGTTCTTGCCCGGACCCATTAGCGGGAAAAGCGCCATGATCTGGGCGGCGTGCCCCGATGAACAGCAGACGGCGCCGGCGCCTCCCTCGAGCGTGGCGACGCGTTCCTGAAGCACGGCCACGGTGGGGTTGGTCAGGCGGGAATAGATGAAGCCGACTTCCTGAAGGTTGAACAGGGCGGCGGCATGTTCGGCGTCGCGGAACACGTAGGCGGTCGACTGGTAGATCGGCGTCTGGCGCGCGCCTGTGGCCGGGTCGGGCCGGGCGCCGGCGTGGATTTGCAGTGTGTCGAAGCCGAACTGGTGGATGCGGTCGTCGTCGGACATGGAAAGCCTCCCTTATGGCGTTTGTCATTTGGGTAAGCGATGGCGGGACGCAGGACAAGCGTATTGCGTCCGGGCCGGGGGTGGCCTGCCCATGCGGGCACAGCCGCTGACGGGGCGAAAAAGGCCGGTGCCGCATATTGGGGCCTAGGACGGATTGAGTATTTACGGCAAGAAAAAGCCGGGGCGTGGCTAAAGCGTTTTGCGATAAACTTGGATCACAACTTATCGCGAAACGCGGCACAACGGCCAATCGTTGCACGCGTTTCGCCTTTCGCTGATGGCTCAGGTCAAAGGCGAAACGCTTTAGCCCCGGGGGGTGCGCCCGTAACGGCCCCTTAGCGCGGGCGCGGTGCCGGTGAGCAGGTAGAAAGCGCTTTCGACGATGCGTCGCAAGAGGCTGCGCGGGCGGGGGGGCGGCAGGTCGTCCTCGGGTGTGAGGTCGAATGTGTCGGGATCGAGCAATTCGACCTGCTCGGTTTCGAGCGCATCGAGAAAGGCCGCGGCCTCGATGGCGCGCGAGGCCTCGACCATGACCGGCACTCCGCCAAGGGCCACTGACAGATATTGCACATTGGAAAGCGTGTGGAAGCCCGGCACGAAGACGCGGAAGCCTGCGCCCTCGAGTGCGGCGACCACCAGCATCGCATCGGACGGGCCGAAGACTTGGGCGATGCGGGTCAGACCGGGGGCGTGGCCGAGGGGCATCAGCGCATCCAGAAGCCGTTGCGGCGAATGGTGTTTCGGATTGCCTGCTCCTTGCGGGGCATGTTCTCGCGGTCGAAGAGGTCGCGCACCTTGTGGCCGCGGCCGTGGTAGATCATGAACTTGATGGCGTCGTGGTTCTTGAGCAGTTTCTTGACCGGGTTGGGGGCGCTGATCTCTTCCAGCAGGGTGACGACATCATCGTTCTCGCGGGCGTAGAGCAGCGGCAGCAGGCGGTAATGGCACGACACCTCGCCGTCGAGCAAACCGGCGGGCAGCGTGTCGCGACCGCCGCCGAGGGAATGAATGACGAGCGGTAGCGCCACCTGGTCGAGCCAGGGGTCGAGAGACTGGCAGACCAGTTCGGGGGGCGAGTCGTCGCGGATCGCCAGCGCGTAGTCGAGGAAGCGCTGACCGAAGACATGCGGGCATTTGTAGAAGAAGAAGCCGGCGTTGAAATAAAGGTAGCGGCGCCAGTATTCGTCGGGCAGCGACGTGTCGAGCGACGATTCGAAATCAAGCCCGAACTTGTCGTAGAGCGACTTCCACGTTTGGGTGTAGCCGGGACCGTAGAGCTGGATTTCGGGCCATGTGCCTTCGCGTTTCAGGGAGGCGGTGGGGCGGTCGAAATCGAAGGGCACGCGGGAGAGGTCGCCGGTGATCAGAGTGTCGGTGTCGAAGAACACGAACGGCTCGTCCTTGGGCAGGGCGGTCAGGCATTCGATCTTGTTGCCGTAGGGATAGGCGTGGCCGAAATGCTTCGTCTCGAAGGGAACGATCTCGGCGCCATAGCTTTCCAGCAGGGCGCGGATGTCGCCGCGCATGGTCGGGTCGTTCTTCCACAGAGGGCCGGGCTGAGGCTCGGCCACGAAAAGGCGGCCGGAAAATCCGGGGCTGCGGGCGCGCAGGGAGGCGGCGAAGAGCACGGCCTCGAATTGAAGCCGCCCGGCATGGCCGACAACCACGATATTGAACGCTTGGTTTTTCGCTTTTGTCGCGGCCATAATCCGGTCACGCCTGCCTGAACTGCCCTTTCGGGGCAGTATAGGCGGTGCGGTGCGGTTGCGCGAGAGGCAGTTGCGCAGATTTTTGAAAGGAAAGGTATTTTCGGATGATCGACTGGTTTTTCATTGGCCTGGCCGTGGCGCTGGGCGGGCAGCCCGGCGGGCAGGAAATGGCTTCGGCGGGATCGGCGGAGGCACCGTCTTCGAGCGCTTTCGAAGCCGAGGATCAGACGCCCACGGGCAAGTTCACCACCGCGACCGAGATCAAGCCCATCGTCGAGGCGACGCGCGGCAATTGGGTCGCGGTGCGAGAATACGATGGTCAGGATTGGCTTTACCTGACGCATTTGCTGAGCTGGCGCTGCGGGATGCACCAGATGCGTGTCGACGTGAATGGCGGTACGCTGGAGGTTTGGGAAATGCCGGCCTGCCAGACCGAGACTGCGACACCCAACGCCATCACCAGCGAAACGGTCCTCTACCGGACGTTTCCGCCCGGGTCGGTCGACAGCGTCGAGATCGAAATTCTCTACGATGATCTGGACACAGCGGCGGGGGCGTTCGGGCGGAAAGAGGTTTTGATGCCCTGAGCACGCACGTCTTTCTTGCTCCGCGCCAAAGGTTTTGCGAAAACCCTAAAGAGCGGGCGCGCCTTCAAATCAGCCATGGCGTACCTATATTGATGTTAAGGTAATTAACTTTACGCGAAGGGGAACGGTGATGGCGAATTTGGATGCGCAGGTGCGCGAAAGTCAGGAACAGGTCGCATCAGCGCAGGCGAAGATTGCCGAACTGACCAGCAAGATCGAAACCGCGCGGTCCAAGATCAAGGGCGGCGAGGATGCGAGCCTCGATATCGAGAACGCGACGCTGGACGAGGTGCACGCGCATACCGAGACGATGAACGCAAACATCGCCGAGCTGATCATGGGGCTGGACGACGTGACGGCAGGGTTCTCGCGCGATTTCGACGAGATGCGCAACAAGACGGGCTGGGAAAGTTTCGTCGGCATTTTCAGCCGGCACAAGGCCGACAGCATGCGCCAGGACCGCATTCGCACCGCCAGCATCGACGACAAGTTGCAGGACCTGATCTCGAAATCAGACATCATCGTGCAATTGCTGGAAGGTCAGCTGCGCACGCTGGAAGAGCACAAGGTGAAGGTGGAAACGAACCTCACCGAGACGCTGGACGAGCGCGAGGCGACGGTGGGCGAACTGGAAACGCTGCGCGCCGATATCCAGGGGATGGATCCCAAGATTATCGAGCTGGAGAACAAGATCGCCAACGAGACCGACGCAGCGGCCCGCACCAAGCTGGAAAGCGAGCTGGCGGAAATGAACGCCAAGTATAACGAGATGGTGCAGCAGGAACAGGTCAAGCTGGCCAAGTCGCAGACGCTGGAGCGGTATATCGAAAAGGGCAAGACCTGGGTCGACAGCCTTCAGAACCAGGCGGCGACGCAGATGGTGCTGATCAACAAATTGCAGACCGACACGAAACAACGTGTCGTGCTGTATGATGCGCTGACCAAGTCGTTGAAAACCGCGCAGCAGCAGGATGTGGCACACCGGATCAACGAGATCGGCGTGCAGACCGACCAGGAGGCGCAGAGCGCCATGGCCGGGATCGGCGCGGCCACCAATCAGAAGATGGCCGACATGCTGGAGGCGCACGAAGATCACATGGTTTTTGCCCGCGAGGTGCTGGAGGCCAAGGCCAAGGCGGACGAGCGGTTCGCGCGGCGGTTCTCCAAGATCATCGAGAAGCACGACGCCAACGCGTATGGCGGCTAAGGCATGGGGCTGGGAACGCTTGCCATTGTTCTGTCGGTCGTCTGCCTCGTGGTGTCGTTTGTCTTTACCGTTCCGGCTTGGGTGAACCTTGTCGGTGTGGGATTCGGCGTTGCGGGTCTGTTGCTGATCAGCCGGTCGCGCCGCGATGGTGGCAACGGGTCGTGAGTGCGATGTCCAAAGAGCGTATATCCGGCCTGGTTTTACTTTTCGGCATCGTGGTGTCGGGTGGCATGGCACTGGGCGGCTACAGGTTGGGACATGACGAGATGATGGCCTGTGGCGTCATCGGGATGATCGTTCTGGCGGTCTGGGCCTTCGTGAAGCCCGGCGCCGGGTCTGGCTACTCCAGCTTTGATAGTGACGGAGCTGGTGGGTCGGGTGACGGTGGCGGGGGAGGTGAATGACCGCCGACGCCCTGACATCTGACCGCGCTGCGCTGACCGACCTCTTCGCGTCGCGGCGCTACTTCGCCAAGTTCGAGCGGATCACGGCGCATCTGAATCGCGTGGCCGCCGTGATGCAGGCCGAAGGTAATCTTGGCAAGCAGGAGGTCGAGGTCCTGACCACCTATGTTCAGGGGATCGCCTATACGTTCAAGGCGCTGAGCATGAAATACCTGCTGGTCGGGCGCGATACCGGTCAGTTTTTCGGCTCTCTGGCGATGGACGTGGAGGAAAGCGGTTTTCCCATGTTCTCGGAACTGATGGTGATGGCCAACGACGCGGCGCAGGCGCGGCGGCACCTGGACGGGATGCCGGATACCGGAACGCTGAAGCGCGAGATGGTCGAGCAGATCATCTCGGAACGGACGATCCCGACGCGGCTGCAATTCGCGCTCTCCCAGAGGCTTTATTACGAGGAAATGCTGCGCGGACACCTTTTCTGGGCGCAGAACGATCCGCAGATCCAATGGGTGAGCGGGCTGGACGAGCGGCGGCGCTACCTGTTGCACTGGGCGGTCTATGACAGCCAGGTGAACCTGCCGACGATCTACTTGATGGAGGTCGAGGATACCGGTCGCGCGCCACTGGGCAAGGACGAGCGGCGCTGGCCGGAGGTGCAGGCGCATCTGATGGCGCAGAGCTTGGGCGGTCTGAAACTGCTGACCATCGCCAAGGGGTTCGACGAGAGTTTCGACGATCTGCACCCCAAGCGGATGCGGCGGTTTCACGTCGGCCCGATGTACAGCGACGCCTTCACCCGCCAGAGCGGGCCGCTGCGCGAGGTGTTGGCGCAGGCTGACGCACCCGTTGGGCAGGACTGGGCGCTGGCGTGGACGGACGAGGTGCTGGAAAGCGAGCGCGTGATCGAGGAGCGCGCGGGCTGGTTCGGGACGGTGGAGCGCGAGGTCTTCGCGCTGGACCCGTTTTCGGGGCAGGGGGCGGAGACCGGGGCAACGCGGATGGAGCGCAGCATCATCCTGCCCGAGCGGCCCTACCAGGTCCTGGCCGAGAAAACGCCGCCGGGGTTTTCGTCGGTCACCAAGTACGTGGTCAGCCCGGGGGGGCGGGTGCTGCGGTATTGATGTGCGGTGGGGTGAAACCCCACCCTACGCCAGATTTGTAGGGTGGGTTTCAAACCCACCATTGGGGAGAAGAAGATGAGCCTGACGGCAGACACGATGGAATTGCGCGAAGAGGATATCGCCAAGCATTACGCGGCAGCGGCGGCGATGTTGGCGGGGTTCGACCACACACCGCGCATTGCCAAGCCGGGCGACGCGCCGCAGGAGGAAAAATCGGCCGGGTTGGGCACGCGGCGGCGGTTCCGGACGACGACGCCGGGGCTGGTGACACGCTCGACCGCGCGGCCTGAGGGCGTGCACCTGGTGGAGCGGATCGAGGCCGCCGACGGCGACGACCCGCTGGTCAGCCCGATGCAGGCCACGGTGCTGCACGGTTTGCGGCGGGCGATTGCCGTTGCTCTGGCAGTGGGCGAGCAGTTTTCCGACGCCACGGGGCTGGCCGATTTGCGGCGGGCGAACCTGGCCGGGTCGCTGGGCGCGGACCGCAAGACCGAGTTCACCGAGCTTCTGGGTGCCGAGGCGCTGGCGGTGGGGCATGTCTTCGCCAATGCGACGGCGTTCCTGCTGGCGCCGCTTGGCAGCGAGGTGAGCGTCGAGGTGGGCGAGGTTGAGGAGGTTCTGACAGACAATTCTCAACTGGCTTTGCATGGTGCGTTGTGGGAGCTGGACCAGGATATCGCCGCCCATGCCGGAGACGATGCGCGGCTGGTGGCGACGGTCAGCGCCTTTGCAGAGCAGTTGATGGAGAAGATCGCGCTGCGCGCCCAGAATGCCGGGCGGCTGGCTGCCTTTACTGGCGCAAGCTGGCGGGTGGAGGCGGATGACTTCACCATTCGCGGGTTCGAGCCGGCGGCCAAAGGCAAGTCCAGCACGTTGACCATGACCTTCAAGCAGCCGCACGAGGTGGTGGGCAACCATATCGCCAAGTACCAGGCGCTGAAGCTGTCCAAGATGCTGATGGCCTATGATTTCGACCGGCGGCTGAATCCGTTCGCGGAGCTGGGCGGGTTCATCTTTACCTTCATGGGGGATGGCAAGCCGGGCACGGGCAAGACGACGCTGATCCAGATGATGGCGGGGCTGATCAAGGGCTATTGCGACAACGCAGGCTATCCGTTCCGGTATCAGAACCTGAGCACCGAGAGCATCGACAGCTATCAGGGCAAGTCGGCGCAGAATGCCAAGGCGTTCATCAACACCGTGATCGATCCGGGCGTGATCGGGTTCGGGACGATCGACGATATCGACCAGCTGGCGGGCAAGCGCGGCGACCGGCAATCGAGCGCCGGGCAGCTGGAGATCACCGCCGTGCTGATGGAGAGCTTTGCCGGGGCCAATACGGTGGTCCGGGGGAACTGCACGTTCGGTATGTTCTCGAACTACCCCGAGAACGTGGATGACGCGCTGCGCCAGAGGGCGGGGGCGCGGTTCCTGGTGGACGGGCCGCAGACGCGGGAGGATTACATCGATATCCTTTACCTGCTGATGGGAAAGAACCACGACATTCCGCTGGGCCAGCACGAGTTCTATGCCGCGCAGGAGATCAAGAAGGCGGTGGCGGCGTCGTTCGAGAGCCACGCGCGGCCGCATGAGGAGGGACTGATCCGGGTCTATGAGCGCGTGGAGAAGGATATCGGCAAGTTGGACACGATTGCCAAGCTGGGGACGTACCTGAAGGGTATCCAGGAGGCGGATGAGCGGTTCACGGGCCGTGCGATCAAGAACATTACCGACGCGGTGAAGGTGCGGGCGATGGATTTCGAATTGCCGGACGAGTGGATGGAGAAGCCCGACCTGTTCCTCTTCAAGTCCTATGAGGAAAAGAAAGGGATGATCGAGGAATTACGCCAGCCGATCACGGTCGAGATGGTTGTTCAGGAAATCAATCGGTACGCGGATTCCGAGTTCCGCTATGCGGACAAGTCGGACGAGGTGGCAATCGAGACCATGGTGCGCGATTTCGGTCGGACGGAGGAGGCGAAGCGGCGGTACCTGGCGGAGAAGGAGGGCGGTGCGTGAAAACACGCGCCCGACGGCATGAACGATACGAGCGTGACATTGATGAACACGGGCCTGCCTCTGCTGATCATAGGCGGGTTTGCGGCTTTGTTGCCGTGGCTATTCACGCCGCGGGAAACCCGGTCGCACGGCCGGGTTCTGGTGTCGGTCGTAGCGTCGGCGGGTTTGATGCTGGGGCTGAGCGCGGTTGTTTTCGCACTTTTCGACAAGCGGAGCCTGCTGGGTGGGCAGACGCTTGCCGGGCAGGGCGCAGTAGCGTGGATGTACCTGCGGACCTCGCTGGCGGCAGTAGTGGTGTGGGGTCCGGTTCTGGTCTTCATCTGGCTGGGCCTGGCGCAGCGCGTGGAGCGGTTGCGGGACCGCGATATCGTGCGGGGAGAGGCTTGATGGACGCGCGTGCAATTATTTCAGGCACCCGTCCCGGGCTTGAACCGGGATCTCACACTCGCAGCCGCGAAGAGGCCCCGGATCGGGTCCGGGGCGCGGGGGTGTTTGTGACGGGCCGGGGATGGTGGGTTGGAAACCCACCCTACGGAGGTGGTGCATGGAACGTCTGATCAGATCCGGCCTGATGTTCGGCAACCTGGTGCATGTGGCGAGCCCGGCGCTGGTGGAGCGGTATAATCGCGCGCTGAAGCATCTGACGGGCAAGACCACCAGCCTGACGGATTTCTACGTCGATATCTCGGGCTATTCGCCGGAGGTTGGGCATGAGCTGGGCGATGACCTCTACCTCAACCATGCGGGGGTGAACCGGCAGTTCATCCTGCTGACCACGGAGCAGAAGCGCGCGCCGCTTCTGAATGCGCAGTTTTCGACATCGCGCGGCATCCTCAAGCAGTTCATCGAGGAGAACGAGCCGGCGCTGTTCGCGCTGACCGCGCGGGATGCGGTGGCGGGCGAGTTGGTGAACTCGGTCTATGACATGTCGAGCCCCGCGCGGCTGTTCGATATCCGGCGTATCAAGATCGAGGCGGATACCACCAACGGCGCGCTGCGGCAGGCCGAAAAGCTGGATGAAAAGGTCGAGCGGTTCATGTCTGAAGAGGACGCGTGGTTCGACGACGTGCTGATTGCCGAGATGATCGAGCTTGCGGGGCAGACCGGTGACGTGCTGCGCAATCCCATTGATCTGAAGGAAATGAGTTTCGAGCAGCGCAATTACTGGACCAGTCACTTTGGCGGGGTGTACCTGTTTCAGGACTTGGAACTGCCCGGTGTGATCTGTGCGCAGGACAAAACGCCGTTTGAGGGCGGCCGGATCGATTATGTATTCGACATGTCCGACCGCAATCGGGTGGCCAGTTTTCTTGACCTCAACGGCCTGGTGGAGCCGATCGTCAAGGCGCGCGGCATCGACGCGGCGGCGATCCTGCGGCAGAAGATGGATTTCGTGCTGGTCGACGCGCTGGCCGGGGAAGGCGTGGAACTGGCCGGCCGCACCCGGGCCGAGATGCGCCGGCTGGCGCGGCGGCATTCGGACCTTCTGCCCGAAGAATTCCATACGCTGAACGCGCTGCTGAACTGGGCGGAGAATGGCGGGCCGTGGCCGGTCATCACTTCGGACAACCCGGCCTATTTCTATACGCTGCGGGCGGCGGCGCACAAGGACGCGGAACTGGTCAACATGCTGCTGGCGGAACTGGCGCCGAAGGATGTGCGGCAGCTGTTCATCTGCCACAAGAGCCTGTTTTACCGCCGTTACGAGACATGGGCGGACACCAAACGGGCCTATGTCGTCGATGTCCTGCTGAACGAATACCAGGTGGACAAGCTGGGCACGCGCGCGGCACTCTTTGGCCACGAGGCGCCGATGGAAGAGCCCGCGCCGCCGAAAGCGCCCGAACCGGCGTCGGACCTGGAGGCGGTCGTGGCGCGGGTCGGCCCTTGGGGGCCAGTGACGCGCCGGGCGGGCACGAAGGGAAAGGGATAGAACATGGCGGCACTGGCACGGCTACTGATCATCGGGTTCATCGTCTGCACGATCCTTTACGTGGTGCTGTCGCTCTATTCGCGCAGCGTGCGAAAGGCCAAGCTGCGCGAATGGTGGGAAGAGGAAGGCCGGCCCGGCGACCGTGACGCCTATATCGAGAAGGGGCTGGAAGACTATGACGGCTCGCTGCGGCGCAAGCTGATCCTTGGTGTTTACGTGGTGCCCTTCAGCATCGTGGCCGCGATCATCTATTTCACGAACTTCCACTGAAGGGGCGGCGCGATGGTGTACCTGAAATGGCTTTTCTGGGCGGTGTTCTGGGTGCTGGTGGCGGCGTTCTTTCACTATACCCTTCTGCAGACCGATATCGTGCGCGTCACGGATACTTATGAAAAGCGGATCGATTTCGGCGAGAATAGCCTGTTCTGGGCCAGTCCCGATGCCGGCAACGACGCCACGGCAATCAACCGCGACGTGTTCTTCATCCAGACGGTGCGGGCGGATGGCAGCACCATGGTCTATCGCAACGAGGACACAAGCTGGGGCTGGCCGCCCTATTTCAAGTTCGACACGTCCAATTTGCAGGCCGAGGCGGCCGACCTGAAATCGACCTCGGAAGCGCCGCGCTGGGCCGCGTTGAAGCATTACGGGTGGCGCAACGAGTTCCTGTCGATCTTTCCCAACGGGGTGAGCATCTGGCCGGTGGCCGGGCCGGATGTGGGCAAGCCCTTTCCGTGGCTGAATATCCTGATACTCGCGGTCTTCGGGCTGGTCGCCTACGGTGTCTGGCGGCTGTGGCGGCGGTTCCGGGCGCGGCGGATCGATCCGGTCTGGGACGGGGTCGAGGCGCGGTTCGACGCGGCGGGCAATGCCATCGAGGACCGGCGCGGACGGGTCCGGCGCTGGCTGGATACCTGGCGGCCCAAGGACAAGCGCCGGGGCTGAAAGCCGGACCCCGCGGCCTTAGGCGGCGTGGGTGCGCCCCGCGTCGGAAGCGCGGCCTTCGTCGGAGACGCGCATCGAGTCGGAAACCCATTGAGGCAGCACCAGCGGCGCCATTGGGTTCGGCGCGCCGCGCAGCACGTTCTCGCGCAGCCGGGCGACCATGTCGGATCGTTTCGACTGGCTGCCTGACATGATGTGCAAGAGCGCCTCGACTTGCATCGCATCAAGTGGTGGCTGTGGTGGCGCGGGATGCAGGTTGAATGGCGCGGGATCGAGCCCGATATCGCGCAGGAAACTGCGCAGGTAGGTCTCTGGCCCCAGCTTGATCCGCTCGAACTGGCGCGACTTCACCTGAATGTCCGGGTGCAGCCCCGCAAGCTCTTGTTCCAGCGACGGAAAGTTGATCGAGTTGAAGTTCACGCTGCGGCAGAACTGTTCCAGCGGCATGGCGACCTGGTTCTGGCGGATCGCGTCGGAATAGAGGCTGAGCAGGTAGCTTTCGGCGTTGCGGGTGTAGAGCAACAGGCGCGTGTCCCCGAGCGGGAGGCCGGCCTGGGCGTGTTGCAGATTGGTCGCTGCCTGCGGGTAGAAGCCCGGGTGGGCCTCGTCCCACATCAGGCTTTGGATCATCGAGGGACCAAGGCGGTGCTCGTCGGAAATGAGAACCGTTTCGGCGCCGGCCTCGTTGGCGGCCCGCGTGATGGCGGTGTTTGTGGCTTCGAAATGGCCGATCTCGTTCGGGAGCGAGCCTGGCTTGTGCCGGCGGCGGATCATGCGCACCTGGCGGCGCAGAAGTTTGGGGGTTTCGGCGTTCACGTAGAAGACGCCCTGGGCGCGCAACTGGTCGAGATTGGCCGAAAGGTTTTGCTGCAATAGCATGGACGCCGTCCTGTGGACGCCCAGATGGATAACGTATTTCATGGACCTGCCCGGTGCCTGTTTTGTATTTTTATGTTCATAGTGTAGCGCATGTGGTGGAATCGCGCAATATTTCGCCGATGCAATCCAGTGCCGATCATCCTGCGAATAATCGGACCGGCTGCGGCGCGGGGCAGGGCAAAGATTATTCTGCGAATAATCTGGCGCGTCGGACAGCCGCAGCGGCCTGCTGCGCGGCTTTGCTTCTGCCGACTGGACAAAGGTGGGGGAGTGGTGGGCGACCTAGGAATGCCCACCATTGCCGTAAGTGCTTGAAAACGCCCGTTCCGCGAGTAGCGAGAGTTGCGTAATGTCTCACCTTAGTGTCTCACCTAGCGGCGACTTGCAATAGGTTCACTGGGAACTCGTTCGCGCTCCAGATGTATTCACCATCGTCAAGGGTTTTTAGGCAGGGGACGAACGGCTTTCTCAAACGGGTAAGAACTGGACAGGAAGCGTCTCCCGCTCAGCTATCTGTTCTCACTTCGAGGGGGAGTCGTCCGGGCGGTCCAGTTCCTTCATGGCATTGGTGATCTGCATTGTCTCGACGGAAACGCGGGTCACACGGGTTAGCAAGTCGATGGCATGCTCTTTGTAATCGGCAAAGCGGTAGGTGTTGAACTTCTTGGCCACGGTTGGGTCGCGAGGTTTCTTCTCTTTGTACTGGTCAAGTATCCATTCAAGGCCCGAGCGGTTGCCCAGCTTGTATTCCCAACACTCGGGCGGAATGCCGGTGAGGGTGGTTTCACTGTCCAACTCAATCGTGCCCGCATCCTTGTCGGCCTTGAGTTTTGGCTTGGGATTAAGCCCCGCTGATCTGGCCTTGGTGTCTTCCACATCGATGCGCTTCAACTTCCAAGGTTTGACAGTCTCATATCCGATATGCAGATCCAGAAGGGACTGGCCCCAGTCCCGCCATTGGTGAAAGTAGGCATAGAACGGGATACGGGGGAACTCGCGCGTGAGGTTGATCGCATAAGTCTCGCGGTAGATCGGATCATGCAGGATGGCATAGACATAGGCAAAAATGTCATCCTTGGTGATCTTGGCCTTCTTGCCGTAGCGCTTGGTGAACTTGTTTAGCGCCCAGTCAGTGATGTTGTCGATCTGCGTTCCGTCTGAGGTGTAGCGGAAACGAGGGAGTGTCTGTGACCCTCCTGAAGCAGGGCTTACGAAATTCAAATCAGGCAGAAGATCGACCGCGATAGTAGTGTAGGGCTTGCCAGTACTATCACCCATGAAAGTTATGGAAGGCGTAGACCATTTCCCTAAACCGAAAACAGGAATGGTTAGGTTTGACATCTCATTGAATGCCAGATCACGATACATAAACTTCTTTACAAAGGGTCTGTAGTTTGCCCTGACTATCCGACTCGCGGAAAACGTATGGGGCTTTCGGTTTAGTAAATCTCTCTTTACTGACCGCGTCCACTTGATCGAATAGTCGAGCGCATCTGCTATCTTCTTTGGGTCTTTCAAAGCTCTTAAACGTTTTCGATCTTTTTCGTACATTTCAACAAGGTTAGCCGCTTTTTCACTCAAGCTATCCCTATCAAAGTCATAAACCCAATCGTCTCTATTGGTTGCCACACCAAGTGTATACAACTTGAATATGGACCTCTCCTGACTGCTTGATTTTGCGGATTTGGTTTTTTTGTCACCTACCGGGAGCAAGTCGTCCCACGCATTTTCATTTTGATTAACCCAACTCGCGCGATGGTCGGGATAAACCATGGAAAATTCTGCCTCTGAAGGTTTAACAGCCCCCAGCCACGTCAGCTTGTCCTCTGCCGTCTCCATCTCTGGCCTGCGCACGTAATGGATTTTGCAGTCCCGCTGCTTCCTCTTGCCCAACTGCCGACGAACACAGAAAGATATCGCCACGCCTGTCTGGATGCCAAAGACATTGTTCTTGGTCCCGGACAGCTTGGGATTAACGCGCACATCCCCACCCAGATCGACCACATAAATCTCGTCAAACTCTTCGGTCAAATAGCGGCGGAACCCGTCAAAGGTCCGGCTGTCGATAAAGCTGCGATTGGTGACAAAGGCGATCACCCCGTCATCATGCAGCCGGTCAGACGCCCAGCGAAAGAAGCGGGCATACATGTCATACACCTTGGTCTTTTGTGCCGTGCTCAGCTTGACGAATGACCGCTTTATCAGCCCGTCGATATGCGGATATGTGCGGTTCTTGTTGTTGTCATTCTCGTTCTGTTGGTTGGCATTGTAGGGCGGGTTGCCGATCACCACGGATATCTTGCGCTTGTTTTGCCGTTTCACCCGCTCCACGTTTTCATCGGAGATCGACGCGAAAAGGTCAAACTGGTGACCCGATTTGATGCCCAGACCGCCGATGTTGTCCAGTGTGTCCACAAAGCAAAGGTTAGGGTACTCTGTGAACTGGCCTGATACGGCCTGATAGGTCGCTTCGATGTTCAGGTTGGCCACGTAGTAGGGCAGGATGGCCACCTCGTTGGCATGTAGCTCTTCGAGATACTTCTTGCGCAGCTTCTCGGGCTGGCCCCTGAAGTACTCGATCAACTCGCAGATGTACGTGCCTGTACCAGTTGCCGGGTCCAGTATCTCTACGCCTTCATCTATGAGCCGCTTGCCAAAGTGCTTGTCGGTCAGCCAATCAGCCCCTTCGATCATAAAGCGCACAATCTCGTTCGGGGTATAGACAACGCCCAGCCTGTCGGCGGCGTCCGGGTTGTAGACCTTGTAAAAGTTTTCATAGATGACCTTGAGGAAGGTCTGCTTTTCCGTGTGGCTGCTGATTTGCGCGGCGTTGGCGTGAATGGCGGCGTAGTAGGGCTGCAAGGCGCGGAGTGTGGTTTTCTTCACGTCACGAGTAAAGAAAGCGCCTTCTAACTCATAAAGCAGACGGGCAATGTTGTTTTGGCGATGGAAGTCGGCTTCATCAAAGACGCGGGCAAAAATTTCTTCGGTCAGAATATGCTGCAACAGCATTTCACGCACATCAGCGCGGCCTAGTGTCGGGTTGATAGTCTCTTTCGCGTGGTTAAGAAACTTTTGCGCTGCCTTCTGAAACGTCTTGTTTGACTTATAGGCGTCGTCAATCTTCTCACGAAGTGCAGCCAGCACTGCGGGAAGATCGACCTTGAATTGCTCTACTGCTCGGCGGAACTCGGCAATCTCTTGACGTTCATAGGCAAAGAACAGCGAAAGAAGCCGATCCAACTCCTTTGTGTCCGTCATAGCGCAACGCAACACTTCCTGTCTGTTCTGGATCAGTACCGCGATATCGGAGTTTTCGTAAATGATGTTGTCCTGAGGGTAGCCTTTGCGCTGCTTTTTCTCAATTTCGTGGTCTATGTCGTCGTCGGTATCTTTCGCTTCCCAATATCCCAGAGGCACCCGCACATCATGCAGGATCGTGCCGTCCGGGTAGACGCTTGTGTTTAGCTTGGTGGCATAAAGCAATTCAGGAATGAAAATCAGGTCATTTGCCTTAGCCCAATTCTTCATTAAATCCTTGAATGCTTCACGGACCACTTGTTCGGTGGAAGTGCCCGAAAACTTCTTAAGACGGTCGATCTCTGCGAGGTAAGAGTTGATAAGTCTCTGGCTCATTACTGTCCCAAACGTTTTTGAGCTACAGTCCTGAAAAGGCACCGTTCGGTCAACCTGAAGTCGTCAGCGACGCTACAGCACTTGAAAAATACGGCACATTTTTTCGAGGGTGTGGGGCGGACTTCCAGTCACAGCGGTATGCTTCGCCTTTACCGCGCGTGGCTTGCTCCATTGCCTGCGCTGGCTTATTTAGGGCGGCATGGAACTGAACTACCCAATAAACTTAGTCGGCTACCAAGAGTGGCTGGACAGCGGGTTCGCGGTCAGCCGTGCCTCAGGGGATGTCATCACGAGCGACGGCGAGGTTCTTGGGATTTGGCGTGTTGCGTATAACCCTGAAGCCAAGCCGGGCGTTGACGACGAAGGCGGGTGCTTTGAGTTCATCGCGGACGGTCAATCTGCTCCGATGTTCTCGGCAGGTTTTGCGATCCTGGATAGCAGGATCAATCAGGGCACGGCCTTGTCCTACTTTACCCGGACGATCAGGGATTGGCACGAAGCGGGAAGCTGATGTTTCTCGTGTCTCGGAGTGGCCGAGTGTTCTGGAATTTCTGACGAATTTTTGCGAGGGGGTATCTATATCCCCCGCGACGCATCTTCCCCCCATAGCCCCCTCTGACCGTAACGCAGCCTCGCCAGCACAGGAGGCCCTGTGCGCGCCGTCTGTGGCTCTGCTCCTGTACTCTGAACCCTTTGCCGCCGATGGGTCGCTTGCGGCTCTGCCGACGTCTCATTAGGCCCTGATCTAGTGAGGCGTCTCAGAGGTGTCCGCAAAATGTCTCACAGAATGCCTATTGCCATTTTGAGACGGCCTGTGCATCAATATCTAAGACATCATTGAGACACTCGGAGTACAGCCATGATCGTTGGGTATGCCAGAACGTCCACCTTGGACCAGAAGGCCGGGCTTGAAGCCCAGCAGACAGAACTGAAAGCAGCGGGGTGCGAGAAGGTCTTCGTTGAACAGGTCTCCTCTGTTGATGTGAAAGCCCGTGAACGGCTTGCGGAGGCCCTCGATTATGTCCGGGAGGGGGATACCCTTGTCGTGACCAAGCTGGACCGTCTGGCCCGCTCTGTGGCGCACCTGCTGGAGGTGCTGGAGGTCATATCAAGCAAGGGGGCCTGGCTTCGCATCCTGTCCATGGGGATCGACACGGGCACCGCAACCGGCAAGCTGATGCTTACGATCCTCGGGGGCGTGGCGGAGTTTGAGCGGGAGATCATGCTGGAGCGGCAACGCGAAGGCATTGCAAAGGCCAAGGCCGCAGGGAAGTACAAGGGCAGGAAGCCAACTGCCAGAGCCAAGGCAGATGAAGTAATGGCACTCAAAGCCGATGGCGTCGGGCCCGCTGAGATCGCACGGCGGCTCGGGATAGGCCGGGCTAGCGTGTATCGCATCCTGAACGATCAAAAGGATGGGCCAGGGGCTGATCCACTGTCAGAGGCCGCTGTACGAACTGCCTCGGCGTGACGGCATTACCACTGGAGAAAGGCGCAACTCGCGACCTGTTCAGCGGTTGCGCGATACAAGGTGTTCCAAGCCATTTGAAGGCAGCCCGATAAGCACCGGAACAAAACAACGCAGCTACGCCGTGCATAGTCACAGAGATTGAACCCATGAGCGGTCTATAGCAGCTACTTCGTTGAGTTTTTTGACTGCTGAGAACCCCGCGATTGTCTGGGCCGGTGAGCATCCGGGAACCGGCTTGAGGCAGCTCAGACGGGCTCTGTGTTGGGTTGTCAGCATTCCTCGTCGGGATGTATGCGTCGAAAATAAAAAACAACGGCCTTAGTGCTACACTAGGCTTTCTTGCAACCGTTTTACCAATGGCCTGTCGCGGACAGATGCAGTTCATCCGTTTCATTATCGTGCGGTCCTCGGCACGGGCCGCCAGCGCCTTCAAGCATTCCGGTCAACCCTGTGAGGAGCATTCCGGTCAACCATCGGCTGCGCGTTCGACCAATATGGCAAATAGCAGTTCGGGTGCCTACCAGCAATATCAGAGTGGGGAATGGTCCCAGCCCCTCGAATGATAGGCTGTTTATCTTCAATCAAATCAGAGTATTACCTTAACCCTCGTCCTTTAGAATAACATGAACGCTACCCGGCTATGGGCGCACCGGTTCATCCCCTCGACATCACTGAGATGCTCCAAAGCACTTATTTCTTTGGCTAAACTGCTTATTCCTCCGTCTTTTAGACACACAATCTGACCAGCCGAAGATAGGGAAGCAGCCGTTCTGGCTGACAAATCTCGCCGATTGTATCCCGACCCGGTGCATGCAGACACCGGGCTGCGAGTTTTCCCGACTTACATCCAAGAAAGTGAAGCGACCCGGTTTGTTCGGACTGCCAACTAATCCCTTCGTCTTTTAGAACAACAGGAAGCAGCTTCGCTTCTCGCGTCGGCTCCAACGCTGAGCACCCCCTTCTACGCATCCTGCTGCAGAACCCGATCTCTCCTCGGGATCAGCCCAGCCGGGCACGTGTTCAACCCGGTGGCGGGATAGGAGGTGCTCTGCCTTGAAGCGGATCAGGCTCAGACACACCCCTAACTGGGCGGTAGCTGCGCAGCTTGTGTCGCGCAGTGGCCCGGATGGCTCGAAGCAAGATGATCCGCCCGGATGATTTAATCAGTTTTCGGCTGCGCGCCTAAGGCTATACAACAAAAACGAAAATCATCGGTGCACGTACAGGCAAGAGCCCGAGTGCAATCTGGGTATATCCCGGTTCTTTTGAACTTCTGTGTCGGGAAGGATCACCGGCTATCAGACCAGATTGTGAGCTTGATAATCCTCATGGTTCGATGAGCCTTTCTGAGATGAAGACAGCATTCTGAGCGTTGCCCAGAGGGCCGCTCTGTTAATCCAGATTATCCTGAGATCATTCCAGATTAAAAATCAGCTTGGAAGCTGCTTGTGAGTTCGATCCGGGTATTTGGCATTGCTGCCTGATCCGCTCGCCGCACGCCCTTACTACGTATGCCCACGCCGAGATGTACCTTGGCCGGTTCCATGACAGGGCCACCCTGACCCAACGATCCCAGTGATCGCTCTCCAGACAATCAAACCCCACAGACAAGGAGGTGCGGCATGCCACGTGCCATGAAAGCCCCTGTGCGAAAGACGTGCGCGCACTGCAGCGCCGCGTTCAGCACAACCGACAGCCGCAAGCTGTTCTGTAGCAGGTCTTGCAAGGACACTGCCCACAACCGATCCAACGTACACGTTGATGCAGCGACCTCTGCGACCACCGGGAGCCCGCATCAAGCCCGCCGCAACGAGGAACGCCGGGCAGCCCAAGAATGGATGTACGAAACGATCTACTGCACCGCCCCGGCATTCCGGGCGGATGTGGTGATGGCCCATCTCGTGTTCGCCGCGACCTCTCAGAACTCCGCGAACGCCGGGGCAAAGCGATACCGGGACATTCTCACGTACCCAACAGCCCAGCGGAGCAACCGCTTCACCGCGAAGAACAAGGGCACCGCGCATCTACACTATCGCGGTCAGCCCTTGGCCTATCCTGTCACCATTGCGTCCATGGCGAACCACGTCTGCAAGTTCCATCTCGGGATGTCTTCAAGTGAGTTCATCGCGGAGGTCAAACGGGATGGCGTGACGATGGCCGATATGCAGGCCGTATACGATGAACTCATGGACACGGCGAAATCGGAGCCGGTGATCCGGGGTTGCGATGTCGAGGAGCCCGCCAATGGCCGCGCAGAGCCTCTCACGGCAAGCCAGATGGTACACGGCCAGTCGGTGATTTCTGACCCGTTGGGGACCGCAAGACAGGCGGCGGTGATTGGGCGAGATTATCTCGCCCGCCGGAGCGCCTCGCCTGACCGGGAGGCGCACAGAAATACTAATGCCCGGCAGATGGCCGAACAGGCAGTTGCAGCGCACCGGGCCAAGCAAACTGGTATTCTCGCCGCCGTGAATGCTGGCTTCGAGAGCCTTTTAGCAGCCGAGTAGCGAACTCGGTCGCTAATCAGCACCACACACTGACGCAGCCGATTTTCTGGTCCTTTCGTCGGCGCGGCTAGGGGACGTCAGAGCGACACCGCAGCACGGCTCAGGCCGGGCAGTGCACCGTCTGCCGTCCCCACCAAAGGCTAGAAGGGATCACCCGCCAGCAACTCGAAAGGGCTAGACATGGCAAAGACAGGCAAGGGTCACGGCTTCAACGCGCCGAAGCGCGGCCAGCGAGGCTTTCGACCAACAGAAGACCATTACGACATCCACGGAACCACCCCGGCAAAGCACCTCCAGTGCGAGTTAGACGGCTGCCATGACATCGCCCTGCAAGACCCGTTTGTGCGCGCCTCCTATGGCATCAAGCTTTGCGAGTACCACACACGGCTATGCCAGCGGATGGGCGCACCGTACTCGTGCGACATCCCCTGGGCGGAGTTCTACGCGCTCCGCAACGCCGTTAGGAAGCAACTGAACCGGGTTAAAGATACCCCGGTCGTGCATCGGGCAATCGTGGCCATGCAGAACCTGCCCGGGAAGTGCTACGCCAAGGCCGCAGAGATGCAGAAGGATGGCAAGCAAGTACCCGCATATATCTCGTACGGGCTCAGCCTAAGGCACAGGGTCGAACCCCGGCGCTTCATCGACCACCACATTGCATTCAGCATTCTTCTGGAGCGGGGCATCTGGAAGCCTCAACCGGGCTTCCCCCGGCACACCGACAAGGCTTGGCTCCGGTGCGCACATCGGTCCCTGTCATGGGGCAAGAAAGCTGAGCGCGCTGAGATGGGGCCGTATCAGGCCAGCCTACTGCGGAAGATGATCGCGCCTGATCTGCAGGTCATATCTGGCCGCACAGACTACGCCCTCCGGGAGGCTGAGGCGGCAGGCGAGGAGGTGCTGCCCAAGCGGCACGCCCTCGGATGGTTCCAAGATAGCCTGACCTAACACCCGCAAAGACCACCGCCCGCAACGGGCATCAAGCATGGGGCCTTCCGGCCCCTTTTCTCATTGAAAGGACACCCAATGACCGCGAAGACAACCAACGCGAAGACCACTCACCTCGGGCACAAGTTCGACCCGACCGAGACAAACTGGGCGGCACTGACCTTCCCAGCCGACCCCTACGGCCTGACATCGAAACTCCGTACAGAGTTCCGGGCGACCGTGAACCGCTGCCGGGGCTCAGACGCGAAGTTCCAGCAACTGGTGGACAACCTTGAAGTGCTCACCGCATGGGCCAAGGCAAAACTGGAAGCCGATAAGCAGGCGAATGCTCAGACTGCCGAAATGGCTGCAGCCCGCGCGGCACAGGAAGCCCAGCGCGAAGCATTCCGTGCCCGCATTCAGGCCGGGCCGACTATTCGCGTCTCTGCCACTGCTACCGGATTTGTCGAGACCAGCCGCCGCGACGGGTCTATCCTCGCAGTGTACGAGACCGCAGACGATGAACAGGGGCCGGTAGCCTCCATGGCGCAGATTATGATCGCAGAGGGACGCTCCCCGACATCAACTCTTGAGATCGATGCCTTCGGTCGCCCCGGAGTGGGCTCAGGCCAGACGCTTGCGGCCCTCGCCGGTGATGTGATTAGCGACGAGGCTCCCGCCGCATCGGGCGGATTGCAGGGCATCAAGGTCTGACATGGCCTCCTCAGACATCACACGGAAGACGGACGCGGAACTCGCGCGGTTCTGCGCCGTCCACTACAGCAAACTCATTCGCCTCCAGAGGCAAATCGCGGCATCGCCTGCCGCCAATCCGGGCTTGGAGACGGCGTTCGATCAAACCGCCTACCTCCTGACCGAGGCAGTCGCTGAACTGCAGGCCCGCACTGACAAAACACCAAGGACCACGACATGACAGATCAAATCATCCCGACCCCTGCCGAGGATCAAACCACGGCAGTCGAAGAACAGCAGGACCAGCCCGGCCCCGGTGCAGAAGGGCAGGACGAACCCGGCACAGATCAGCAGACTGAAGACCAGCCGGTCGAGGATCAGGAAGACCTCGAGAGCGAGGAGGAGCGTCTAGCCCGTCTGGACGCTGAGACCGAAGACGACAAAGCCGACAAGCCGCTTGACGCGGTGACATGGGGCAGCACCGGCCACGCAGCCGCAGACGAAGCGTTGCGGATCATCCAGAACGTGGGCCTTAGCACCGATGACGCGCAAGACATTCTTCTTGACGCAGCCATGTCGCGCGACCCCAGCAAGGTCGATCAGAAGGCGCTGACCGCGAAGATCGGCCCCCGGCGCACCAAGGCGATTTTGAAAGCCTTGGAGACTTTCTCGAATGACATGCGCCCCCGCGATGAGCGCATCTCGAATGAGGTCTGGCAGTTCAGCAACGGGCCGAAGGCTCTTGAGCGTCTCCTGCAGCAAGGCAGCGAAAGGCTGACCCCTGCGGAGATGCAGGGCTACCTGATTGAGATCGGCAAGGGCGGCGCATCCGCTCAGCGCGCCGTGGAGCGCCTCCAAGCCATCGTGAAGGGCAAGGGCGTGTCGCTGGATCGACAGGTGCACACAGAGCAGTACAGCGCCCCTAGGGCCGCTCCCCAGCCCGGCCAGACCAAAGGCATCACGTCAAAGGCTTACGTGACCGCGATGGAGGCCCTGCACGGCAACGGCAGCCGCCTGTCCATCGATGCCCGTGAACAGCGCGAACAGGAACTCCGGGAGGCCCGGCGCATGGGTCGCGAACATGGCCTGCCCTGAGCCAGCAAAGGATACAGTGATGACCAAGAAAGACGACCTCGTACCTCACGAGGATCAGTCGGGCGCAGTGGGGGAGGTGTTCCCCCCTGCAACCCTGGCACCCATCGGCACGAAGGCGGGCAGCGCCGAAGACCTCAAGGCCCTGCACGCTGACCTGACGAACTGCTACCGCGAATATTTGGAGATGGCGAAGATCAAGCCCGCGATGCTCAACCCCGCGATGCTGGGGCTTATCCAGACCTTCCTCCGGCACAATGAGGTCACGGCAGAGGCTCCGAAGCAGGAGGAGATGAACGCCCTTGAGAGACGCCTACAGCAGCGCCGGGAGGCCCGCGAGAAGGATCGCGACGGCCAAAAGATCGCGACGCTCAATCAATCGAAAAAGGAGTAGCGCAGCCTTTACGAGAGCGCGAAGCCAGAGACTGGCTGCGCAGTAGGAAAGGGAGTGGAACATCGCTAAGTCGAAATGGGTATATGAAGCAATATCAGAATGTGAGTTGGCTTCGTGCGCTGGGCTAACCAAAACTCTTGTAAGGGGCTTCGCGGCCCGCTAGGCAATAAGCAGAGGGCTCCTACTGGCTGATACCTAACTCGCTGCCCATCGTCGGGCGATACATAGCTGATAACGGCAACCTCAGGCCCGCCGGTCTCTGCGCCCGATGAGGGGCACCCTTTGTTTAGTAGAGGTGTCATGCCCTGTTTCAAAGCCCTCATCCGCGAAATCTGTAACCCAATGACGATCAGCTCCTATGGGCGTTTGAGCGCCGCCTATACGCGGGTGGACACATGACTGAGAGCGCAACTCCAAAGAAAAAATCGGCCACGGCAAAGCGTCGTGTCCTCGCTACCGCCGGGAGGATCGAGGAACTCGTCGCCATTGGGCAACGCAGAGGGTTTACACTCTCGAAAATCTGCCTGCTTCCGGATGGAACGACCGAAATACACTTCGGAGAGACAACACCTGCACGCCCGACAAAAGCACAAGGCTGGGATATCTGACCTGCGAATGTCACAACTAGAAATCAAACTGCTTGATCGTCTCGCGGCGTTGCCTTGGCTGGAAGCGCCGAAGACCTGAAAGCCTACGTGCCGGTCTTCCGCTTGGCCTAACTGAGCAGAATGCGAGGAAGCGGAAGTTCTCTGCGCCGAGCTCCAAGGGACGCTGTGCGGGACAGACTTGCCGTTCAGGTTGCGGCGGGCGATGAACGATCATTGCTCAAAGCGGATATACCACCGATAGGTTAATTTGGTCCCTGAAAGCGAAGACAACATTTCTTGAACTTTTTTCCTGAGCCGCACGGGCATAGATCGTTGCGTCCGATTTTGATCTTCTTCTTCTGGCTTTCTGCCAACGGGAAATCTAGCGTCTGTCGAACTTGATGCTGGAGATTTGGGCTCTCAAAGAACCCTAGAAGCTCGTTTTCTTCTTCATAGAATTCCCGTTCTTCATCAGACCACGTTTCGCACTCCAGCAAAATGAAATCTTCTGAGTTGGACCGCGCATGCTTTGGTGCGTCGATAGCAATACCTATCACTCTTTTAAGATGTGGAAATTTATTCTTTGCTGCGCCACAAGCGACAGTCAGCATATGCCGCCGCGCTTCACGATATTCCGTTTCATAGTCGATTGAGTAGTCTGGTTGCAGTTGAAGGAAAATGTATTTTGTATCTGGGTAAAATGAAGGCATCACGCTCATATGACGTGCGACCGAGCCCTCTTTCAGTTGGGATGGAAACTGCTCTATTCTTTCAAAGATATTATCGCAGAGCGCACGCCGAGAAAAACGCGGCTCACGTGCCATCTCCTTGATCGCACTTTTTCCTGCAAATATGTCGGAGTTTCCTCCAGAAGTTCCTGCTAGGAAGTTGTCGCAAGTTCTCTGAATTAAGTCGTCCCAAAGGTAGGAGGTCTTGTTGGCCTTCGCTCTCCGCTTGTAGGCTTGGCTATTGCTGAAATCAAACCATTCTCCCTCTCCAATATGCAGCCCGTGAACGGTTTTATCTGTGGTGCCAATCCGATAACTCCGGTCGGCTTCTCGGTAGTTTAGCAAATAGTGAGCAAGTAAATCTTCCTCGCCGCAGTAAGACAGATACTGATACTGATCAATCGCGCGTTCTTTTTCTGCAAAAAACCGAGATAAGTCAAAAAACGTATCCAACTCGCCCAGTATGATTTCTAGGTTGTGCGCATCTAGCAGGTGGATTTTCTCGGAAGACTTCAAAGAAACCAAAAATGGAAACAGACTGCCGTCATCGCCGGATCCATATGATACTCCCAAACTACCATACACATTGTCCTCCGAGAACGCCTCACAAGCCTCTTTCGCACCATGGGCGACAACAACTTTGTGGATAATAGGGTTCTCGGGGATCGGTATGGGAAGTGGTTTTTCCCTTTGTTGGTCCAGAAAAATGGCCTTCCCAGAACTCAGGTATCTTTCTGCGCCTTTGGCCGTTTTTATTTGCTTGTCAACGGCTTCTTTTTTCCAACGTTGCCACGTTACCAGAATATCCTTCGAGGCACCGTCAAACTGTCTGCTTTCTCGGTCAAAGAAGATAAAGACATGATCCTCAAATACAGCAATAAGATCGCAAAACTCTTTTCCATCATCTTTGAAGGGATTAGCGTAACTCCAAAGGCGTAGGAAAGTGTTTTGGCACAAAGAGTACAGTAGTTCTTCTGTTGCAGTGACGCCGCCTTGCGAAATTTGTTTCTTTGACATCTCACAATCACTCAAATGTGGCCTGCATGCATTCGGGACCCAATCCGTCCGTATCAAGGTTGTAAAGCCTAAATACTGCGCATTGCACACCTTGGAACAATACGTAGCATCCGTCCCTCTGGGCTCAGACCTGCCGCTTGCTGCGCTTCGAGCCAAGGTCAGCTCAGGGCCGAAAATGACCGCCACCGGTTGGCTACAAGCGCAACGTGACACTGTTGGCCCGCCATGGATATGGGCATCCCAAAAGCTAATCACCGCGTTAGCAATACGAAAATGCTGTTTCTGAAATCAGAACCCGAATTGGTTGATCGTCTCGCGGAGTTGCCCGGGCAGAAAACCCTCCTTGAAGTACGTGTTCCACGTCACCCCGGATTGGGCATGTCCGACAATCGCCTTCACCTTGATGTCGGTGGCGTCGGACTGACCCAACCGCGTCACCATGGTGTGGCGCAGAGAGTGAAACACCAGCCCGGGCTTCTTCATGTCTAACGACGGTAACAGCTTCTCATTGAACCACCTTCCGATGTTCCTGCCGTAGCCGTTCTGGGCTGAGTAGCTGAGCCCTGGGAATAGGCGCGCAAAGCCAGCATCTCGCTGCTGATCCACGAAGTCTAGCAGGCCACAGTCCAACAGGCGGTCGTGGATCGGCACCCGGCGATGCGATGAGGCGTTCTTGAGGCGCTTGTTGTCGTCCCCGTCCTCGGTGACGTCGATGCACCACACGCCGTCAACTTCCTGAATGTCTCCGACTTCCAGCTGTGCGACCTCGTTCAACCGCATGCCGGTGAACATCCCGATGAGCGTGCCCCACTTGTGCTCGTCCTTGTTGACGTAGCCGTCCGGGTTCTCAGTCAGGTGCCGGAAGATCGTTTGGAGTTGCTCAGTCGAGAATGCAGCCCTTTCACCGTCTTTGGACTTTTTGACGGCCTTGAACTGGGTTCCGGTGAAGACATTTTCGGCTGCATAACCGTTATCCACCGCCCACTTGAAGAAGGTCTGCATGGCGCTGATGTAGGCATTCGCGGTGCGTGCGGAGATGACTTGGACGCCTTCGACCTCCAACATCTCCGCCAGCGACTTCCCTCGTGTCCGAGCGGCCTTGTTCCGGTTCTTCGGCAAGCGTAGCAACACAGCCTTAACGCGCTGGGCATCGGCCTTGGTCATTTGAGCGACAGGCTTATCCTCACAGACGTCCGACATCAGCGCCAGCGCGTCTTGCTTCTCGGCCTCCGTCTTGGCGGCATGCGACCCGACGTGGCTGAGTTCTGCGAGATACTTGGCGGCGACTGCGCTGCACGACGGTGTTTCAGCGGCTTGCGGGGCTGGGTAGGCTAGCGCCGGGGCAGTATCCCGCAGGTCAATATCCTGCATGCTTACACTGTAAGATAGCGCCTCTTGCGCATACGCACGGTGCCCGGACTGAAGCGCCTCCAGCAGCCATTCTCGGTGCTCCTTGGTCAAGACGTCTTCATCAATTCCACGCGCCTCGCAGAAGCCCCGTAGTAGGCCGTCAGACCCGCCAGTGAAGGCCAGCTCAGCCCATGCCTTGGGATCGCCCTTAGCAAGCCCCTCAGCGGCTCTGATGGCATCCAATCGGGCAGAGGGCATCGGTCTACCGCTGGCTACATCCTCCTGCGTATCTCGCAGAAGCTGTCGGAAGTGATCCCGGACGTGTTCTCGGATTTCGTCGTACCGCATGCGGCGAATAGATGCGCAAGATATTTGCTGTTGTCCAGCCAGAGTGAGGGCGCGTGCAAGTCGGCGCGCGCTCTCAGGGCATCTGGTATGCAGCGATACCTTCACGTCCGACTTTTTGCCTTCGGGGTGAAGATGAGCGGGAAGGGGCCAGCGGAAGTAAAAAACACCGTGACGGGAATAGGTTAGATAAGCTGGAAGGCGCATGCCAGTGTCTCACCAGTTTGTCGCACCGGCGGAATTGGCGTGTTAAGCACTTGGTTTTGCTAGAAATGGTGGGCGACCTAGGAATCGAACCTAGCGTGCGTCTCCGCGAGGGAGTTACAGTCCCCTGCCACACCTTGCGGCCTGTCGCCCACTGAGGCGCGTGTTTAGAAGCGGGCCGTTGCCCCGTCAACCGGAAAATCGCTTGCGATTGTGACGGTGCGGGGCCATTGTCCGCCGCCTGTGAAGGAGGCCCCCGGATGGCAACGAAGAAACCCAAGTGGGTCGTGGAAAAGGAGCAGGCCAAGAAGGCGACGGCGGCGGAAACCGTGTGGCTGTTCGGGCTGCACGCGGTGCGCGACGCGCTGGAAAACCCGCGCCGCGAGAAGCTGCGGCTGGTGGTGACGAAGAACGCTGCCGACAAGCTGTCGGACGCCATCGCGGCCTCTGGCATGGAGCCGGAGATGGCCGACCCGCGCAAGTTCAGCGCACCGCTGGATCCGCAATCGGTGCACCAGGGTGCGGCGCTGGAGGTGAAGCCGCTGGACTGGGGGGCGCTGGAGGATGTCTGCCTTGGCGACGGGGTGCGGCCGCCGCGCGTGTTGTTGCTGGACCGGGTGACGGATCCGCATAACGTGGGCGCCATCCTGCGCTCGGCCGAGGTGTTCGGCGCCTCGGCGGTGATCGCGCCGCGGCACCATTCGGCGCCCGAGACCGGGGCGCTGGCCAAGACCGCCAGCGGCGCGCTGGAGCGGCAGCCCTACCTGCGGGTGCGTAATCTGGCCGACGCGATGAGCGCGTTGCAAGGCATGGGATACCTGGTTCTGGGTCTTGACGGCGAGGCCGATGAGACGGTCGAGGAGGCGCTGGTCGGGATGCAGGACCGGCCCGTGGCGCTGGTGCTGGGGGCCGAGGGGCCGGGCCTGCGCCAGAAGACGCGGGAGACCTGCGACAAATTGGTGCGGATCGCCTATGCGGGGGCGTTCGGATCTCTCAATGTCTCAAATGCCGCGGCGGTGGCCTTATATGCATCCAGAGGATAACCGACTGGGATAACAGACGGAGGCGGAATGGGCCGGAAGATTGCGACATGTTGTTACTGCGGAACACGGGCGGTGCTGGTGCTGGACGAGGGACGGCATGAGTTGGCCTGTGGCGCTTGCGGGGCACCGCTGCACGACATGAAGATGATGCCGGTGTCGCGAGACAATGCCCAAGAGCGCAAGGGGGCGCCACGCGGCGCGCAACCCGGCAAGAAAGTGGACATGCGTCGCGATGGCCGCCCCGTGGCGCCGCGACCGGACTGGAAGGGCGATGCGGGACCGGACCGCCCCAAGCGGCGCGGGAAGCGGAAGCGCAAGCCGATCCTCGGCCGGGTTCTGGATGAGGTCTGGGACGTTCTGGAAGATATCATCGACTGAGAACGGCGGATTTTTACCGACTGTTCACACCTAATTTACAACCTCTTTATATCTGGAATTCAGTACCTATCTGAATGTCAGGAAGCGCCGAACTGGAACTCCGGTGCTTCTTTTCACTGTCCCTCGTTCCGCGACTGGCGCCCGGGTTTGCCCGGGCGCTTTTTTCTTTTGAAGCGGCAGTCTAGTGTGAGGCCATGAACGAGCCATACAAAGATTCTGACCTTCGGGACATCTTGAAGCGGACCAAGCGGATCGCGGTGGTTGGCGTGTCCATGAAAGAGGTGCGCCCGAGTTTCTATGTCGCCCGCTACCTGAAGCTGAAAGGGTTCGACGTGGTGCCGGTCAACCCCGGCCACGCGGGCCAGACGGCGTTCGGGACGACCGTTCTGGGGTCGCTGGGCGAGATCGAGGGCGGCGTGGACATGGTGGACATCTTTCGCCGGTCCGAGCATGTGCCGCCCATCGTGGATGAGGCTCTGGAGCGGTTTCCTGATCTTCAGACGATCTGGATGCAGATCGGCGTGTGGCACGAGGACGCCGCCGAGAAGGCGCGGGCGCGTGGCGTGGACGTGGTGATGAACCGTTGTCCCAAGATCGAATATCAGCGCCTGTTCGGCGAGTTGCGAATGGGCGGCTTCAATACCGGTGTAATCTCGTCAAAGCTGTAGGCGCCCCGGTCGGGCCTGCCGGTCAGCCCGCGACGACGTCGGCCGCGATGCGCATCTCGCGCAAGGGTCGGACCCGGCGGATGGCTTCCTCGTAGACGGGATGCGCCTTGTAGGCGGCAAGATCGGCCTCGGTCCTGAACTCGGCGTAGACCACAAGATCGACCTCGGCCCCGGTCAGGGTGTCGGCATGAAGGTTTTCGCCAACCTCGAAATGGGTGGAGTAGGGAATGGTTCCGAGCGTTTCGAGACCGGCGCGGATTTCGCCGAGATTATTGAGATCGCGAGCGGTGAAAAAGACGATGTGGCGGATCATTCGGAGCGGGAAGCCTTTTCTGCAAGACCGGACCGCGACTGGCGCGTGGCCAGTTCGGCCATGACATCGGCGACTGACACACCGCGGCTGTACAGCATGACGAGCAGGTGAAAGAGCACGTCGGCGGCCTCTGAGGTGAGGCCTTGCGCATCGCCTTTCACGGCCTCGATCAGCGCCTCGATGGCCTCTTCGCCGAACTTCTCGGCCACCTTCTCTGGGCCCTTGGACAAGAGCTTGGCTGTCCAGCTGTCCTCGGGCGAGGCGCTGGCGCGGGCGGCGACGATCTTTTCCAGGTCTTCGAGGGTCATGCGCCGATCCTCATGGGGATGCCGGCCGCGGCCATGTGGGCCTTGGCCTCGGCGATGGTGTGATCGCCGAAATGGAAGATGGAGGCGGCCAGCACGGCGGATGCGCCGCCCTTGGTCACGCCGTCGACGAGGTGATCGAGGGTGCCGACGCCGCCCGAGGCGATGACGGGGATCGAGACCGCGTCCGCTATGGCGCGGGTGAGGGGCAGGTTGAAGCCCGAGCGGGTGCCGTCGCGGTCCATCGAGGTCAACAGGATTTCCCCGGCGCCCTTGTCCTCGACCAGCTTGGCGAATTCGACCGCATCGATGCCGGTGGGTTTGCGCCCGCCATGGGTGAAGATTTCCCATTTGCCGGGGCTGACCGTCTTGGCGTCGATGGCCACGACGATGCATTGGCTGCCGAACTGATCGGCCGCAAGGCGGACCACGTCGGGGTCGGCGACGGCGGCGGAATTGAACGAGACCTTGTCGGCCCCTGCCAGCAGCAGCGCGCGCACATCCGCCACGGTACGGACGCCGCCGCCCACGGTGAGCGGGATGTAGCACTGCTCGGCGGTGCGGGTGACCACGTCGAGCATCACGCCGCGGTTTTCGTGGGTGGCATGGATGTCGAGAAAACACAGCTCGTCGGCGCCGGCGGCATCATAGGCGCGGGCCGCATCCACGGGGTCGCCCGCGTCGCGCAGGTTGACGAAGTTCACGCCCTTGACCACGCGGCCGTCGGCCACGTCGAGGCATGGGATGATGCGGATCTTGAGCATGGGCCGTCCTTTCGCGCCTGCCTTCTAGCGCGGGCGGCGGGCGGTGCCAATGGGGGTTAGGGCGCCCACGCGGTCAGGCTGTCATTTTTGAACCCCGCCGGGGGGATGGGCGACGGATAGGTGTCGGCGCGGCTTTGCGCCTTAACCCCAGCATTCCGAAAGGACCAAGCCATGATGTCTCTCAAATCCACCCTCGCCATGCTGTCGCTGGCCATGACCGCAGCCGTCGCAGCGCCCGCCGCGCCGGCGCAGGCCGAGACCATCACCTGCCCGCACAGCCAGATCCGGCGCGAGGTGACCACGGGACTTCCGGGGGGCTGGTGGAACACGCCGATCGTCAACTCGCTGACCGAGGCGCGGGTCGCCAATATCGGGGCGCGTGCCGCGTTGCAGTGTATTTACGGCCCGGCGGGATCAATCCAGCGCTATGCGCCGGATGGCGCGACCTGCCGGGTGAGCGGGCGACAGTTCGAGTGCAACAGTGGCGCGGCCTCGGGCGCTGGCGCGCGGACCTTCTCGACCGGGCCGCTGGATATCCCGCAGACCTGGACCGCGGACCTTGACCGTGGGGCGGTGGGTCGTGGCAGTGGCGTGGACATCTGGTTCCAGGCCGAGACGGCGGAGCTGCTGTACCTGGCGCCGCGCAACGGGGCGCAGCTTGGCGTGGGTGACCGACGCAACCGGGGCTTTGACGGCTGCCGGGGGGCGCGGTTCAGCGCGAACCGGGTGTCGCTGCGGGATATTCCGGTCGGGTCCTATATCTGCGCCAAGACCAATGAAGGGCGGATCAGCCAGTTCCGGGTGAACGCGGTGTCGGGCGGATCGCCGAAGACGCTGAAGCTGGGCTACACGACCTGGCAGTAAACACGCCATTCCGAGACAGCCAGCACCCGGCGGTTTGCCGGGTGTTCGCGTATGTTCAGACAGAGGCTCGGCAGGATCGGGCCGATCACGCGAATGTCTGTTTCCACGCGACGCGGTCGGCTTAGCTATATGGAGGGACAGACCCCTTGCAGGAGATACTCGAAATGAAACGATTTCTGACCCTTGCCGCGTTGACCTTCATGGCCAGCCCCGCCCTGGCCGATGACGACCTGATGAAGGTTCAGGCCAGCGGTGACGTGGCCAGCACGATGGACGCGCTGAAAGCGGCGGTGGAAGGCGCGGGGGCCAAGGTTTTTGCGCGGGTGGATCATGCCAGTGGCGCCGAGGGCGTAGGCATGGAACTGGCCCCGTCGCAGGTACTGATCTTCGGCAATCCGAAGCTGGGCACGCCCGCGATGCAGGACGATCCGCTTGCGGGGCTGTATCTGCCGATGAAGGTTCTCGTGTACGAGGACGCGAATGGGCAGGTCTGGCTGGCTTACGAGGACCCGGAGGAGATGTTCGATGAACTCGACGGGATCGACGATGACGCGGAGTATATCCAGAAGATGACTGGTGCGTTGGGCAAGTTGACCCAAAAGGCGGCCGGCGGCTAACCCGCTCGCCCCGCTCTTGCGTGCGGGTCTCGTGTCAGGCGGACAGGGTGCGCAGGGCCTCTTTCAGGTCCAGCGCCCCGTCATAGAGCGCGCGGCCCGAGATCGCGCCATTGAGCGGCGCGCCGCAATTCTTCAGCGCGACGAGATCGTCGAGGGACGACACGCCGCCCGAGGCTATGACCGGGATCGAGACGGCGTTGGCCAATGCCGCCGTCGCCTCGATATTCGGACCCTTCATGGCACCGTCGCGGTTGATGTCTGTGTAGATAATCGCGGCGACGCCCGCGTCCTCGAATGACCGGGCGAGGTCCGTGACCATGACATCGGTTTCCTCGGCCCAGCCCTTGGTCGCCACGCGGCCATTGCGGGCGTCTATGCCCACGGCCACCTGGCCGGGAAACGCCTGTGCCGCCTCGCGTACCAGCGCGGGGTTTTCGACCGCCACGGTGCCCAGGATAACGCGGGCGAGCCCCTTGCTGAGCCAGCGTTCTATCGTCGCCATGTCGCGGATACCGCCGCCAAGCTGGGCGGGGACCTGCGTGCGTTCCAGTATCGCCTCGACCGGGGCGGCGTTGACCGGCTCGCCCGCGAAGGCGCCGTTGAGGTCGACGAGGTGCAGCCAGTCGCAGCCCGCATTGACGAACTCCATCGCCTGTGCGGCGGGGTCGTCGTTGAACACGGTGGCCTTCTCCATTTCGCCCTTGAAGAGGCGTACGGCCTGGCCGTCCTTGAGGTCGATGGCGGGGTAGAGGATCATGGGTGGTCATCCGGGCAAAGGGCTTTGCCGCGATGTGCCATGACGGGACGGCGTTTGCAACGCGACGTGGCGTCAGGCTTGATCGTGGTGGCGCTCGGGCCGCATGCTGCGCGTCATCATTTGCGGGAGGAGATACGCATGAGAACGATGACACTGGCCTTCGTGGCTACCCTTATGAGCGCCGGCGCGGCCTTTGCCGCCGATCCGCTGGAAGGCTACTGGCGCACGGCCAAGGACGACAACGGTCATTCCGGGCTGATCCACGTCAAGCCCTGCGGCGCGCAACTGTGCGGCACGCTGGTGAAGGCCTATAATGGCCAGGGCCAGGAAATCCAAAGCGAAAACGTGGGTCGAAACATCATTTCGCAGACCGTTCCCAAGGGCAATGGCAGCTACACCGGCAAGGTCTACAGCCCGGACCGTGGCAAGACCTATAACTCCAGGCTTCAGATGAACGGCAACGCTTTGAAGGTGTCGGGCTGTGTCTTGGGCATCTGCCGCGACGGCGGAACGTGGACAAAGGTGAAATAAGCCTTTTCCTGCCGATAAGGCTAACGTGATTGAACGATTTGGCCGGGGCACACGTCTTACCTGTATTATTTTGAAATCAGGTAGGAAGGAGGCCCGGCCAATGCGTATGGTTATGTCTTTTGCAATGTTGATTGGAACCACGGGCGCGGTATTGGCTGATCCGGCGATGGGCACGTGGCAAACCGAGCCCGACAAGAAGGGCATCATTGCCCATGTGAATGTCTACGACTGCGGCAACGCCGTTTGTGGCGAGATCACCCGCACCTTCAATTCGCAAGGGCAAGAGATCAAGGCCGCGAGCCTGGGTCATACGGTGATCCGCAATGCCACGCCCACCGGCAACGGCAAGTATGAAGGCCGCGCCTGGATCCCGGCACATCAGCGCGAATACCCGGCCGGCATGAGACTTCAGGGCGACCGGATGACCGTGCGAGGCTGCATGGGCCCGATCTGCATGTCGCAGAACTGGACACGGATCCAGTAAGCCTCAGGGCGCCCAGGTCAGGAAATTGCGGATGATGCGCAGACCGGTGGCTTGGCTTTTCTCCGGGTGGAACTGGGTGCCGACGAGATTGTCGCGGCCGACCACAGCCGTCACCGGCCCGCCATAATCCACATGGGCGATGCGCTGGTCGAGGTCCGAAACCTCGAAATGGTAGGAGTGGACGAAATAGGCGTGGTCGCCGGTGCTGACGCCGTCCAGCACGGGATGGGGACAGTCGATCACCAGGTCGTTCCAGCCCATATGCGGTACCTTCATCGACGGGTCCGCGGGCGCGATCGGACCGACCGTTCCGGCAATCCAGTCAAAGCCGTCTGTCTCGGTATATTCCAGCCCTCGCGTGGCCAACATCTGCATCCCGATGCAAATTCCCATGAACGGGCGGCCTTTGGTCACGACGGCCTCCCGCATCGCCTCGAAGAGGCCGCGATGGTCGTAAAGTTCTTTCCGGCAGGCGGGAAAGGCGCCGTCGCCGGGCAGGACGATACGGCTGGCACGGCGCACCGTGTCGGGGTCGGACGTGACCACGACCTTGTCCGCGCCCACCTCGGCCGCCATGCGCTGAAACGCTTTTTCGGCCGAGTGCAGGTTGCCGGACTCGTAATCTACGATAACGGTTGTCATGGGGTCAGAGCGTGCCCTTGGTCGAGGGGATGGCATCGGCCTTGCGCGGGTCGATTTCCAGCGCGTCGCGCAGGGCGCGGGCGACGGACTTGAACGCGGCCTCCGCTACGTGATGGCTGTTGATCCCGTGCAGCGCGTCCACGTGCAGAGTCAGCCCGCCATGGGTGCTGAAGGCCTGGAAGAACTCTCGGACCAGCTCGGTGTCGAATGTCTTGATCTGGGCGGTGGGCATGGCGACGTTCCACACGAGGTAGGGCCGGCCGGAAATGTCCAGCGCGGCGCGCACCAGAGCGTCGTCCATCGGCAGCAGGCAGGCACCGTAACGGCGGATGCCCTTCTTGTCGCCCACGGCTTGCGTCAGCGCCTGACCGAGCGCGATTCCCACATCCTCGACCGTGTGATGGTCGTCGATATGCAGATCGCCCTTGCAGCGGATTTCCATGTCGATCAGCGCGTGGCGGGCCAACTGGTCCAGCATGTGGTCGAAGAAGCCCACCCCGGTCTGGTTGTCATAGGTGCCGGTGCCGTCGAGGTCGATCTTGACGGAGATATCGGTTTCCGCGGTCTTGCGGGTGATGCTGGCGCTGCGCATGGGTGCGTCCCTGAGTGTTTGCCGCGCCGTTATAGGCGGGGTTGGCAGGCGCGCCAAGGGGGCGAAGTGGGGTGGGGAAAACGTGGTGCCGATTGGCACTTGGACCGGTGTTCTACCGGCCCAATCGATCAACTTGGAGAGAAATTGGAGCGGGCGATGAGATTCGAACTCACGACCCTTACCTTGGCAAGGTAATGCTCTACCCCTGAGCTACGCCCGCGTCCTTGGGTGAGGCGGAGATATAAAGTCTGGCGCGGCCCTGCAAGGGAAAATCGCAGTGGCTGCAAATTTTTTTGCCCCGCGTCCGGTCAGGCGCTGTAGCGCAGGATCAACTCGACATAGATCAGCGTCGAGGCCAGCAGCAGAAAGGCGAGGAATAGGGCGCGGCGCCGCTTGGTGGGCGGCGAAGGGACATCTTGGTCCTGATCGTGCAGTCCGGTCACGTCACATCTCCTTCAAGAGAGGGCGCCAAAGGCAGCAAGGTGCAATCAAAAGTAGTGTGTATGACAGGGTGCGGCAAGAAAAACCGTCCGAGGCCCGCCTTTGGGCGGAAACACGCACCCGGGCGAGCGCTGGGCCCGCCCGGATACCTGACCCGGGGAGATGCGGGTCAGATATTGCCGGCGGACAACTCGCCGGCGACGTGGTCGGCTTGGCGGATGGCCAGGGCGACGATGGTCAGGGTGGGGTTTTCCGCCGCCCCGGTGGTGAATTGCGAGCCGTCGGAGATGAACAGGTTAGCGATGTCGTGGGTCTGGCCCCACTTGTTGCATACGCCGTCCTCGGGGTTTTCCGACATGCGGTTGGTGCCGAGGTTGTGCGTGCTGGGGTAGGGCGGTGTCGGGAACGTGCGCGTGGCGCCCACCGCGTCATAGATCGCCGTCCCGCGGTCGTATGCATGGTTGCGCATGGCGATGTCGTTTGGGTGATCATCGAAATGCACGTTCGCCACGGGCAGGCCGAACTGGTCCTTCACCTCGGAGTTGACCGTCACACGGTTCGTGGACTGGGGCATGTCCTCGCCCACGATCCACATGCCGGCCATGTTCTCGTACTCGTCGAGTGCCGTGGTGAATTCACGCCCCCATGCCCCCGGATCGAGGAAAGCCGCCATGAAGGGCAGGCCGAGCGACAGGGTTTCCAGTTCGTACCCGCCAACGAAGCCGCGGCTCGGGTCGTGTTTCGACTCGTCCTGAATGATGCCCGCCATGGTCGTGCCCCGCCACATCTTCACCGGCTTGTCGAACACGGCGTAGACCGAGCCCGTCATGTGCCGCATGTAGTTTCGCCCCACCTGATCGGAGCTGTTGGCAAGACCGTTCGGGAACATGTTGGAGGCCGAATTGAGCAGCATCCGGGGCGATTCGAACGAGTTGCCCGCGACGCAGACGACGCGCGCCTTCTGCATCTGCAGATCGCCGTTCTCGTCGAAATACTCGACGCCGGTGACCTTGCCCGCCTCGTTGTGCAGGATGCGGGCCACGTGGGCCTTTTCGCGCACTTCGAGATTGCCGGTGGCCTCGCCCTCGGGGATGTCGGTATAGGCCGAGGACCACTTGGCGCCCCATTTGCACCCCTGAAAGCAGAAGCCGGTCTGTTGGCACATCAGGCGGTCCTGGTCGTCGCGGCTGTTGATCGCCATGCGGCCGGTATGGACCTCGGTGTAGCCAAGCTTTTTCGCGCCGGCCTCGAACACCTTGTAGTTGTTGTTGCCGGGCAGGCCGGGATTTCCATTGGTGCGCGTGACGTTCAGCTTCTTCTCGGCCTTGTCGTAGTAGTCGTCCATCTCGCGCGGGTCGATGGGCCAGTCGAGCAGCGATGCCCCCTCGACTTCGCCGTAGTTCGTGAGCGCCTTCCATTCGTGATCCTGGAAACGGATCGAGGCGCCGGCCCAGTGGGTGGTTGTGCCGCCCACGGCCTTGACGATCCAGGCGGGCAGGCCGGAGAAATCCTTGGCCACGCGCCAGTCGCCCGACGTGGTGCGCGGGTCGAGCCAGGCCAGTTGGCCGAAGCTTTCCCACTCGTCGTTGACATAGTCTTCTGGCAGATACCGGCCGCCAGCCTCGAGAGCGACGACACTCACACCCTTCTGCGCGAGTTCGTTGGCCAGGACCCCTCCGCCCGCGCCGGTGCCGATGACGACGACGACGCTGTCGTCGGTAAGTTCAAATGGTGCAGTCATTGATTGAATCCTCCCTCAGCCGATCCAGGCGATGTCGTCGAAGCCGCGGTTGATATAACCGCCCTTGGAGAAGCTTTCGCCCTCGTAGCCGAAGACCGGCCAGACCGCTTTCTGGTTATAAAGCCCGGTCACCAGACCGCCCCGGATGCGTTGGAAGAAAGGGTCGTCCTCCATCGAGCGCAGCACGTCGACGCGGTCGCGTTCCCAGCCAATATCGGCGTACTCGAGCTCGTGCATATTGCGCGCGGCATCGTTCAGCGCGTCGA
Organism: Roseovarius sp. MMSF_3298; assembly: GCF_030733705.1. NCBI lineage: Bacteria > Pseudomonadati > Pseudomonadota > Alphaproteobacteria > Rhodobacterales > Roseobacteraceae > Roseovarius > Roseovarius sp. MMSF_3298. Next base: position 142,046 of record NZ_JASHIN010000011.1, read on the forward strand.
TGCCCGCGGTGATGGCGTCGACTTCCTCGGGCTTGTCGTAGCCCTTGACGGCGGCCACGTAGTATTCGTCGGCGATGCGGTCGTGCGGGTAGATATCGCGCGCCATCTGCACGAGCGTCGCAAAGGTTTCGGGCTTCAGCGCGTCCATTTCGGTGGCCCAGGCGCCACCCGCGCCTGCCACGTAGCTGGAGCCGAGCACGAAGGCGCCGAAGGCGGTCGTGCCTTTCAGCAGGTCGCGCCGGGTCAGCCGGCGGAGTTGTCTTGTCTGGGTACTCAACATCTTGTCCTCCCTAGATGCGGCGTGAGTTTTGGTGATTGGTGTTTGACCCGGCCCCGGGACACGCCATGCCCGAAGCCGGTTGTCGCGGGCGTTACTTGAAGCGCCCGGCGCGTTGCAGCACCTCGATTTCGTAGCCGTCGGGGTCTGCGACGAAGAAGAACTTGCCGACAAGTTCGCCGTCGGGGGCGAATTCCACGACCTTGCGCGGCTCCAGCCCGGCCTGGGTGAAGCGGGCGTGCTCGGCTTCCAGATCGTCGACGGACACGGCGAAATGGCCGTAGCCATCGCCAAGATCGTAGGGCTCCTCCCGCCCCTTGTTGACCGTCAGTTCAAGCTCGAATTCGGATTCGGAATTGCTGAGATAGACCAGCGTGAACTTCTCGAAATCCAGGCGGTCCGCGATCTCCAGCCCGAAGGCTGTCTTGTAGAACTCAACCGACCGCGCCTCGTCGAGGACGCGGATCATGCTGTGAATGGCTTTTGCCATGGGCTTCTCCGACTTTGTGAATGGTCGAAGAAGTGTACCAAGCGCCCGGTGGGTGGGGGTAGTAAACCGTTACTACAGGCGCTTTAGGTTACTCTGCGGCGATGCGGGTTTCAGGCTGGGTCGCCTGATTGTCCTGCCAGACAAGGCAGGTGCAGCGCAAAAGCGAGGTGAAATTCTTGGGCTCGCCATGCAGTTCCAGCACTTCGCCATGCAGTTTCGACACGAAGGCCGGGGTGGAAATGTCCTCGTTCGCGGCGATGTCGTCGAGAATCCGCCAGAAGGATTTTTCCAGCCGGATGCTGGTGCTTTGGCCGTTGAGGCGCATACGTCGGGTCTCGAGTTCGTATCGTTCCGGGTCCTGCCCGGCAAACATGCGGCACATGTCACGTCCTCCCTAATGTCATCATGCCAATTCAGGAACTCCATGATTGCCTATTCCTTCGGGTACGGGAAGGGGCACTTTGGTCCCGCACGCAACGAAAGGCACACCGGGACAAGCTGACTGGCGGCTAGTGGTCGTAACAGACCCGTGCTGCGGGCGGGATGGTGAAGTCCTCGGTATGGACGACGATACCCTCCGGTGTGAGCAGCAGAAGGCCGTATGCACCCGGCTCGTCGATCGACAGGCTGGGATCCTGGAAGCCGAGTGCCATGGGCATCTGGTGGCAGGGGCTCTTGAAGATCGCGGTGGGGATGCGGTTGCCCGCGCCGGTGGCGAAACCGCCCTGGATGGTGCGGTGGATATGGCCGGCGACGATCTGGTGGACGGTGTCGTGGCCTTCCAGCCGCGCGGCCAGCTGGCGGCGCGACTTCAGCCCGATCCAGTCCATCCCGCCGAAGCCGGTCAGGATGGGCGGGTGGTGCATGAAGAGTATGACCCGCCGGCGTCCGGCCCCGGCGATGGCGGTCTCCATCCAGTCGAGCCGCGTGTCGCAAAGAAGCCCGCTATGGGTGTCGTCGGCGTCTTCGTTGAGGGTGTCGAGCAGGATGAGGCGGGTGTCGTCGAGGTCGATCACGTCCTGCACGAAGCCATCAGGCGTTTGCGGCGTGTCGGGAAAGATCGCGCGAAAGGGGCCGCGTCGGTCATGGTTGCCCAGCATCAGAGAGACCGGGATGCGGGCCTTGGACAGCTCGGCGTGAAGGCGTTCGTATTCGGGCGCGGTGCCGTGATGCGTGAGGTCGCCGGTGATGACGATTCGGGCGGCGTCGGGATGATTTTGCTGCGCATGGGCAAGCCCTTGGGCGAAGCGCTCGGCGGGGTCGATGCCGATGATCGTCTCGCCCTCGGGAAGAAAGTGGATGTCGGTGAAGACGAGTATTTTCTGCATGACAGCCCCGGTTCGGATCGGCGCAGCTTTGTCGGATTCGCGGAGTTTGGAAAGAGGGCTGTTGGGCGGGGCAGGGCGGGT